>CANQBJ010000015.1 GCA_947589665.1 uncultured Clostridia bacterium
TATGGCAGTCGATTAGGTATTGCTTTTTCTAAGTAAATAAGGGCTTTTGCAAAGCGCCCACCTAAGGCTCCCCTAATCAGGGGAGCTGTCAGCCGCGGCAAAAGCTTATATAAAAATAACTGCGAGCGGGGCTGACTGAGAGGTCGAACCTATTGCTATAAACAAAAATTTAATGCAACAATCCTTACTTATATACACAATTCGTATCAAATAAAAAACACCGATTTTCGGGGGTCCTGGACCCCCGAAAATCTTGAGAGATCTGCGGTTTCCCGCTTTATAGGTAACTTTTCCTATGAATTTTTTCCTCCCGCAGCCGCAGCGTGGCTAAAGCGGGAGTTTTGCCTCTTTTGGGGTCAGTAATTACGGAATGATATAACTTTGTACCCCAAAAGCCGTTCGGAGGGCTGGTCGTATCACTTCGTGATACTGCTCGCCCAAGCAACCAGGGGATGGGAACCATCGGAAGGTTCCCATGTTTTTTGTTACTTTTTTTAAAAAAAAGTAAATAAAAAATTTCTTATGCTTTTTAAAGCAAAAAGAATGTTTAGCTTATTATTCAATAAGTTAAACAACAATTTACAACCCAAACTTCTCCATCCAGTAATTCACCTGTATGATATAAGCCATCATCTGAGGTGCAGCCATAAGCTGACCGAACCACGGCTTGCCGTAATCGGATGTGCTTGTTATAAGCTTAGTAACATAGTCCTTATCAAGAAACTGCATTACAGGTGAATTGTTGTTGCCTAAAATATCCCCTACCCTTTCCTTTAATATCCTTTCATAGGCAGGATTATAGGTCTTAGGATAAGGGGATTTTTTTCTGTAAAGTATTTCATCGGGCAGCAGTCCCTTTGCACTGTCACGCAGAAGTCCCTTTACAATGCCGTTGTGACACTTGTATTTCCAGGGTACGTTCCACATATACTCAATTATCCTATGGTCGGCATAGGGTACTCTTGCCTCCAGACCGGAATACATAGAGGCTCTGTCCATTCTGTCCAAAAGCGTTGTCATAAACCACTTTAAATTGAGATATGATATTTCTCTTCTTCGCCTTTCCGTAGCGTCTTCACCCTCTAAATAAGGCACTTCCTTAAGGGATTTCCTATACCTCATGGCAACATATTCCTTTAAATTGAGCATATCTGCCGTTTCGGTATTGAGTATATCGATCCTTGGCTCAATGTTTACTGACCATGGGAATGTATCAGCCTTTATAAAGTCCTCTCTATGGAACCAGGGATAGCCCCCGAATATCTCATCGGCGCATTCTCCCGTAAGTGTCACCTTGTTATGCTGCTTTACAAGGCGGCAGAAATATAGCATAGAGGCATCTACATCCGCCATACCCGGCAGATCCTTGGCATCTACAGAGGTATAGAGATAGTCGGCAAGCTCCTCCTCATTACATTCCAGATAGGTATGGTTCACATCAAATACATTAAGCATTTTGTCTACATACGGTCTATCCTGTTCGGGCTGGAAGGAATTGGACTTAAAATATATATCATTTCCCGTAAAGTCGAAGGAAAAGGTATTGAAGGTCTTGCTCTGTTTGTTCAGATAATCGGCGGCTACCGCCGTAACAATACAGGAGTCTACACCGCCTGATAAAAAGCTGCACACAGGTACATCGGAAACCATTTGATACTCCACGGCTGTCCTTACAAGATATTTCACATCATCTACGGTCTCCTCATAGCTCTTGTTGTGTTCACGGGACTCCAGCTGCCAGTATTTCACCTGTCTGAACCCGTTTATATCGTATACGCCATAGTGACCGTACTTTATCTCATATACATCTCTGAACACACCTATACCCTCAGTACGGGCAGGACCTATGCCAAAAATTTCCCTTAGCGAATTTTTGTCTATCTCCGGAGAAATATTGGGATGCTCAAATAATGCCTTTATCTCTGAGCCAAATACTATAGTATTGTATTTTATAGTATAGAACAGAGGTTTTATGCCGCTTCTGTCCCTGAAAAGATACAGCCTTTTTTCGCCGCTGTCCCATATGGCATAGGCAAAAATGCCGTTGAGCATATTCACGGAGTCTGCGCCGTATTCAATATAGGCATACAGTATCACCTCCGTATCCGTTGTGGTCTCAAATACATAGCCTTTTGAAATAAGGTCTGCCTTAAGCGGCTCTGTATTGTATATCTCACCATTGTATATTATGACATATTCCGTACCCCTCATCGTCCTTATAATAGGCTGATTGCCGCTGTACAGATCCCTTATTGTAAGCCTTGTCTGACTTAAGCCTATGTTTTTGTCAAGGTATTCCCCTGTTGTATCGTTTCCCCTCCTGTATATTGCCTCTCTCATTTTTACAAGTATATTTTTCCAGTAATCATACCTTGACGTAAAGTCCGTATCAAAGGAACAGAATCCCGAAATTCCACACATATCGTTACCCCCGCATATATTATCTAATATATATAATTTATGCCAAAACTCTTGACAATATTATTCTAAATTGTTATACTGTTAGATAGTGTTAATAACTGTGAAGATGAAAGTAAATACAGTGGTTTTAGCAGAGATAGGCTGTCGTCGGCTGTAAGCAGTCTTTAAATAAAGCTGTATTGAAGTTCCCATCGGAGTTGACCTTCTGAACCGAGAGTAGGAGGGTCCGGCTGAGGTCGTTATTCCTCGTAATGAGCGCCTGTTTTTTCAGGAATTTGGGTGGTACCACGGTTATTTGTCGTCCCTTGCTAAAGGGATTTTTTTATTGCATAAATTTGAAAGGAGTTTAAAAATGAAGGAGAAATTATCTCAGATAAGGGATAAGGCCATTCAAAAGCTGAATGATGCCGCAGACCTTAAAGCATTGGAGGATCTAAGAGTTGAATTTCTTGGCAAAAAAGGCGAGCTTACAGCCATTTTAAAGGGTATGGGCGCCCTTTCCAAGGAGGAAAGGCCTGTTATAGGTCAGCTTGCCAACGAGGTAAGAGCAGACATAGAGAAAAAGCTTGACGCTATGAAAACCTCTCTTGCCGCAAAGGCACAGGAGGCAAAGCTTAAGGCAGAGACTATAGACGTCACTATGCCGGGCAAGGTAACGGAGCTTGGTCACAGACATCCTATGACTCAGGTAATAGACAATATTAAGAACATATTTATAGGTATGGGCTATGAAATAGCTGAGGGCCCCGAGGTAGAGACTGCCTACTACAACTTTGAGGCTCTTAACATTCCAAAGGATCACCCTGCAAGAGATGAGCAGGATACCTTCTATGTAAACGGCATAGGAGATTTCCTTCTGAGAACACAGACATCACCTATGCAGGTAAGAGTTATGGAAAACAAGAAACCGCCTATCAGGATAATTGCTCCGGGCAGAGTTTACAGAGCAGACGAGGTAGACGCTACCCACTCTCCTATTTTCCACCAGCTTGAAGGTCTTGTAATAGACAAGGGCATAACCATGGGCGACCTTAAGGGCGCGCTGGCTGAGT
Source organism: uncultured Clostridia bacterium (assembly GCA_947589665.1). Classification (GTDB taxonomy): domain Bacteria; phylum Bacillota; class Clostridia; order Lachnospirales; family CAG-274; genus CANPXH01. The sequence goes on from CANQBJ010000015.1 coordinate 3,474, forward strand.
TTGCAAAGGGTCTTTTCGGCGAGGATACAAAGGTGCGTTTCAGACCTCATCACTTCCCGTTTACCGAGCCCAGTGCAGAAATGGATGCCTCCTGCTTTGCCTGCGGAGGCAAGGGCTGCCGCGTATGTAAGGACAGCGGCTGGATAGAGGTGCTTGGCTGCGGTATGGTACACCCAAAGGTACTTGAAATGTGCGGCATAGACCCTAAGGTATATTCAGGCTTTGCCTTTGGTATGGGTCTTGAAAGAGTAGCTATGCAGAAATACGCTATTTCAGACCTGAGATTGTTGTTTGAGAATGATACAAGATTTTTAAAGCAGTTCTAAGGAGGTTTTGAATAATGGATTTACCTATGAAGTGGTTATCCGAGTATGTGGATTTAGATACAACTACTCAGGATTTTATAGATAAGATCACACTTTCAGGCTCTAAGGTAGAGTCTGTGACAACTCTTGCCAAGGATATTACCAATGTTGTAACAGGCAAGGTGCTGGAAATAGAAAAGCATCCCGATGCTGATAAGCTTGTTGTTACTAAGGTGGACATCGGCAGCGGCGAACCATTACAGATAGTGACAGGCGCGCCTAACCTATATGTAGGCGCAATCGTTCCCGTTGCTCTTGTAGGCGCTACAGTATATCACGGCACAGGCCTTGAGAAAATAAAGAAAGGCAAGCTGAGAGGTATAGAGTCTAACGGTATGATGTGCTCCATAGAGGAGCTTGGCTTTACAACTAACGACTATCCCGAGGCTCCCGACTACGGTATCTATATTTTTAAGGATGAGGTGCCTTTAGGCGCAGATGTAAAGAAGCTTCTTGAAATGGAGGACGATGTTGTAGAGTTTGAGATCACCTCCAACAGACCCGACTGTTTCAGCATTATAGGTCTTGCAAGAGAGGCTGCCGCTACCTACAGAAAGCCCTTTAAGTACCCTGAAATAAAGGTAGAGGAAAAGGGTGATGAAAACACAGCGGATATGATAAAGGTAGAAATACAGAATCCCGAGCTTTGCCCCAGATATATTGCAAGAGCGGTAAAGAATGTCAAGATAGGTCCATCTCCCCTTTGGTTAAGGCACAGGCTTACAGCCTCAGGTGTAAGACCTATAAACAACATAGTTGATATAACAAACTATGTAATGCTTGAAATGGGTCAGCCCATGCACGCCTTTGACATCGATACCATAGATGAACACAAGATAATAGTAAGAAATGCCAAGGAAGGCGAAAAGATAACTACTCTTGACGGACAGGAGAGAGCCCTCGATCCGTCTATGCTTGTTATTTCCGACTGCAACAAGGCCGTTGCCATAGCGGGAGTAATGGGCGGCGAAAACTCAAAGATAACAGAGGGCGCAAGAGCTATACTCTTCGAGTCAGCCAACTTCAACGGCCCCAGCGTAAGGATCACGGCTAAGAAGGTAGGTCTGAGAACAGATGCGTCCGCCAAGTATGAAAAGGGACTTGACCCCAATCTTCCCCTTGACGCAGTAAACAGAGCCGTACAGCTTGTAGAGATGCTGGGCTGCGGCGAGGTATGCAAGGGTATGGTAGACTGCTATCCCAACAAAAGAGAAAGCTGGAGCGTCGAATACTCAACAGACAGCATAAATGCCCTTTTAGGCACTAAGCTTACAGAGCAGGAAATGATCGACCTCTTTAAGCTTGTAGAGGTAGAGGCAGACGGCAAAATTGCCAAGATACCTACCTTCAGACCCGATCTTGTGTCAGAGGCAGACCTTGCCGAAGAAATAGCTAGATTTTATGGCTATGACAATATAGAGACCACCCTTGCCGCAGGTACTCCTACGGTAGGCAAGAAGTCACATTCCCAGATAGTGGAGGACAAGGTGATCGATACTATGCTGAGCCTTGGCATAAGCGAGGCAAAGTGTTTCAGCTTTGAATCACCAAAGGTATTTGACAAGCTGAATATACCTGCCGACAGCCCGCTGAGGAATACCGTTACTATTTCAAATCCTTTAGGCGAGGATTTCAGCATAATGAGGACGGTTACATTAAACGGTATGCTCAACTCACTTTCCACCAACTACAACAGAAGGAACGAAAGTGCCTATCTCTTTGAAATAGGCAAGGTATATATACCAAAGACGCTTCCCCTTACAGAACTGCCCGATGAGATTCGTATGCTGACAATAGGTATGTACGGCAATATAGACTTCTACGGTATAAAGGGTGTTACGGAGGAACTGTTCACGGTACTTGGCATAAGGGACAAAATAGCATATGCTCCGAAGAGCGACATACCATTTATGCATCCCGGCAGACTGGCGGACATTTCCCTGGACGGCGAGAGCATAGGTTATGTAGGCGAGATACATCCGTCTATTGCTGCAGCATACAATATAGGCGCAAAGACCTATATCGCAGTGGTAAACTTTGAAAAGCTTGCGGAATATGCTACCTTTGACAGAGAATACAAAGCCCTTCCCAAATATCCCGCTACCACAAGAGATATTGCCCTTTTGGTCAAGGACAGTGTTATTGTAAAGGATATCGAGGACATAATAAAGGCAAAGGGCGGCAAGCTTCTTGAAAGTATACAGCTTTTTGATGTATTCAAGGGCAAGCAGATACCCGAGGGCTATAAATCCGTAGCCTACAATATTTCCTTCCGCGCCGAGGACAGAACTCTTACGGATGAAGAAGTAAACGCGCCTGTCAGGAAGATACTGGCAGAGCTTGAGGAAAAATTAGAGGCGCAGCTTAGAAGCTGATAATAAATTCTACAATAAATGGGCTCTATAATAAATGTTGGGGTGTAAAGAACCTCAACATTTATTTTTTTTACAAAAAAAGAGGACAAATATCCAAAAACACCTTATAATAAAGTGACCAAACCATTATAAAGGAGTGTGTTTGAAAAATGTCCTCAATTAATTATATCAGCAAAATAATAAATTTAAAAGGGTTTTGTGTAAAAAAAGTTAATGATTATAAAAATTGCAGGAAAATATACGGTCAAATGGAGCTAAAAGAGCATAAATGTCCATGCTGCGGGCATATGACATCTAAAGTCCATGATTACAGGACTCAGGAAATAAAGGATATTTCTGCATTTGGGTATGAGATTTATATAGTTATAAGAAAAAGAAGATATGTATGTACTCATTGTAATAAAAGATTCACAGAAAAAATACCTTTTTTGTCCAAGTACCAAAGAATGACAAAAAGGCTTATATATTTGATAATAGAAAAGCTTAAGGATGTTTCTTCATATACCCATACAGCAAAAGAAATGAATGTATCCGTATCAACAGTGATCCGCATATTTGATAACGTAAACTATACAAAGCCTGAACTTCCCGAAGTGATCGGAATAGATGAATTCAAAGGGAATACCGGTGGCGAGAAATATCAATGTATAATAACAGATATAAAGAACAAAAAAGTTATAGATATACTTCCTGTCAGATATGAGAACTATCTTGTTGATTATTTTAAGCCATGTGAAAGAAAAAACACAAAGTATTTTGTAAGCGATATGTGGGTACCCTATGCCAATATAGCAAAAACATATTTTAAAAAGGCTGTATACATAACTGATAAGTATCATTTTGTAAGACAAGTAACATGGGCATTTGAAGCTGTTAGAAAAGAAGAGCAAAAACGCTTTATAAAAGAAAAACGTAAACTATTTAAACGGTCAAGAAGTTTACTTTTAAAGCGATATTCGGAATTGAACGAAGAAAGCAGACAGGCTGTTGCAGCAATGCTTAATGCCAGTGAAAAGCTATACAGTGCATATATATTGAAAGAAGACTTTTATGATATAATGAAAAGCAAAAACAAAGAAGAAGCCGAAAAAGAAATATCCGTATGGATAATGGCAGCCGAAAACAGTGGGCTGGATAGATTTATAAAGTGCGCAGGAACAATGAGAAAGTGGATAGACAGTATAACCAATGCCTTTGACTGTAGCTATACTAACGGCTTTACGGAAGGCAGCAACAACAAAATAAAGGTGCTTAAACGCAACGCTTACGGATTCAGGAATTTCAGACGTTTCAGAAATAGGATTTTACATATATTTGCATAACAAAATAAAACCACCTGCTACACTAAATAACAGGTGGTCGGTCGCTCTTAATTTGGTGTTACCCCAACTATTGACAAAGAGCCAATAAATGTTGGGGTGAAATATCCTCAACATTTATTTTTTTTAAATAAAAAAAGGTTGAGGCATTTCTGCATCAACCGTTTTTTGCTGTATAATTCTTTTACATCTCATAGTAACACGGGCATCGCCCCTGTAGTTACAGGTAAACAGGCTCAAATCCCAGTCGCCTGCCTCCATACCCTCTATATTCCTGCCGTCAACATTTTCCACTGCGTCAATAGTATACTCAAATACATTTCCGTCCATATCTGTAAATGTGACCTTATCGCCTATAGTAAGGCTCCTGAAATTGCCAAAGTGGGTCTTGTAGTTATGCCCTGCAATTATCATATCGTCCTTGTATATACTGCCCTTATAGCGGCAGGGAGCAGTCCTTAGTCCGTCATAGGAGAACTCGGAAAGTATGGGCAGCTCTCTGTCAAGCTTTTCAATATAGAGCTTGCCTATGTATTCCTTGCCGTCTATTACCTTTACAGGCATAGGCATATCGGGATATATTTCGTAGAAGGGGATATCGTCCTCACCGGCAGGCTTTATATCCATATTATAAAGTACCTCTTCAGACTGTCTGCCCGCCAGATATTCCGTAAGCAAATTATAGGCGGTAAGCGCTGCGGCGCCGACCATAAGTATAATACCTACAGTCATTAAAAAATTGCCCTTTTTATTTTTCATCAACATCAATCCTATCTATATTTAAAAATTATCCATAATACCAGTATAAGTATAATAGGGATAGCTATAGCAGGGGCTACAAGTACGGGATCGACCTGCAAAGCGTCGGCGGAAATTCTCTGAGAGATATCGTCCTCATTATCTATCCTGTGGCCTCTTATAAGGAGCCTGTGGGTATTGATACCGTAGGGGGTACAGGTAACAAGAGTACAGTAATCGCCGCCGGGTATTATATTTATAGCCTGGGTCTCCTCTGGAAGTACCGTCAGTATCTGATCCACCTCATATGTAAGAGTTTCGTCCAGGATATGGAGCATGAAGGTATCGCCCTCCACAAGCTTGTTAAGGTCCGTAAAAAGCCTTGCAGACACAAGACCCCTGTGTCCTGAAATAACGCAGTGAGTATTGGGACCGCCTACAGGCAGAGAAGTACCCTCTACATGGCCTGCGCCGACCTGTAATACATTTTCGTCTACACCGTGATACACAGCAAGGGTAGTTCTCAGTATAGGTATGTCGATATAACCCATAATACCGCCTGCGCCGATATTAAGGATGCTGTTGTATTCCTGTTTCTCAGCGTCGGAAAGAGGCACATAACTACCCTTCTTGGCAAGGGCAGCATTGAAGTCCTGAGCCTTCTTGATCATATTCTTATACTCGGTATCGTCTATTTTGGACACCTGTTCCATATAGTTGCTTATAGCCTTTGACTGGCCAAGAGTATTCCACCAGTTGGCGATAGAAGGATAAGAGATCAGAGCAACGCCAATGAAGAGTATCACTATTAAGATTTTAGTGTAAATATCTGTTTTCATATTTCGTCATTCCATTTTCAATATACTCTGTATAATTATTGGGCAGGCTGAGTAGTAGCTTCAGTCTTTTCGTCATACTTAATGTTCTTAACGGCGCCGAAGTCCTTAAGCGGCCAAATTCTGTATACCAGCTTACCTACTATCTGTTCATCGGCAATACAGCCTACAGCCTTGCTTCGTGAGTCGATAGACACATTCCTGTGGTCGCCCATAACGAAAACTCTTGTATCGGGAACCTGATAAGGAAGCCTTATATCACACTCGCCCAGGGCAAGGTCGCTTACATAAGGCTCATCTATAGGCTCACCGTCAACATATACCTGACCGCTTTTGTCGATATCCACCCACTGACCTGAGCTTGCAATAACTCTTTTAACAAGTATTTTGTTATTATAGTAGAAAGCGACAACATCGCCTATCTGGTAGTCGCTGCCCTTAAGTGAAAGCATAATATCACCGTCGAAGAGAGTAGGGTTCATAGAACTGCCGTATATCTGCAATACAGGGAGCCAAAGGGTAGCCACAAGAACGGCTACAGAGGCAACTATAATAAGAACATATACCGTACTTCTCATTACAGACATATACCTTTTGCGGTATTTTTCCCTGTTAAGCTCCTTTTCCACTATCTCAGTGCCGGGCATTTCATATTGTTTTTTTTCTTTTTCCTTAGCCATCTATATCACCTTGGTTATTTTGATCGGTCTGATTTTTCAGATTTTCAAGATACTGGTCGGCTGCTTTCTGCGCTGCCTCAAATATACCGTTGAGCTTAAGCGCCGCCTCAGCAATAGAGCCTGATTCCTTAATGGCGATCTCCTTATCCTCAAGCTTTTTATTCATTTCGGCAAGCTGTTCCTTGAGCCTTTCGTTTTCCCTGCTCTGCTCCAGCAGTAACTCCAGTATCTCTATTCTCTTCAGCTTTCTCAATTCCTTCTCAGTCATAATTTACCTCCCCTTGTCTCGGGACAATTTATATTTATTTTCAATTATATCATATAATGAACTATAATTCAATTACTCACGCTGTAGATTTTAAGTTTATGGATTTGTAATTATGTTAAACTCGACCTCTCCACCGCCTTGCGGTAAATGACCTCCCCTTCACAAGGGGAGGGGGACCATGCGCAGCATGGTGGAGAGGTCGCATCTATCACCTAAACACAAATTTAATACAGCAAGTACAATGATTTACTTAGAAAAACAACACCTAGGATATTGCCATAGCTTTCCGGTACATAGCCTCCCCTAATCAGGGGTTTGCATCGGAAAGTTATCCGACAAGCCGAAGGCTTGCTTTTGCGCAGCAAAAGTGCTGAAGGGGGGACCAACCGAAGGTTGGTGGAGAGGTCCTAAACAAAAATTTTTTACACCTCTGCACCCAATTAGCCACTAAACCCATTGCAAAAGCGTGTATATATAATGCCATTTGCGTTTAAACAGCTTGACTATTGCATACAATATTGTTATAATTGTATAGAAAGGAGTGATACCCATGTCAGATTTAGCAAACGTAAGTTTCCGCATTGACAAGGAGCTTAAATCCAAGGCAGATGCGTTATTCTCAGTATTAGGGCTTAATATGACAACAGCCTTTAATATATTTCTTCGCCAATCCGTAAGAGAGGGACGTATACCCTTTGATATCAGCGCCAATGTACCTAATGCCTATACACCCCTAAAGGATATAAGCAATATGTCGGAAGCAGAGTTAAATTCCGAATTGGAAAAAGGCTATAACAATATGCTGGAGGGAAAAACAAAGTCTGCAAGTGAAGTTTTTGACCGTATTCACAGGGAGTATAAGCTATGAAGTACGCAATAAATATATCCGAAAAAGCAGAATTTGATATTGAGCAGACTTATAAATATATAGCTGATATACTTTTATCTCCCGATACCGCAGCAAATCAGATACGACGTATTGAACACATGATAAACAGCCTTGAAACCATGCCCGAAAGATATCCCATATATCCAAAAGACCCATGGAAAAGCAGAGAATTAAGATGTGTTCCCGTAGATAATTATGTCATATTCTATATACCCGATAAAAGCACAAAAATTGTTACAATAATCAGAATTTTATACTGTAAAAGTAATTTTGAAAAAATCAAGTAAACAAATAATAGTTACAGATTTATATTAATATTACAAAAATTAAAGAAGGTCACGGGCAGCCGTCGCACCGCTTAATTTTTGTACAGTATAACAGGCATACACCCCTAGGTATATGCCTGTTTTATTTTTTATTGATTTTCACTTTCTGACAGCTTAATTTCTTGTTCCTTATGTCTTATAAAGCCCACAAGGAAGAACAGTAAGCCTGATGTAGCCATAACAGGCACAGGCCACTTAAGTTGTCCTGTCTGAGGAAGAATACCGGATGCACCGGTTCTGTCACCTGAGCCGCTTGTACTTGGGAGACCGGGAACATTAGGTTCTCCGTCTCTTCCGGGTCTGCTTGGTCCCGTAGTACCCATACCTGTTCTGCCGCCTGAGCCGAACTGATCGGTAAGGGGATCAACAGTAGATGCCTCTTCATTCTCAGGTATAACAGGCTCCTGTATTACAGGAGGGCTTTGGGATTCAGGTTCAGGCAGTCTTGAAGATGATGGCGCGGAAGTGACCTCCGCAGGCGCCTCTGTAGTAGGCTCCGGTGCAGCTTCTTCCTTCTTAAGGGTATGCGTAATAATAAACACATTATCCTCGCGGGTTATACCTACCGTATAGCCCTCAGGCACCTTTTTCTCCACTACATAGTAATCGTAGTACTCAGGAACATCGCCCCAGGTCGCTCTCCATTCCTCCGCTGCGTCTGCCACAGTCCGAATATTATAGTAAACATTGCCGTTGGCAGTACCGCCCATATCATAGGGAGAGCCTATGCCGTAGGTAAGATCGCTAAGGCTGTAAGAGAAGCTATTCCTTGCAGCAGTATTTTGTATACCCCCGCTGTAGGGAAGATTATACCATGTATGGTGCCAGCCGTCATTTTTACCTACTGTCTGTCTGTTGTAAAGATTATTGCCCTTGTAAAGCTCTACTTCAACGCTGTCGGGTCTTGTTTCTTCCGTGTCGTTTTTCCATACAATAAGCACACCTAAATCCATTCTCGGATCGGGTGTACCGCCGCCTCCACCGCTGCTTGGTACCATAGTTCTGCTGATCTTAGGCACAGCAACAACATTATTCACCCATTTATCATTCTCATAATTGGGCAGACATACAAGAAACGGTTCAGCGCTGTATATATATCCTCCCGTTTCGTAGCTTGCTCCCGTCACAAGATACAAGCCCGTCTTAAGGTCAGGGAACATAAGAGCGCCGCTCTCGTCGGTAGCCCCTGATTTCAGTGGAGAAAGGCTGTCCGCAGCAGCATATGCCGCAAGAGTCTGAGCAAGACTTCTGCCTCCGTCTGCGCTCATATCATAGGAAACCTCATACTTGCTGAACTGCTCCGTAGGGGTATAATTCACAAACTTAGACACCTCGGCTACCTTGTAAAGGTCAAATTTAGCGCCGCCGATGTCGTTATTGTCATATTGGTATTTTATCTCAAGAGAAACTGCCGCCCCTGTGTCCAGCAGGTCAAAGCAATAAGCAGTGGAGCAGATAATAAGCACCGCCGCAAGTATAGTAAATATTTTCTTAAACATAAGGCTTCCTCCTTTATGCTTTTATTCTTTTCTTTATCTCTTCATTAATATAGCTACATACATTTATAAAATTACTGTCTATTTCTGTGTTTGATATTCTTATGACTTCAATACCGTGTTCGTTTATTATCTTCGTCCTGTTTTCATCATAGCTCAGACCCTCGTCCGAATAATGCTGACTTCCGTCAAGCTCTATGACTAGCTTTATTTGTGGACAGTAGAAATCGGCTATAAAATTTCCAATAATTCTTTGCCTATACCAACGCAATTGATGTTTAGAAAGAAATTGATACCAAAGCTGCTTTTCTTGTGGTGTCATATTTTTTCTTAATTTTCTTGCAACTGGGAGCAGCTTTTTATTAGTAATTTTCATAATCGACCCTTCCGTCAGTCCTACGGACTGACACCTTCCCTTGTGAAGGGACGGTTATTAAATATCCACTTTATCATACCTTCCCTATGAAGGGAAGGTCATTCAACATCTTCATACTTCCACCTACAAAGGGAAAGTCATACAACGTCATCATACCTATTCCTACAAAGGAACAACCGTTCAACATCCTCATACCTCCCCTTCACAAGGGGAGGGGGACCAACCGAAGGTTGGTGGTGGGGTCGTTTCCCCCTTCGCAAGGGGTTTGCAGCGGAAGAATATCCGCCGATACGAAGTATCGCTTTTGCGTAGCAAAAGTGCTGAAGGGGGGACCGTTTTAGCGGTAAAGAAATCGTCCCTACCGGTAACTCTACACCCGATATTGCTGTATAAACCGAAATACGAGATTTAAGCTTATACAGCAACACCGACCGGGGAGGCAAAGCCTCCCCATTATCGGTTATTAGCTTTATAAAGTTTATCCTATCTAAATATTGTTAAATAAAACTACGCTTTAACTTCGTTTTATCTTGCTGCATGCATTCTTCTCTTAGAGATAAGAAGTACGCCAGCGATAACAATGAGTGCGCCGCCTACAACGTAGAGTAATGTAGTACCCATACCACCTGTTTCAGGAAGGGGCTCTCTCTGTGAGTTAAGGATGGTGATATCAGCATATCCATTAGCTAAAGCACTGACATCATTTGAGAATTGATGTCCATTTGTTAACTCTGCACTGCCCTTTACACCGTTGTAAGCACTATCTAACTTATAGGTAAGGCTATTAAGTTTTCCATTTCCGCTATCTTCATTGTTATATGTTGCTGCAATTGTAAATTGAATATCATCATCAATGCGGTAATATGTTTTGCCGTTATATATAACGCTTGGTGTTGTTTCACAAATATGATATGTTCCTGCTGCAAGACCGTTTAACTGCACAGTAGCAGCGTCAGAAGAACCTACAACACCGTCAGCAGTTGTAACAAATACAGTTGCATCGCTCTGATCAGTTACCCATTCCTTGAATACATATGTCTGTGGTGCTCCGGTTGAAGCTGTTTCACCCTGAACATCTTCTCCTGCGCTATTAGTAGCCAATGCGAACTTTCCTTCACTATTCTTAATAACGAATTTTGCACCTCTGATTGGCTTATACTCCTGAGAATCTTCCTTTATTATCTTAATACCAAATGTATATGTCTTGGTTTCAGATGGAGGGGTATCAGTGCCTTGACCTACGGTTTCTTCATTAGGGTTATTTGAATATTTGAGTACAGCATCGTTTGTATTAGGCTTTTCCGCTCCCAATGCAGCTTTATTATTTAATACTGCATTATATGTAATTTCTATTTCCTGACCCACCTGAGGAATTGTATTTCCATCAATAACACCTTCATCAAATTTACCAGTTTCATTCTTTGCAACTGCAACAGCAAGAGGAGCCAAATCTATTGTCAGTATAGTTTTGCCTGCATCTCCATTTGTTCCTGCTTTATCTGTAGCAGTAACTAAACCTGCTGGAATTAGCAGTTCTTTGCCGCCGATAGTTATGGTTAAATTACTTACGGAGAAATCTCCGCTGTCAATTGCATTGCCATCTTCATCTGAAAGTGTAAGACCTTCTGATAATTTATCTGTAATAGTATATGTAAAATTCTTAAAACCTACAGCGCTTGGCAAAGTTGTCTTAAGTGTGAAAGTAACCTTATCTCCTACAGCAACACCGTTACCCTTCTTATCCCCAGTAACAGTCTTATCTAATGTAGGAATAGTACCCTTTACATATATTTTTTCACCTTTAGTTCCATCATCGGCATTTAGCATAATAAGAGCTGTTGTCATTTCATATCCTGATTTAGCTCCATCATCTTTTATAAGATAGTAACCAAAGGGAGCATCGGTGAAGGTATAACTGTCCTTAGCTGGAGTGCCTGCAGATAATTTTAAATCATAATATGGCCCACCCACATCATCATTTGCTTCTATATATTCTAACATCTTCTTTGCAAAGGCTTCGATTGTTGTATTTTCCTCTAAGTATTCACCTGTCTCTGTAGAACCATGACCATCGCCCTGCTCATGATCACGAAGATGTCTAAGTATCTCCTGAAGGTCAGCAGTACTCTTTAATCTTTTTTCTTTCTCTATAGGATCACTTTCAGGGTGACCTGCGTTTATAGCATCAATAAGGTTTTGTCTGATCTTATAGTTAAATGATGGTGTGCTATCATCATTTAAATCGTCAGGTTCTACACCGCTATCTGTACCATTAGGATCCTCTGTGTATGGCAATGCATATGCATCACCGGAACTTTCATCACTTGTTATAGTCAATATTCTATATGCACTGAATGATTTATTCGCAAAAGAGGCATCAGCAGATGTACTCTGAGGCAATAATGTGATCGTACTTTTTCCGCCTGCTGTTTGCTGACCATCAGGATAAGCAGCAAAAGCTGTCATAGACGGTATAGCCATACCAACCATAAGTGCAAATGTCAGAATTAAACTGACAACTTTCATAATTTTTTTCATGTTCGTTTTCATCCTCTCTTTTTTTAAAATTTTTTGAACTGAAAATAGTTTTTAAACATATCGCTTTGGATATGACTATGCCTTACGGTCAGCATAAGCATATCCCTAAGCCATAGATTTAAATAGTATTTACATTTCTTTTATGCGTCCGCATCATCTCCCCATTTGTTGTTTATTATTGTTTTTTATTGTTATTTATATCCTCTTGCGAGGGTTTAACAGAGCAAGGCTCTGTAATTGACCTTTTTCTACCCTTCCGTCAGACTTCGTCTGCCACCTCCCCTTGCAAAGGGGAGGTTATTCAACGTTTTGCCTGTCATACCACCCCTTCGTAAAGGGGTTTGCAGCGGAAGAATATCCGCCGATACGAAGTATCGCTTTTGCGAAGCAAAAGTGCTGAAGGGGGACCAACCGTAGGTTGGTGGTAAAGTCGAAGATCGTTCCAACCTTCAAATAAACATCACTTAATGTTTACCGTATTTACTTCTTTTGCTATAGTCCCACATAAGCATCAATGCTGCGCCGCAGGCTATTGCAAGACCTGCATACTTGATACCCTCAGTACCGACACCGCCTGTTTCGGGAAGGGGATCGCCTGCTATTGCAAAGCCGATGTCCCAGTTGGTCTCATTCTGATAGTTATTGCTATAGTTTGCAGCAATGTTTTCAGCTGAGTCAAGGGGTATAGGTGATATGTCGCCGGTATCATCTGATGTAAGAGTATAATTATACTTAGTAATAAATCGATAACCTGTAAAATCAGTACTGCTTGTCGGCACATTTACGGCATCGTTGGTATTGTCATCACGATGCATTTCATTTGTGGCTGATGTACCTGCCGGCTGATGAGTTGATACCTGAGGAAGACCTTTATCATAGTCAAAAGCAACTACATATTTGCCCTCGGGCAGATTGTTGAAGGAATATGTTCCGTCTTTGTCCGTGACATATACGCCTGCCTCAGTCGAATTTCCTAACGGATTGCCAAGCATATCCTCTTCTACCTTTTCATATTTGCTGCCGTCGTATCTGAACAGCGCAACTTTTGCATCCTCTATGGTCGCATCTGTCCTAAGCCTTATACCATTGCCGTCGCCGTCTTCCCAAACAACGCCTGATATACTTCTGCCGACAGGAGCAAAACGTGCCGTATCGGTCTCACTTATGTTGTAGGTAATAGTATCACTGCCGGCATCTGCTGACGGTACAATGAATACCGCCGTGTTGCTAAAGTCGGATGCAAGAATAGAACTCTGCGCATTCTTTGTCTGTACATCTTCCGCATTCTTTGCAACAGGCTCGCATATAAGCTGGATATAAAGCATTCTGCCTGCACCTACTGCGGGTGACTCCGCCGTGCCGTTTATCTTGAAGTAAACGGCTGTGTGATTGTGATCAGTTTCCTTAAGCTGAATTATGGAACTATCTTTATCGCCGCCACCTGTATTATGATGATTATATTTTATCGTATTCGAACCATTATCCGTACTCGGCACCTCAATAGCGCCTGTGGAGTCTTTATTGCCCCATGTATCGGCTATTTTAGCTTTATCGGTTTCATCAGTGAAGAATACCTCATATGCAGGGAACTGTTGGTCAACGTCTCTCTTATCGGCAGCGGAGGAGAATACCTTAACTGCCTTGACATCGAGATGACCCTTATTTACTTTGTCCATAACATTGTCCAGTATATCATAGAAATATACATTTTCCTTAGCGGTATCACTTGCTACGTTACTGAAGGCAAGAGTATAAACTATTTCCTGGCCAAGCTCCGGATTAACAAGGTTTTCGGCATTTGGAGTCTCAAACTCCTTTTTGTAATCGGCGCCGTCCGCAGGAGCATTTGTGACATCAACGTACTTACGGTTTGCTGCGCCGCTTGTAGCGGATATACCGATCTGAGTGGTATCCATATTCTTGCTGTATGCAGCATAGTTTCTCACATCACCCTTATCATTGGTGCCTGTGATAGTTGCCTTTGCCGTAACAAGAGTGTTAGGCTCGGCTGCAACTGATATATCCGTTGTAAGAAGTATCTCGCCTAGGTCTACCATATGCGGAACATTCTTATACTCAAATTTAATAGTTCTGTTCTGTTTAAAGGTAGATTCATCAGTGCCGCCATCGAATATAGCCCTGATATCATAGCTGTATGATCCTGTTTTCTTTTGATATGCAAGAGCATCATCGGGGATAATAACATTTTGCCAGCCACCACTATCTCCGGTCTTTACAGGTATAAGCTTATAAGACGTTTCTGAGTATGTAGGCTTTCCATTTTCATCTGTGCCTGTAACGAACTTCACAACAGGACACGCTTCTTCATCAAAGCTTACATATACACCGCCGTGAGTACTATCCGCAGCGTTTTCAAGCTTGGTAAGGTCTACTCTCAGATCCAGCGAAGCCGGAGCGGCATTGTTTTTATAGGATTCTTTACCCGTTTCACCGTAGCTGCTATTATTAATTCTGTTGGTGAAGGTCTTTATGTTGTGTATCCTATATACAGCAGACTCGGAGTCAGCCTTGTTGTAATATGGTATGCCGCCTACAATGTTATCATCATTGTATACGTCTATCTCAACCTGTGACTTGTAGTCCGTTATAAGAAGACCCATACCATAACTCCAAGCGGTGTCTACATCGCCCTTTGAATCCTCACTGGGATATGAACTTCCCTGACGCTGCCACCATCTGTTGTGCTGACCTATGTTGCCGGGATCTGCTTTACCATCAGGACTATCCAAATATCCCGCATAGTCTGTAACAACAAAGCCACAGTCGGAATTCCGCTGGCGTTTATAATTTGCTGTTTTCCCTGATGCGTATGTATAGGAAGCTGAAGAGCTTCTTCCTCCCTTGTAGAAGTTATTGCTCGTTGGAGCATCATCAGTATTGTCGTAGCAATTATTAAAGTTGTCTTTTTCGCTCATACCTTTCTTACCGGTAGGCTTTGAGCCTTGATTCTGCCATGTAAATTCCTTCATAGGCTGATTGTCACCTGCTGCTTCAACATATGTCCAACCCTCAAGGATATTGGTAGTACTGTATACATTGCCAACTGTCGCTTTTTCGCTTACGACAAGAGGTATTCTAAAGCCGAAGTACATACCGTTTACAATATGAACATTCCTTACCTCGGCCATAACGGCAGAAACCTTTCCTTTATTATCATTGCTTGCTATTGCAGCCGTATAGGTATCGTACCAATCAAACGCTGTTTCGTCGGCACTCTTCTGAGTATCACCGCTCTTGGTTGAATTAAAGCCATCTGTCGGCTTAGCTTTACAAACGCCCCAAAGAAGATTAACTTCCGGCTTTATATCCAATCCCTCAGGACCTGCATCTTTATATATATCATCCCATGTTCTGCCCAAAAGGAGATATTCATATTTATCGGCTCTTGTTGATATAGTTGAATCAGATGCCCATGTCTTGCCTGCTGCTTCGGTTTCAAAATCTGTTTCAAGTCCTTGCAACTCGATAATATCAAGATCAAGAACTTCGGAATCGTACTTCTGCATGAAATTGAAAGCGCCAATATGATAATCACTTGGAGCTCCAAGCTGAAGACCGCTCCAGCCGTCTATTCTGTCGCCTACGGAAGCAGAAGCATCCCAGTCCTGATTCTTTGTAGAACAACTGTCACCCAAGAACTGACCTATTATGTTATTGGTAGCATCTCTCATAGATGGATCATTTCTTGTGGCATCTGTAATATCCTTGTCGTTGATATTGGTTGCGCCCTTAGCCATAAAGTTGACATACTTACGAAGCGCATTCATATTTCCATTTTGATCTCCATCTACTTTGTTAGCCCTATCTTCGTCATGGTCAACATCATAATTGCTATGATCAGATATAATATTGCCCTTGCTATCCTGAAATACTGTAGTACCACCTAAGGAATTTGCTTTAAATTCTCTTACAGAACCTCTTACTGTTACCTCTTCATTGGAATCGGTATCAAAAGGCACTATAGTCTCAAAATAGCCTACGGAATAAGCAAGCTTATATTTACCAAAGCCATTATTTGAGAAGTCTTTAGAACCCATGGAGTGACCGCCGTAGTTGGTCGGGAACCACATATTGCTGTTGTTCTCAAAGTCGAATTCGTAGCCGTTTACCGTAACGGGATAGGAATTGACACCTTTCACACTACAGTTGCCATTGGCTTTCTTCATATTGTCAAAGGCAGTTACATTTGCTAATTTATATTTTTCATTAACAAACCAGTCGCCGCCCCAATGCACTTCATATTCTTCCGTGCCGTAAACAGCATTGACTTCTGTCTCCGGATATGAGAAATTAGCCTTTTCTTCTATATCATTGCCTGCATTTCTGCGCTCCCAGCCATAGTTGTAAGGAGCAGCATTTCTTGCTGAATTTGTTCTCCAACCGTCCTTATCCCAGTCAAGATTTCTATGCCATGTGCCGTAGTCATCAGGCTGATAGTTAGGATCGTAATCCCAAAGGAATGGGATATGTTTAAGATCGGTATTGGCACTTGGAGTTGGTTCCGCCTCAGGCTTGCTCTCAGTCGCAGGTGTGCCTGCAGAATTCCACTTAGTATCATAAGGTTCAGCCGTTGTTGAGAATACAAGCACTATTGCTACGTATCTTACATTGCTGTCACCTGCGCCATCTGCAGCCGATGGGGTGAGAGTGTATGTCTCTCCCGGAGTAAGGTCCGTAAACTCCATTACTCTCTGAATAGCAGGTATATCACCTGTTATCTTATATGACTGTATATTATTTTCCTGATTTTTAAGTGTTATTATCCTGTCTTCGCCTTTATCCGTGCTTGATGAGCCTGCTATTACATAGAGCTTAGCACTCTTGACATCCGGATTTTTATTAGGCACACTTATCGTTATCGGAGAATTGGACTTGCCTGTTTCCTTTGTCGATGTGACTGTACCATAGCCGTCAATAGTACCGGTAAATTTACCCTTAGTAACTGTGTGTATCGCTGTGCCGTCTGAGGTCGCAAAATATGAGAATATGTCAAGGGCTTTGTTTCCCTCCTCCGTTACGGTAGGCTCATACTGCGTGTGTATAGCCCTCGTAGATGGAGATAAGCTATAACCACTCTTTGCTGACGCCTCCGGATATGGCAGGAATGCGTATACTAAGGCTTCTTCAGGAGTAACCTCCTTGTTAGGGTCGTACCATGGATCTAGACCTTCATATGCCGTCTTATAACTTACAAGAGCTACTGCTCCAAAATGGAAACCGCCTCTTGCAATATTTATTCTGTAGGTCTTACCGGGCTTAAGGTCTTCAACTACAAAACTGTCAAGACCTGTATTATTAAATGTATGAATTTCTTGATACTCTAAATTATCATCTATATTTTGAACAGAAACATCAGAAAAAGTATCTGCATCATTCGTCTGACCTACAATATGAAGTGTTGAATGAACAGCTTCTGCATCTTCCGGAACTTTAAATTCTATATATGAACCAACTGCTAAAGTTCCTCTTTCTTTCAATGTAATTGTTGCTGTTAAATCTTTTATTTCATATGTCTGCTTCGATGTGCCAACAGCACCACTTTTATAATTTTCATAGGTCTTATCTTCAAGCGTACCATTGTTCATTCTCATAACCTTGAATATATTGCCGCTTTGACCTGATTTTGATTTAGTAACCTTTGTCAATCCACTTATAGTGCTATTGGTTATTGTACAACTAACATTGTTGTCAGTATCGGCAGGTCCTAAATGAATGTATGCCCCCGCAATATTTGCACCTACTGCCGGTAAAGCTTCGCCGGGATCGTCAATAGTTGTACTACCCCAATTTCCCCGAACAAGGGCATCGGCATAATTTACAAGTACCAAAGCCGCAAGCTTTGTATTATTTGAGCCTGTTTTAAGTTGATACTTATGACCAGGTACTAAACCTGTAAACTCAGCAGTCGTATAGTCGCTGCTATTGTTGCTGAATGATTTATTATAAACCTTTTGATCTGTAATGTCATACAGCTTTAATTGTGCATTATTTGTAGTATATGCATACAACTTTGTGCTATGGGCACCTGTTGTAGCAGGTACTGTAAATACTACACTACAGTCTTTAAAGTCCTTTGAAACTCTTGTGAAACCGAATGTTGCTAAATCAGTTATAGTAAGGTTAGGTGGAGTAGCAGATGATGAACCCGGATTAAATGTTCTGTTTTCACTATCTCTAAAAGAGAATGTACCACTCGCACTTGCTATTTTCTGCTGTGTTATCGGAATATCATTAGTATTATCTGATATTGTGGCATCTGTATTAACAATTAATACATTTGCATCAATAATACCTGTTTCGGGAGCAGTCAATGTATATGTCAAAGAAATAGTTGAGATTTCCTGCTCACCTGTTATTTTAAAATGATGTGCTTCAAGTTCGTCTGCAGTAATTTCTTTGGATTCTGTACCTGTTCCTATTGTGTAAGTATGAGGTTGTGTTTCATTAATATTTTCGGGAAGCGGCACAATAAGCTCATCACCATCTGCAAGGTGTAAACTAGTAGCTCCAAAATATGACTCACATAAAGCATCATCTTTTGATGTATTGAATGTAATACCACCATCAATTTCCATTGCATTTTTAAGCCATGCTTTTCCTGCATTTGAAGGAGTATCTGTAACAAAACTCCATGTTTTGCTTCCTTCACTATAATTACCATAGCTGCCTTCTTTCGGCTTATCGTAGGCTATATTTATGCCTGTGATAGTCGTTTCGCCATTGGCTGTGATTGTAACAGAATTATCCGTTATATCTCTTGAAGTAAACTTATAGCCTGTGTCATCATTTATTGAAACTGTGGCTATATCTCCGCCTGTCTTTTCAACCGTCAGCTTACCACCTGTGTATGTGTCCGTGTCAACAGGTATTTCAATGCTTTCACCATTTGCAACTACAAGTCCTGCTGATGTCAGCTTACCGCCATCACCAAGGTATTTAATACCGTTGTTAAATTCTTGACCGGTTGTAAGATTTACATCTGAAGCAGGCATTTCACTGTCAAATCCCCACTCTTCTGTGTTATTATTGCCCGCAGGTGCTGTATGTGTACCTTCCTTGACTGCACCCGGCCAATTTGTCATATCACCAAGTGGGTCTTTAGATGTCACAAGAATTAAGCTACATAAATGACTTGTTTGTGTGCTATTACATAATGTATATACATGTTCTGGTGTTAAATCATTGAAAATAACTTCCGTAAATGTTTTAGAAGTAGTATTAATACTTTGTGTCGGTGTATATACAATATTATCTGCACTTGTATCTGTCAATATATAATCTGCAGAAGCTTTGCTAGAGCCATTTCCATCAGCTATTACATACAACTTCGCACTAGTCGAACCATCATTTGGAACAGTAATTGTAAATGTTTTTCCTTTGTCATCTGTTATATAACAATTAAATTTAATAGTGCCTAAACCATCTATATTACAAGAATAAGTACCATCATTTCTGCCACTAAAGCTACTTGGTAACTCAAACGGTCCAAAATCACTATCACCTATACGATATATATTTATAAGGGATTCATTATCTACTTCCGTAATATCAGGATTAACATTATTACCTGCCTCGGTTCCTGGCTTTGCAGAGAATACATATGCTTTTACAATATTACCCTCACTAACAGGAGGTGTTTCTGCTGCGGAATATGTTACAGAAATGCCTGTGATAGTTGTTGCTGCAATAGCTGTAATCGTGATATTTTCACCTGTAGTAGCTGCTATTGCTGCTGGTAATGTTGATACATCGTCAATTACCCATGTACCGTCAGACTGTTTTTTTGCTCCACTATCTACACTTATATTATCACTAGGTGTAACTGTAATAGTTGCCTTTGGCTTGCCGTCTATTATCTGAGCAGGGAAGGACAAAGTACCGCCCTCTGCAAGCTTAATACCACTTGATGTAAGAGTTGCGCCTGCATCACCTACTGTTACACCGCTATTTAATTTTGTGCCTGCTCCAACTGTCTTATCGGTTGAAGGCATATTAGTTTTGAAATCCCAACTTTCAGTACCGGCTGCCTCATCAACTGCTGTATGTGTGCCGTCCTTGCCTTCATCAGGATCAGGAGTACCACTGCCACTGGCGGTAAAAGTTACTTCAATCTTTGAAACCTTAACATTATCTGAACCAGTTAATATAATGTATTTATAATCTGTATCACCATCAACCGTAGTTAGCTCAGTTCCACTAAGACTATCAAATTTATGCTCAGAAGTAGTTAAATCTTGCGCAGCTCTATCTGCAGCTTTAATAGTTCTGCTAGTCCAACTAGAACCAGAATTAGTTGTAACGGTTAAATCAGCACTGCTTGCAGTTGCAAGAATTGGTATTTTAATACTTGCTCCATTAAGGCCTAAATTTTTATTAGAATTAGAAATTTTAGGAGAACCTGAACCATATAAAATTCCATCTACAGAACTATTTTCACTTGAATTCATAGTTATATCAGCAGAACTTTCGAATTTTGAATAATCCCACATATAGGTAGTTTTATCACCATCAGAGCTTTGTGAAAAAGTACCATAGGTATTTGTAATGGCAGCCATCAAATCATAAAATTCTTCATCAAACAGAGCCATTTCCACAGTATCATTTATACTATTTACATTGCCTGCAAAATACTCTGTATCATCAGATACAAGTGCATCGAAGTATGAATTATCATCATCGGATAATGTGAAAGCGTTGCTTTCCTCGTCGATAGGCGCAGTATCCCCACTGTTCTCGTCGGTATTTTCTATATAATTATTATCGCTGTCATATTCATATTCATCTACATTATCCGTATTTTCATCGGCATAGTCCACACTTTCAGTCTCCGGAATATCTGTATCTTCCTCATTGTTAGAGCTGAGTATAGAAAGTATGCCTGCGCCGTCGTCAAGAGTTATCTCACTGAAGAAGGTACCCTCTACAGCTGAATTAAGGCGCATTATAGGCTGAGAAGGCTCAAGGCTGAGTGTAGAGAACTTGCCCGTACCTGCGGACTCTACATTAAAGTTAAGAGTAACATCGCCTGTAGGCAGTTCTATACCCATTATACCCTTATTCTTCTTAGTTTCGGGATTATCGGAGTCGTTTACCAAAGTAAGAGTGACGCCGTAGCCTACCATTCTGCCGTATATATTTGTATCTTCATCACCTGTAGTATCTTCTTCACCTGTAGTAAGGTTGAAATAACCTCTGTAGCTAAGGTTGTCGTTAGATTGTATGTTAAACTTATATCTCGGCTCCGCCGTTACCTTAACTTTACCGTTGTCCTTAACTTCCTCTATATCATGACCTTCGGCGTCTCTTCCTCCTGCTGCTACGCTGTTAGGGCCCCAGCTTGCAGTATCAAGCGCAACAACCTTTTTAGTAGGCTTTTGGAATACATCAATCATATTTACGCCGCTGGAGTTCAATACCTCATTGTTGAGATTAAGAGGATTGCCCTCGAAGTATGCATCGAACACAGGTGCTATCTCATCGCCGTTAGCTGAAGCAAGTACTCTTATACCTACGGTTCTGTTCTGTGTACCGGGAAGAGATATCTTAGTGTAGCCTGTAAGCACCTGATAACGTATACCTGAATCATAAGAGCTGTCAGTAGAGCTTGCTGTCTTCTGATGAACTCTTATTATTTCGTTATAGTCAGTCTTAATAAAGCCGTTCTCTCCGACTTTGTCACTATCATCCCACCATTGGAGATCCATCTTATGTGCGGTATACTGACCTTGATTGTTTTCCTGATTTATACTTTCACTATCAAATTTCTGATAATCGTATTTTGAGTTTGGTTGTCTAAACTTGCCCTCGGCGGTCTCATAGGCTAAAAGCTCACCTGTTGGATTGCCGTCTTTATCTAACTCGTCAGAATTATAATAATCTATACGCCAATTCTGAAGCCATGACATATCGCTCATATTGAATACAGCCTGTGATATATCCTTCTTCTGTGAGAATTTAACCTTAAGTCTCTCTGTATTTTCAGCAGTTGGAGATGATATACCTCTGTTGCTCAGTCCAAATGTAAGATTGTACTGAATATTATCAAAGGTACGTATGATACGATTGTTAAGACTGTCATCATAGCCGTTCTCAGCTGTTGAATCATCGAGAAGATTAGGCGTACCGTCTATTATTGCTCCTCCGCCTTCTTTATTATAGTTTATAGAATCTACATAACCACAGAACACCTTTGTGGAAACAAAGAAATATTCATTATTGTCCGCGTCAGTTTCAGTATCTGTAACAAAGTAGAAGTGCTTTATCATATCGTACCATTCAGAGTCAAGTTCACCCGTAAGGGTATCTATGTCTGAGGTAAGCATTTTATAGTTATCATCACTGGTGCCTCTTGCAACTACCTGGAGATATCTCTCGCCTGCCGCACCCTGAACATTAAGATAAACATCTACCTTTGCACCCTGAGGGATAGGCAAATTGTCGGAGCCTTCCTTAGCATAGTATATATTACCTACAAGGAAACCCTCTGTGTTGTAGAAGTTTGTATTTGTAGGGTCTATGCCAAGTGCGGTTTTAACTCCTGCCTCCTGAGAAGAAGTTGGAGAAGATATCTTGCCGTCGGACTTTACATTGATTATATCGGCTACAAGGTGATAGCCTTCATATTTAGGATCACCGGCATAATCTGTGGCATTTGGCATGAACGGATCAGAAGACCATTCATCTGCGCCTGTAGAAAGGTATACCTTCACATTACCTGAATCAAACTTATCCGGAGCACCATTGGGAGTATCGCCGTCTGCATTAAGGTCTAAAAACTGTGGACCTGCCATAGCGCCGCTGATTACATCATCTATAATAACAGGCTCGTCATAACCCATATGGTCATTGTTTTCGTCCTTATGGTTGTCGGTAGTTTCCTCTGTCTTATCATCGGCGGAAGAACCGCCGCCGCCTGATGTTTCTTTATCGGGGTTTTCATAGCAGGCATCCGTATGCTTATGCTCTGTCATTCCGCAGAGAGGTGTATCACCGTAGCACTCGTCTGTGTGCTTATGCTCTTCGTTCTCGTGTCTTGTCATACAAGCTTCGGAATGGATATGCTCCTCTGCCTCTTCAAGATTGCATATAAGGTTGCCGTCAGCGTCATAGCAGTCTGCATCATGGATATGAGCAGATGCCGCAGTGCAGTTATATACTCTTACGGTCTCGTAGCAGCTATCGTCATGAGTATGACCCTCGCTCTCCTCCTGACCGCATATTAATTCCTCTATATGTTCGTAGCAGCTATCATCGTGAGTATGCTCTTCGCCCTCGTCCATGCCGCATACCAATTCATCAATGATATTATAACAGCTTTCGTCATGAGTATGGCCTTCGCTCTCCTCCATACCACATATAAGACGCTGCTCCTCGGTATAGCATTCCTGTGTATGTACATGATTTTCTCTTTCCTCAAGAGGACATACCAGTTCGCCGTTGTAATAGCAGTCTTCATTATGCTTGTGGATATAGTTTTCAAGACCGCCGCAGCTGTATTCGGGAGGTGCGCTTTCACCTTCTGAACATGACAAATAGCACTCCTGTGTATGAGAGTGCTCCTCTATTCCGCAATATGTAGGCTTTTCCATTGTGATGGCAGGCAAAATAAGCATATATGTTGTAACAAATACAACAACTATGCCTAAACCACCGACAATACGCTGCCATAGCTTATGTCTTCTTCTTGAAGCCAAAAATCTTCTGATCTTCTCCCCGAATGACACAACTATACCTCCCTCCTGTATTTTTATGTCAATATTTTTTTGAATGATTTTAGTTCATATTCTTTTTTTGTTCACGTTCTTTAATATACTTTATTCATATCAACCAGTTTTTACAATTAAATCATTAAAATTTTGGTCAATTTTACACACTAAAGTATTTTCTGTGAAAATTATTTTACCATTATTGTATTTAAAAGTCAATATGTTTTGCTATTATTTACAAAAATTACACAATTTCCGTTAATAAGGCTGCGGCGCTATACGTCAATAAATAGCCTTGCTGTAAGCTTGCTTACCTGCAAGGCTGTTTATTGCCGTATATACGCGGTGCTGCCGCACCGCGACCGAAACGTAACGTAGTGGAGTTGAGGTGCGCCGCAGTTTTGTGAAATTTGTTAGGTACTTATTTTGGAAGAGTATCGACCTCTCAGTCAGCCCCGCTCACAGTTATTTTTATATAAATTTTTGCCGCGGCTGACAGCTCCCCTTGCGAAGGGGAGCTTTAGGTGTATGCCTTTCAAAGTCGCTTATTTACTTGGAAAATCGATAATTAAATTGTTGCCACCAACCTTCGATTGGTGGAGAGGTCATTAAACACAAAATTATCAAACTCAAAAAAAGAACTGTCGCAGCAGCTTAATTTTTTTAATGCTCAGTGCGACAGTCCATTTTACTTTATTACTATTATTTCTTAAGCTTTTCTCTTATATGTATAAACTCAGGAGGTATTTCGGCATCGCTCATATTGGCGGGGACATCTGTAGTGCCTGCCTTAGCTGCGGTCTCGTAATACCAGCACTTGAATTTTACGGTTTCCAGTGTTTCTTCCAGTTCGGATATCTGCTTTTCAACTATTTCTTGCTGCTTTCTTAAGAGGTTAAGTCTATCCTCTATGGTCTCGTCGCCTTTCATGGTCATATATACATAGTCCTTTATATCCTTAAGCGACATTCCTGTCTTTTTAAGGCAGCCTATGACCTGGAGCCATTCGTAGTCGGTCTCGCTGAACATCCTTATGCCACCGTTTGTACGCTTGACAAAGGGAAGAAGTCCCTCCTTGTCGTAATAGCGCAGTGTAGACGGCGCTACGCCTAATTTTTTTGCCATTTCTCCTATTGAATACATATTTTCCCCTCCACAATACTTAAAGTTGACTTTAACTTTCATCTGTCACTTTTATTATACTACTTTGGGGATTTTTGTCAATATGCAGTGAAAATTTTGCCTTGATATCCGTATCAAGGGGCTTATATCCTATTTACTGTTGCTGCCGTGGTATCTGGATATGTTCATAAGCACACCCATAGAACCAAGCATCATTACAAGTGATGTTCCGCCATAGCTTATGAAGGGAAGAGGTATTCCCGTGTTGGGTATGGTGTTTGTAACAACGGCTATATTTATTATTACCTGTACCGCTATCATCGTTGTGATACCCGTTGCAAGGAGCATTGAAAACGGCTCCTTAGCCTGTCTTATGGCTATGTACACACCGCGCCATATAAGTACTATGAATATACTTATAATTATTGCCGCACCGAACCATCCCAGCTCCTCGCATATAATGGCAAATATGATATCGTTGTGAGCCTCGGGCATATAGCCGAGCTTCTGTCTTGAACCGCCTATACCCAGTCCGAACATACCGCCGCTGGCTATGGAATACAGTGATTGCAGTACCTGATAGCCCTTGTCGTTGGCAACCTCCTCTGGATGCCGCCATGCCTGTACTCTGTCGCTTCGCCAGGAGCCGAATATCATAAATATTACTCCGACAATTCCCGCCGCCGTAGGCATTATGAAATACCTGAGCTTTGTGGTGTATACAAAAAGCATTACCATACTTATGGCGCCCATTACTATGGCTGTACTCAGGTTTTCAAGGGCTACAAGTCCGCAGGGTATGGCTATTATTACCAGATATCTTGCAAAGTCCTTCCAGGAGCGGAAAAGGTTCTTATCCTCGGTAAGCACGGTCGCCAGAGTTATAATAAGCACTATCTTGGCTATCTCCGAGGGCTGGAATTCAAATCCGCCTACTCCAAGCCATCTCTTGGCGCCGTTATGCTCTATGCCAAGAGGAGTAAGCACCAGTATAAGCAGTACACAGGAAAGTATATAACCGGGGCGCACAAACTTCTTCAAAAGCTCATGAGGGAATTTGCTTGCCGCAAACATAGCTATAAAGCCTGTTATAGAGAAAAATAACTCCTTTTTGAGATAGGAATACATATCTCCGTTGCCTCTGCCTGCCGTGTAGTAGCTTGAACTGAATACCATAACCACTCCGAAGCCTACAAGAAGAACAACACAAAGCAGTATGATATAATCTATCTCGCCTATAAATATTTTCTTTTTCCTTTTGGGCGGTCTCTCATAGGGTACATACCTGCCTCGGCTGCTGCTGAATGTAGGCAGATCATAGCCTCTGTTTGCCATAAAAATCACCTGCTACTTAAGTCGTTTTACATAATCCTTGAATATTGCTCCCCTCTGCTCGTAGGAATCAAACATATCCCAGCTTGCGCAGGCAGGAGAAAGAAGTACGCAGTCTCCCGGCTCTGCATTTTCATAGCAGAGGTCTATTGCCTCCGTAAAGGTCTCCGCTGTCTTGTAGTCGGTAAAGCCTGCATCATCTAAGGTCTGTGTAACTATCTTCTTGACGGCTCCTATAACTGCCGCAAACTTTACCCTGCCTTTAAATGCCGCTACAAAATCATCATATTTAGAACCCTTGTCGTAACCGCCTATAATAAGGCATATAGGTCTTTTCATAGCCTCTACTGCCTTTATTGAGGCATCGGGATTTGTACCCTTTGAGTCGTTGTAGAACTCTATGTCGTTTATAGTGGTCACATACTCTATTCTATGCTCTACTGCCTTGAATTCCTTAAGTACTCTTCTTATTATATCCATAGGCACACCGAAGGCTGCCGCACAGCCTATAGCCGCCATGGCATTCTCCACATTATGTCCGCCTATTATTTTAAGCTCGTCTATATCAACTACCTTTTCATCATAGCCCAATGCCCTTATATATATGCTCTTTTCATCTGAATATATACCCTCTTCAAGCTCCTTGTCCAATGAGAAATATATGACCTTTGCCTTTGTCTTTCCCGCCATTGCGGCAGTCACTTCGTCATTGTGATTGAGTATACAGAAATCCTCGGAGGTCTGGTTTTCAAAGACACGTTCCTTTGCTGCTATATAGTTTTCAAGAGTATGATGCCTGTTCAGATGATCGGGAGTTATATTAAGCACTGCGCTTACCTTTGGTCTGAAGGTGTCTATGGTCTCAAGCTGAAAGCTTGAAAGCTCAGCCACAACTGCGCCGTCCTCCGTTGTCTTAAGCACTTCCTCGGCAAAGGGGTTGCCTATGTTGCCTACTACATATGTGTCCTTTACATATGCCTTTAGGATATCGCCTATAAGCGTTGTCGTAGTCGTCTTGCCGTTTGTGCCCGTAACGGCTATGACAGGTGACTTGCAATATCTGTATGCAAGCTCTATCTCGCCTATTACCTCTACACCCAGTTCCCTTGCCCTGTTCACAAAGGGAAGGTCCGTAGGTATGCCCGGGCTCATTACAAGCATATCCATTTCCTCTATTATATCATCGGGATTTGTGCCGAGATACAGTTCTATGCCGTCTTCCTCAAGCCTGTTAAGAGTTTCCCTGTCCAGCTTATCCTCAGTCTTTGCATCCTGTATCGTTACCTCGGCTCCCTTCCTTCTCAGAAGATGTGCGGCAGCTATACCGCTTCTGGCAATTCCGCTTACCAATACCTTTTTATCCTTTACGTCCATATTTATCCTACCTCTCCTTATTTAAAACAGATTTCTTGCCGCCATAAAGCCTACAAGACACATTACCGCCGTAACTATCCAGAAAAGCTGCACCACCTTTATGCCGGGCATACCGCTTAGCTCAAAGTGATGATGTATAGGCGCCATTTTAAATATTCTTTTGCCGTGGGTCATCTTGAAATATGTCACCTGTATTATGACAGAAAGGCTTTCGCATACATATATGAAGCCCACTATTACTAGTATTATAGGCATCTTTGTTATAACAGCCACGCTTGCCACAAAGCCTCCCAAGGCAAGGGAGCCTGTATCTCCCATAAATACCTTGGCGGGATGTGAGTTAAACACAAGAAAGCCTAAAAGCGAGCCTGCCACAGCGCCGCACAAGGGAACAAGGCCCAAATGTCCCGATGCTCCTGCAATAAAGAGGAAGAACACTGTTACAAGCACTGTTACTCCGCTTGCCAGTCCGTCCAGTCCGTCTGTAAGGTTGACGCTGTTTACAGTGCCTACCATTACGAAGAAAAGGAAGGGCGCATAGAGTATGCCCAGGTCTATTGTCATTCCGTGCGTAAAGGGAACATATATATCAGTACCCAAATTACCGATCCTGATGTAAAGGTAGAAAAGGACTGTAACTATAAGCTGGAAAATTATTTTCTGCAAAGGCTTAAGCCCCTCGTTGTGCTTTCTTACTACCTTTATGTAATCGTCTATAAAGCCTACTATACCATAGCATACAGTAATGAGAAGAACGACCATAGCATCTGTGTAGCCCCATACAAAGAACAGAGAGGCTATAACAAGGCTTATAAGTATCATTACCCCGCCCATTGTAGGTGTACCCTGCTTTTTCATATGGCTCTTGGGACCCTCTTCTCTTATGGGCTGACCGAATTTCATTTTGTGGAGTATAGGTATTATAACGGGACAGAGTATTACATTTACAATAAATGCTATGAGCATTGCATACACTGCCTGCATAAGTTCATCGTTCATTATTTCTCACCTCTCAGCTTTTCAGTAGTTTTTTCAAAATGCATACCCCTTGACGCCTTTACAAGTATAACTGCGCCCTTCGGGATAATGCTCTCAATATTTTCGTGGAATTGCTCCTGGGTTTCATAGTAATATGCATTGCCGCCCCTGTCAAGAGCGCCCTTATACATATTTTCGGATAAGGGACCTATGCACACTATTATGTCTATGCCTTTATCCGCCGCATATCCGCCTACATCATAGTGCAGCTGAGCCGCCATATCCCCAAGCTCCAGCATATCCCCTAATACACAGCATTTTACACCGCTTTCTGAGGCGATCACATCTATGCCCGCCTTTACGGACTGAGGATTTGCATTGTATGTATCGTCGGCTATAATATATTTATCCGTCTTTATTATATCCATTCTCTTGCCCGTAGGTACAAAGGTCTCTATGCCCCTTTTTATTTCTTCGGGACTTAAGCCAAGCTCAAAGGCAACCGATGCTGCCGCAAGAGCGTTGGCTGCCATATGCCTGCCGGGTACCGGAATACTTACGTCAAAGGAAATATCTCCCTTGTGTATGGTACAGCTTATGCTCTCAACACCCTTTGGCTCTATATTGTCGGCATATACATCTGCCTTGTCCTTTGTACTGTAATAGCATATATTTTTGTATTTATCCTTTATCGTTATAAGCTTGTCGTCGTCACCGTTAAGAACCTTAAAGCTGTCCTCTGCCATTGACTCAAATATTTCGCACTTGGCCTTTAATATACCGTCTCTTGAACCGAGATTTTCTATATGTGATACTCCTATGTTTGTGATAACGGCTATGTCAGGCTCCGCAATGGAGGTAAGATAGCTTATTTCGTTGAAGTGGTTCATACCCATTTCAATAACGGCGCACTCCGTTGTATCGTCAAGCCTGAAAAGAGTGAGGGGAACACCTATATCGTTGTTGAAATTGCCCTCTGTCTTAAGGGTATTGTACTTCTGAGAAAGTACCGATGCTATCATATCCTTGGTAGTTGTCTTGCCTACGCTGCCCGTTATGGCAACAAAGGGTATGCTGAATTTTCTTCTGTAATACCTTGCTATATCCCCAAGGGCAAGTCTTGTGTCCTCAACTCTTACGCAAGGACAGGCACATTCCGTATCCCTGCTTACGACCACAGCGGCGGCGCCCTTTTCAACAACATCGTTTATAAAATTGTGTCCGTCAAATTTTTCGCCGCAAAGGGCTACAAAAAGACTGCCCTTTTCTATTTTTCTGCTGTCTGTGGATATGCCTGTTATTTCAATATTATTTCCCTTTAAGCTGCCCCTTGCCGCAGCAGCGATCTCTTCCAATGTAAGCCTCATACTATATTTCTCCCAGTGCTTCCTTTGCGACCTCCGTGTCGTCAAAGTGTATTGTCTTATCCTTCAATATCTGATAGTCCTCGTGTCCCTTGCCCGCTATTATAACGCTGTCGCCCTTTTCGGCTATGGCAACGGCTCTCTTTATTGCCTCTCTTCTGTCAACTATCATTTCATATTTGTCCGTAACGGGCTTTACGCCCACCTCTATCTCATCAAGTATGGCTGAGGGCTCCTCGGAGCGGGGATTATCCGATGTGACTATGGCATAGTCGCTTAAGCGTGCCACTATCTCGCCCATAATGGGGCGCTTGGTACGGTCCCTGTCACCGCCGCAGCCGAATACTGTTATTATCCTCTTTTCGGTAAACTCCCTTACGCTGTTTATTATGTTTTCAAGACCGTCGGGAGTATGGGCATAATCAACTATTACGTTAAAGCCCTTGTCATTTTTTATATTCTGTATTCTTCCCGGTACACCGTGTATTTCGTGTATGCCTGCGGCTATATCCTCGGCAGGTATGCCCATTACAACGGCTGCACCTATGGCACAAAGGGCATTGTACACGCTGAAACGGCCGGGGACCATAAGCTCAAAGTCAATATCCCTGCCCTTCATGTTTACGGTAAAGAGTACTCTGTCCATTTTGTACACTATATTCTTAGCCTGAAGATCGCTGGGCTTATCTATGCTATAGGTCAGTATATGGCAGGAGGCATTTTTAGTTATACTGTCTGCCCATTTGTCATCGGCATTTACAATGCCATACTCACACATGGTGAAAAGCCTTGCCTTTGCCTCACAGTAGCTTTCCATAGTCTTGTGGAAGTCAAGGTGATCCTGTGTAAGATTTGTAAAAACGCCTACCTTAAATCTGATGCCCTCCGTTTTCTTAAGGGCAAGACCGTGGGATGATACCTCCATAACGGCGCTGTCACAGCCCCGATCTGCCATAAGCTTAATTATGGAGTTAAGCTCAAGGGTATCCGGTGTTGTGCTTGTGGTTATATGAATATCCTGCTTTATGCCGTCAATAGTAATACCTACAGTGCCTATTACACCTGACTTTCTGCCGCAGTGTCTGAGTATGGAATCTATAAAATAGGTAGAGCTGGTCTTTCCGTTGGTGCCTGTTACACCTATCATATCAAGTCTTTCTGCGGGATGTCCGTAGAAATTGGCAGCCATTACGGCAAGAGCGTCCCTTGCGGAGGCTGTTCTGAACGCGGTCATATCCTCAGGGCATTGTGTATCATGCTCTGTAATGACTGCTCTGCAGCCCTGTTCATAAGCTGAGGGTATAAATTTGTGAGCATCGACGCTTAGTCCTACCATTGCCACAAAAAGAACATTTTCCTTTGCAAGCTTTGAATTTATAACTATATTTTCTATGTCTATGTCAAGACTTCCCTGTACGAGAGTGCCTTCCACATTTTCAAGTATATCTCTCAGCGTCATTTATACCCATCCTTTCTCTATTATACAGTATACACCATTTTTATGGGTCCGTATATACTATTATTTTGCTGTTCTGATTGATTATAGTATTTTCTTCGGGAAACTGAGATATGACCGTATCTCCCTGCCCTATTACCTGCAGGTCTACATTCAGCTTTGCCAGTTCCAGTCTCAGAGCTGATACTTTCTGCCCTGTGTAGCTGCCTACCGTTACGGGAGCAACACCGTCTATTTCAAGCTCCTCCTCCGTATACTTCGGCTCTATCTTAAGATACGGCAAAGCATTTGAAAGAATTTCCTTCATAACAGGTCCTGCCACCTGTCCGCCGTAGTACACACCTTGCGGCTCATCTATAAGCACGAGAGCTATTACCCTGGGTCTGTCGGCAGGAGCAAAGGCACAGAAGCTGGCTATATATTTACCGGACTTTCTGGGCAGCTTTTCGCTTGTAGCAGTCTTGCCGCCTATTTTATAACCTGGAATATAGGTCTTGTTGCCTGTTCCCACAGCCACAACGCTTTCCAGTATAGTCTTTACTCTTTCAGAGGTCTGCGGGGATATGGGATTGCCTGCGTCATTGTAACTGAATGTACCTGCGTTACTTCCGTCACTGTTCCTCAGCTCTACTGCAAAATGGGGAGTTACAAGCCTTCCGCCGTTTATGGCGGCTGAGATAGCTCTTATAAGCTGAAGAGGGGTTATCTGAAAGCTCTGTCCGAAGCTCATTGTTGCCAGTTCTACGGGACCCATATTTTCCT
Source organism: uncultured Clostridia bacterium (assembly GCA_947589665.1). Taxonomy (GTDB): domain Bacteria; phylum Bacillota; class Clostridia; order Lachnospirales; family CAG-274; genus CANPXH01. Next base: position 35,794 of record CANQBJ010000015.1, read on the forward strand.
TCTTATGCATAATGCCTACTGCCTCGCCGGGCAGGTCTATACCCGTCTTTTTGTCAAAGCCGAATTTAAGCATATATTCATAGAATTTATCCGTACCCAGTCTTGCGGCTACGTCCATAAACACAGGATTGCAGCTGTTCTGTACTCCCTGTACAAAGGTCTCGCTGCCGTGGGAACGAGGGGACCTCCAGCACTTTATATATCTTCCGCCTACGGTCCTTCCTCCGTTGCAGTTAAAATTGTCATTTTCACTTACTGCACCCTCTTCAAGTCCTGCTGAGGAGGTTATTACCTTGAAGGTGGAACCCGGCTCATAGGTATCGTTTATGCAGAAGTTTCTCCACATCTGATTAAGCGCCTTGTCCTTATCCTTCTGGCTCATGGTGTCCCATACCGCTTCCAGTTCGGCATTGTTTATCTTAAAGGGCTCGTTAAGGTTAAAATCCGGCTTGCTTGCCATAGCAAGTATTTCACCATTCTGAGGGTCCATCATAATGACTGAGCCTCTTTTTGCATTTTTTGCCTTGACTGCCTTTTCTATTGTCTGCTCTGCATACTGCTGTAAATTTACATCTATGCTTGTTACAAGATCATACCCCGACTGAGGGGCAACTCTGTCCTGCTCGCTGTTTTCAAGCTCTATTCCTCTACCGTCGGTCTGTGTAAGTATCTTTCCCCTTTTACCCTTTAAATACTCGTCATACTTGGACTCAAGACCTATTATGCCCTGATTGTCCTTTCCCACAAAGCCTATTACATGGGCGGCAAGACTGTTATATGGATAAATCCTCTCTATATCCTCGTCTACCATAACGCCCTTCAGCTTAAGGGCTGATATTTCCTCGGCTGTTTTTTTGTCCACCTTTGTCTTTATACGCATAAGGGCAACTCTTTTATTGACCTTTTGCAGCACCTCGTCATAGTTGAGCTCCAGCTTGTCGGAAAGTATCTTTGCCACCTTTTCCGGTTCCTCTATCTGCGCGTGTATAACGCTTACTGAGGCAACCGTCCTTGATGCGGCTATGGGAGTCCCGTTTCTGTCCAGTATATTTCCTCTTTCGGGAGCAATAAGTCTGTCCCTTGTCTGCTGTTCAAAGGCGGCTTTCTGTAGTTCGGGCGCCCTGAACATCTGTATGTAAAAGACTCTCCATATAAGAGCGAACAGTACCAGCTCACACACCGCAAGGCAGAATATGAGCCGTCTTTTGGCAAGCAGGGGTATTCTCTTCACTTAAACCATCTCCAATGCCTAAAAAAAAGATATTGCAGCAGAATGTCCACTACAATATCTTATTTTTACAATGGCTCAAGTATACCTCAAAAATAATTACCTTGCCCTTATTTTCACGGTAAGACCACTTTCAACCTTTACACCTGCCGAAGGCATCTGTATGTATACGGTCGTGTCCGGCTCCTTTGCCTCATCATCCTTTTCTTTCTCTGTCGTTTCCTCTGTGTCCTCATCATCTCTTGCACGGCTGGCGAAAAGTCCCTTCTTTGTTGTTTCCTCTTCATCAGCCTCTGTGGTGATCTCCACAGCCTCGTCATAATCGTCATACTCCGTATCAGGCTTTTCCTCGCTTACATCCGCCTTAAAGCCTGAGGATTCAAGCATCCTTATGGCATCCTCCGTTTCAAGTCCCGTCACATCGGGAACGGGTACAAGGGACTTCTTGCCCTTATCGGATATATTCAGAAGTATCTTGGCAGGCTTTTGTTCAAGCTTTGTACCTCCTGCGGGAGACTGCTTTGTAACAGTATCGCCTGAGCCTATTACCTCAAAGTCTATGCCTAAGCCTATAAGCTCTGATATAGTTGACTTAAGGCTTGTATTTGTATAATCCTTTATAGTATATGTAGTGTCCGTATTGGCTGCGGGAGCTTCGCCTTCCTCTATATCGGGTGGTATTGCCTCGTAGTCTATTATCTTCTCAAATAATTCCTTTATAACGGGAACGGGGGATGCGGCGCCGCCTGCATCACTGTAGCCCTCGGGCTTATGCATGGTAGTTGCCACAAGTATGTCCGGATTGTCAACATTGTGATAGGCTATAAAGCTCAGGTTATACTTCTGAGCACTTCTCGGTGACTGCTGCGCAGTACCTGTCTTACCGCCGAAACGATAGCCCGAAATAACAGCCTTCTTGCCTGTACCCTCTGTAAACACGCTTTCCATAGCCGTTCTTACCCAGTCTGAGGTTGCCTTTGAAATGACCTCTCTCACCATCTGAGGTTCGTTTTCCTCTATAACATTTCCGTCATTGTCTATTATCTGCGCCATTATATACGGCTTCATAAGTCTGCCGCCGTTTATAACTGCGGCAAAGGCATTTATCATCTGTATCGTAGTGACATTAAAGCCCTGTCCGAAGGAGCTTGTTGCCATTTCCACAGAATGTAGATCGTCAAGGGTATATATAAGGGGAGGACCTGCCGCTACCTCGCCGGGAAGGTCTATGCCCGTCTTTTCGCCGAAACCGAAGTCATGCTGATACTTAAGATAGGTCTCGGGAGACATCTTGGCAATAATATCCATCATACCTACGTTACAGGACTGTGCCAGTATGCCTCTTACGTCAAGAGTACCGTGACCTGATGTATTGTGGCAGGGTATTTCCTCGTTGGCAACTCTCTTGTAGCCGCCGCATACAAAACTGTCAGAAGGCTTTATTATACCTTCCTCAAGAGCCATTGCCACAACGATAGGCTTATATACTGAGCCTGGCTCATAGGTCTCCGAAACTACGAAGTTCTTCCATGCTCTATTTGTTTCCTTTGTCTTTTCCTCTTCACTGAGAGCGTCGAATTCCTCCTGATCCTGCTCTGTCTGTATATCCGTAAGCTTCATAGGTGAATTGGGATCAAAGGATGGATACTGCGCCATAGCGTATATTTCCCCTGTGTTGGGATTCATTATTACCGTTGCCGTATATTCGGGAGAGTAGGCATCATATGCCTCCTTGCTCACCTGATCCGCAAACTTCTGTAAATTCACATCAAGTGTTGTAACGACCTTATTTCCCTTTACAGGTGTTTCCCTCTGAGTAACTATAGAGCCGTCTGCCTCATAGGTCCTGAAGGTCCTGCCCGGAATACCAAGCATTTCGCTGTTGTAATAGCTTTCAAGTCCCCATGCGGTATTAAAGCCTATTACCTGAGCCGCAAGAGTGCCAAGAGGATAGCTCCTCTTTGTGTCCTGCTCTCCGTAAAGCCAGCTGTAGCCCAGATCGTTTATCTGCTTGCCCTTTTCATAGTCTACCTTCTTTGCAAGTATAAAGTAATTGGTATCCTTTACAAGAGTGCCGTCGGCATTTGTAGCCACATAGCCCTTAAGGGTCTCCATAGGTATTCCCAGTATTTTATTAAGCTGGTTCAATGTGTCGTCAATAGGGAATTTCCTTTTATCGGCATCCCTCTTTGCATTCTTCTCCTGTTCAAGCTTGTCCTGTTCGGACAGAAGTCTTACATCCAGTATAATATTGTATACCGTTTCGCCTACTGCAAGGCTTTCGCCGTTTCTGTCTACTATATCGCCTCTGTTGGGGCTTACCACCTTATCTTGAACCTTATTCATCTGATTGGTGATAGCGGCATTTTCCCACTTGGAGCCGTTTGCCTTTATCCTGTACACACGGAAATAGCCTACATAACAAAGCAATACCACGCTCACAAAAAGGAACAGAACGAGCCTTGAAATATACATATTCACATTAATGCCCCTGTTGCCAGGGGCTTTTGGTGTATTATTCTTTTTGTTTGCTTTTCTATAGTTTGCCATTAAGATCAATCCTTAAACAAGCTCTTTATGTACTCCCAGAAGCTCTGTTCCTCTACATTGGGCTGAGTGTCATACTGCACCGTATAGCTTTCCTTTGGTACATTTATCTTCGTTATCTGATATTCCGCAGGCTTTTGTAAGCCCAGCTTAAGAGCCTCCTGCTCTATAGCCTTAAGGTCCAGGTTGTCCTCTATAGAGGTCCTGAGATACTCATTATCCTCCTGTATAGTCTCAAGCTCTGCCTTCATAGCGGCAATATTATCCCTTCTGTTGCTGTTTGACGCATAGGTACACAGCAGTGAAAGAGTAAATATGAATAATATGGCTATCGTTGCAAATGTCTTAGGCAGGCTCAAGTCGATACTCTCCTTTTGCGCACGCTGTTTTACAGCTTTGCGCTTTACAGCATTATTGTAGGAACGGTAAGAGTAATCCCGAGCAACTGATGTGCTGTTGTAGCTTGAATATCCGCCGTAGCCCCTTGTGTAAACACGATTTCCTCCCCCCGAGGAATGTGTCTGACGGCTGCCATAACCGTTATAGGTCGCTGTGCCGTAATACTTTCTTGCTGAAGAGCTATATGTTCTGCTGCCTGTATTATATCTGTCCGTTCTGTTATGGGCTTTTCTGTAATTGTTTCCGCTTTTCACAGTATCACGTCCCTTTCTTTATCCCACTGTGTTTTAAAGCTTTTCCGCAATTCTCAGCTTTGCACTTCTGGCTCTGTGGTTATATAGAAGCTCTTCCTCACAGGGAATAACGGGCTTTCCGGTAATTATCTTTATTTTAGGCTTTTTCCCACATACGCATATGGGGAAATCTCTAGGGCAGGTGCAGGGATTTTCCAAATTTCTGAACACATTCTTTACTATTCTGTCCTCAAGGGAATGAAATGTAATAATACATATCCTGCCGCCCGGTTTAAGTATATCCGTCATATCGTTTATGGCGCCTTCCAATATGCCCAGTTCATTGTTTACCTCTATCCTTATTGCCTGAAAGGTTCTCTTGGCAGGGTGAGGTCCGTTTGCTCTGGCGCCCTTTGGTATGGCCCTCTTTATTACAGAAACAAGCTCAAATGTCGTTTCTATAGGCTTTGTCTTTCTTTCCTCAACTATAAATTCGGCAATTCTCTTTGCCCATCTTTCCTCACCGTATTCCCTTATGACCCTTGTAAGAGCCTCTTGGTCATACTCATTAACCACCACGTAAGCAGACAGAGTAGAACGCACATCCATACGCATATCAAGAGGTGCGTCGTAATTGTAGGAGAAACCTCTGTCTGCTTCATCTAATTGGTGGGAGGATACACCGATATCGAGTAAAAATCCATTTACACTGTCTTGACCTAAGCCAAGACCTTCAACTATATTTTTAATATCCGAAAAATTATTATGAACATATTTTATATTGCTGTATTCCTTAAGTCTTTCCTTAGCGGCATTTATAGCGTCTATATCCTGATCTATTCCTATCAAGGTGCCTGTTGTAAGTTTTTTTGCTATTTCAGAGGAATGACCTCCGCCGCCGAGGGTACAGTCTACATATGTGCCGTCGGAAACTATATTAAGTCCCTCTATGCATTCCTTAAGAAGTACGGGAATATGCTCAAAATTCATTTTCTCAGATCCTTGTATTCATATCAGATACCATATTCTTCAAGAGCCTTGAGATCATCTTCATTAAATTCAAAGCTATCCTGCTCTCTCTTCCATTTTTCCTTATCCCATATCTCAACTCTATTTCCGTTGCCAATACTTACTATTTCTTTGGTAATACCGGCATAGGTCCTGAGTGAGAGAGGTATCATTATCCTTCCGTTGCCGTCAGGTTCACACTCGCATGTGCCTGCCAGCCTAAATCTTTTAAAGCGTCTTAATGTTTCGTTAGTGGTCGGTAATTCGTCAAGCTTTGCGGCATAGGCCTCCCATATTTCCTTTTTATACACACCTAAGCAGCCGTCCTGCTCCTTAGCTATGTAAAACAAGGAACCAAGCTCTTCCCTGAACTTTGCAGGAATAATAGCCCTGCCCTTGGCATCAATATTATGTTCAAATTCACCTGTAAACATAAAAATCACCGCTTTCGTGTTCGGGGAATATCACCGCAGGGAGATCGTCATCTCCACTTATCTGCCATTTTGTTCCACCGATAACCACTTTCAACCACTTCATACACTATGATAAACTATTTTGATTGAAATTACAAGTAAAATTTTTAATAAATTTCGGCAAATTTTCATAATATTTCATTTTTAATGTTCACAGATCAATATTGGGCAAATTGACCCTAGATATAGTATATCACAAATTTTACATACTAGATATAGTATTTTTAATATTTTGTAATATTTTTTGATATTTACCTGTCGTCAGACTTCGCACATATTTTCTGTATATAATTTATACAAAAAAGCCCTGTTATTTGCAATCCCAAATTGTTACATTTACATATCAAACATTACATTTATGTTTAATTTATATGTCATTTTTAAATTGCCTAGTAATTTTTTACAACATTTTACTTCTTTTTTTGAGTAAAATTATCAAACCATATGATTTTTCGACAAGCTTTTGTAGATATTGTACAAAATAACGTATTTTTGCTAATTTTTGCCATTCATAAACCCCATATAATCACCCTTGCCTCAGCAGTATATAAACCATACCTTTCCTCCTTCGGTATATAAAAAAATATGTTGACAAATCTCTCTCTTTCTAGTATAGTTATATTGTTGTTATCTGCTGCTATAGCTCAGGAGGTAGAGCGCAGCATTGGTAGTGCTGAGGTCACGGGTCCGACTCCCGTTAGCAGCTTTCTTACAACACCACTATTTAAGCCTATTTCGGACAAATGCATCTGCAAAGAAAAACACCTTTTTCAAGGTGTTTTTTAGCTTTTTGGTAAAGCAAACTAAAAAGAGGCTCTTAAAGCCTCTTGACAATAATATGTATTTATGCTATTATTAAAGCACAAGAAGGAACGGCTTTGGGTTGTCCCTCTTATCAACTGATAAAACGGTTAAATTATAACCGCCCTATGTAGCAGATAGGGCGGTTATTTCTTTATGTATATTATGATCAACAGTATCAAAATCAATATAATTTGAATATCTGTCATATACATTCCCCCTTTCTTTCCAGATTAGGGGATGAACAACCGCCCGCCGTTCCATTGTGCAAGCCTCAGGCACTGCCAAAAGCTCATAAACAGTATAGCATAGTATGTAAATTATAGCAATATACAAATATTATCATACCACAGAAAATGGGGACTTTTAGAAGTTTATTACATAAAAACAGTATGGAATGATAACCTAATCAGGTTAGGTGTCAACCTAATCAAAAATTTGCATTGAAAACAGTTTTGCATTGGGTTGGCGGAGAAGTCGAGCTTACTCAGTTAAGTCAAGACCACCCTTCAAAAGGGTGGCTTGAAGGAGGGCTGTAAGCCCATGTTACCGACCGGCGCCTAAAGAC
>CANQBJ010000016.1 GCA_947589665.1 uncultured Clostridia bacterium
ATTTTTTATAAAGTTCCAACATTATTTCTTATCCTCCAATTTATTTGACTTATTTATTGATTTTTGATATAATATATATGTAATTTCTGTGCTTTGCGCAACTTTCCGCATAGTCTAAAAGCGGAAGTTGCGCAAGGCGGGTCTGCCCTGTAGCGTCATCTACAGGGCATATTTCTTTTTTATCAGCTCCACAGGTCTCAATCCAAGTCCCTTAGCTATCTTGTTTGTAGTCTCGGCATTTGCCTCACCCTTGCTGAGAGCCTTGCGCATATCATTTATTGATATGCCGTTTCTTTTGCAAAACTCCAGCTGTGTAAGCCCTGTTGTTTCTATTCCTCTTAATATTTCATTCTTGTCCAAGCTACATATCATGCGCCAATCCTCCTAAATTCGACCTCTATTACATTGTTGTTCTTTTTAAGTACACACTGGGCTATGTCAACAGGTGCCGTTCTGTCGTCCATGGTACTCTTGCAGCTAATATATATCCTCCTGCATATTTCCTTTACTATGTGGCATCTTTCCCAAATATAGGTTACAAATGGGTCAGTCACTTTGTGAGAAAGTCTTTTAATATCCTTCCTCACTTCCCTTATATCCTTTTTAAGCTTTTTCATTGTCATTCTGATTCTCCTTAAACTCTTGCAAAAATGCCTTGATGTCTACATCTCCGCTTTTTTCTAATGGCAGTTCCTTTTTTATTTCATTAATGGCAGTACCCGTACCGATGCGTTCTAGGTCTGCCTTGATGCGATCTTTTATTATATTGAGATCACTTAAGCTAATATTTTCCAAGGCGTATAAAAACCAGCATATAGTATCCTCGTCTTTGGTCCTATAATAAATGTTTGCGCTGATATCAATATCAGCGGCCATGACATAAGAGTAGCGGAAGTCTTTTCTCTGATTCCGAGACATAGCGATCTGTATCTCATACAGCGCTATCATTTTTCTTTCGTCTATCATAATTATTCCTTCTTTCCCTTACCTGAGCCCTCAGGATATGCCCTGCAAATATACATATGCGGTATGACTTTGCACTTTGGTACGAGGATGAAGATTATGCAGAGCATATCTTGACAGCTCAGGTATATTGTTATGTTGTTTTTAACTTGCTTTTTTGCGATTCTGCCTATGTCCTTCTATGCCGTTTTCCTTTATCGGCAGCGCACCCTTACCATAAGTTTGACAATCGCATTTCTCACCGGGGTCCAGATTGGACCCACAGTGCGGGCATGTGTGGTAATACATCAAATCCCTCCTTTATTTATCCCGTCAGCTCTCCATTGAGCCATTTCTCAAACCGCCTGCGATACACTATATACTTATTCCTTTTTCCTCCTCCCTTCACGGCTACTCCAAAGGGGTATACCCCCTGTTCGATACCCTTTCTCATATGTACTACAGTTACTCCCAGCTGTTCTGCGCATTCCTTTACGCTCATTGTTTCATTCACAATACATACCCCCTTCTCCTGCTCCAACCTCCCCTACAATAGGGGAGGTGTCAGCCCTAAGGCTGACGGAGAGGTGATTATTAATCTCATTCACAATACATACCCCCTTGCAAGTGGCTTATTCTTTTGTGAATCTTAAATTTTCCTTTTTATTTTTACTACCATTTCTCTTAAATAATCTTCGTCAACACCGATTTTTTTAGATGTGTAGCTTATCATTGCCGACAGCGCAATCGTCGTCTTATAGTATTCATACAATATAGCAGCTGTCAGTCCCACGCATAGCACCGACACTACAAGTCCCAATACTGCTATGCAGCTTAATATAAACATTCCGTTTTCACATCCTTATCTTTACAATTTCGTTTCCCTTTGCTATACTTGTTTTATCGGTATTGCCGTACCGAAATTAGTATATAGATAGGGGGATTAAAATGGATATATCCACTTTAGACAAAAAACTTGATACTGCTTTGTCGGATTTTTCGAGTGAAATGCGCTCACAATTTAGTGACTATAGCAAAGAGCAAGCAACCGAAGCCGATATTGCAGAATTATCTCGTCAAGTTTTTTATTTAGTTGATACATTTAGAAAAGAAATAATTTCTTTTTTAAAATCAAACGGCTAACTACAGGGCAGTATCATCTGCCTTGTTTTTTGTTACATAGCTTGTCCATCTGCACAGCCTTTAGGCTGTACTTTTTGCATCTCGTAACAGAGCTGGCAGCATAATTTCTGTACATCTCTTTTCCAAAGCCTCTTTATTGTCCTTTGTTGCAGGTATACAGTAATCGTCATAAATATATGCTGTTGCGTTTACTGTCCTTAATTCCATTTTTTTTACTAACATAAAATCACCTCTTTAAAAGGTATTAGTTTTTTAGCTTGTACAATTACTTAATTAATTTCCATACGGTCACAGCTTTGTATCTTACAAGGCTGCCTTTATAATTTTGATTGTATGTACTCCTTTCGTATGTTAAAATGTATTTACAGATATTTCCGTATCTGGTATCTGAATACATACGAAAGGAGATAATACAATGCAAATTGGTAAATGGGACGAATCAATCCATACCGAAATTGAGCAGCTTAAACGAATCGCAACAGCAAAAAAAATTAAAGCATCGGATGTTGTTGTAGATTATGATACGCAGACTGCACAAATCAAAGGAAGAGACGGTATTTATGATGTTGCACTAGATGATTGCTCTTGTATGGACTTTTCCGTCAAACAGCGACCCTGCAAGCATATTTATCGTCTTGCCATGGAATTAAATCTTGTTAATGATCTCCCTGAGTTCAACAAGGAAGCCCAAGCAGAATTTAACAAAACAATTCCGGAAGAAATTGACCGTTTTAAAAAACTCTATGAAAACGGAGCAATTTCTTTAGACAAACTTGTTAAAATAGCCAATGCTTTATCGAGCTAGTTTTTTCAGCCTTGCAGAAATGCAAGGCTGTTTTCTATCCATAAAATCACTAATCGTGGTTTTAACTTGCAAAAAAAAGCTTGCCAACATCTGTTTTATAGTACTCAGCTATTTTAAGTTTAAATTCATCTCTTGGTATTCTTTTGCCAGTTTCGTACATTGCTAATGTAGATACTGATATACCTAATGCATCTGCAACATCTTTCCTTTTTCGGTTTCCTCTAATTTCTAAAAGTCTTTTACCCACTTGTGATTTGTCTATACTTGTTGTCATTATATCACCTCCTTAATCACGGTTTGTGATTATATTATAAATCACGTTTCGTGGTTTGTCAATAGTTTTTTTACAAATTGTGATTTTGTGCTTGACTTTTATCACGTTATGTGATAAATTAATTACAGGAGGTGAGCAAATGAGTAGTTTTCCAGAAGTATTAAAGCAACTGAGAAAAAGTGCCGATTATACCCAAGAACAATTAGCGCAAAAACTAGGTATCAAAAAAAGTCGCTTAGGAATGTATGAAATTGGAAAAAGAAATCCAGATTACGAAACCCTAGAGTTGATTGCAGATTTTTTTAATGTTGACATGAACTATTTATTAGGTAAAACTAACAAGACCACAAGGCTTGAATATGATGTTGCAAAGCAAACAATAATTAATAATTATTATCAGCTTAATTTGGAAGGAAAGACCAAATTAAAGGTTTATTCCGATGATTTAGTTGCTTCTGGTAAGTATAGCGATAAAATTACAATAAATGCAGCTGCGAGGGGTAATAGCGACATAGATGTAAAGCTCAATAAAAAGGATATTGAAAAGGACTTAAATAAACCTATGTCAAAAGGCTTTGACGAATAAATTTCCATTAATCTACTAAAGAAATCTATCCCACTTTCTTCTACAATAAAGTAGAAAGGAAGTGGGAACGTGTACAACGAATATAAAATAGCACGAAATAAATCATGGGAAGTATTAATTGATGTAGGAATATTTGAATTGCCGGTTAATCTATCAAGCATAGCCAAGCATTATAATATTCAGATACTCAGCTATAATGACAGTCATATTGAATACTCGGACATTGAGGATGGATTTTCTGTAAAAATTAATGGAAGATACATTATTTACTATAATAGCAAAAAGCCTGTTGCTAGAATACGATTTACAATAGCCCATGAATTGGGGCATTGCCTCCTGAATCATATTATGGATAATGAGATTACTTTCCGCCGCAACAGCGAAACAGACAACAGTATGGATATAAAGGAGATTCAGGCAAATGTATTTGCAAGGGATATATTAATGCCCGCAGCTGTACTGCACAGTCTGAATATAGCCTCTGCATCTGATATTGCCAAAATATGTAATGTATCTATGACCTCCGCAGAGATAAGATATAAAAGATTAGTCGAATTGAGAAAGAGAGGGATGTTTAATAGTCATCCTCTGGAAAGAAAGGTACATAATCAATTTTCGGAATATATAAAAAAGGTATCTGATACTGGGAATATCTGATACCTTAAATGAGAAATACTCAGCAAGAATAGTCCTCAGTAAAATTATAGTACAAATTGTATATATTTGTCAATGTTTTAAGGAGGAATTATAATGAAAAAAATCTATTTATTAGCTTTATTTATACTGCTACTGTGTATAGGATGCACTAAAAATGTTAAAGATTATGACCTTACAGTCTCTTTTCAGGATCAAAGTATAACAGGAAAATATACTGGACAATTAATAGATGATGTTGCGGTTTCTGATAGCGCTGTATTTGTATATAAAAACGGTGATGATTATTTGAATTACAACGGAGGTTTTAAAAATGGTCAGTTTAGTGGTAAGGGACATCTTGAAACAAATCTTTACACCGTACATTTTACTGACTTGGACAGAACAGGAGAGTACAAGGGTGATGTAGTAGATGGAATACCTAAAGGAAATGGCGAATTTACTGCGACTACTGATGATGGAGAGACTTATACCTATACAGGTAATTGGGATAACGGAATTTTCGATGGATATGGCAAAAAAGTATTTAAGGACAGCGACAGTGTATATGAAGGCACATATACAAATGGTGAATATATGCCAACTAAGTTAGAATACTTAGGGCTATTCAGCAAAAACAATTCAGAAGATAAAAGCCAAGTATTATTTACCATGACTGATAAAGCTAAGAATTTTATTAGTAATAATGACGGTATATTCCCAACTACTGATTTTGAAAAAATAAAGAATAGAGTTGATACATCAATCGAATTTAAACATTTGATGAAAAATATAGACAGCTATGGTGATAAACTTATTAAATATGATAATGATACCGGTGTTTTCGTTAATGAATATTCTGATTTAGGTTTTGATATTACAATTCTTCAAGTTCCAAATGTTTTTGATAATGTATTTTATTATGTATATTATTTTGGAAAATTAAACGATATTTACAACGGTGACAAAGTTGTTGTGTACGGATTACCTATTGCAACTACCAGTTTTACTAATGTAAGTAATACAACAACACAAGCTGTAGTACTGCTTGGTAGTTATGTAACCAAGAGATAAAAAATGCTCCCTGTGCCAACAGAATTTAGTAACCTACCATGTTTATTGATGATAGAGAACTGATATTTATATTTTATGGAGTTAATATTACATTGTGTAATAAATGTGTATTTTTTATTGACAAAGATGTTTTTTGTTACACTATTACATAAAAAAGCGCAGGCCCTAAAGTCTGCGCCTTCCGAAAGCTAAGTACTATTATGCCAAGCCAAGTTATAACTGTACTCACTTTCATTGGTATGAGAAATCCACTTATATTGTACTTGATTTTTGTTTTTATGTCAATAAATTATATAAGTGTTTTTCTTTTTTGCAGCAAATTTGTCAAGTATATTATATTTTTTTATAATATTTGTAATATCTCATATTCCTTTCATTCGCAATACAGACCCTCTTCTCCTACCCACAACCTCCCATACAATAGGGGAGGTGGCAGCCGTTAGGCTGACGGAGAGGTGATACCATAGCAAAATGAAAGGCTCTTTTCATTCGCAATACAGACCCCCTTGCAAGTGGCTTATTTACGTATGAAAGGAGATATACTATGAGGAATCCTAATGGTTACGGCTGTATAGTCGATTTGGGAAAGAACAGACGCAACAGGTATGCTGTCCGTGTTACGGACAAGCTTGCCTCTTCTGTTCCCTGTCCGGATGGTCTCTACCGCCAAAAGTACAAGTATCTGGGATATTATCCCACAATAAAGGAGGCAAAACAGGCCCTTGCAGAGTGGAATATACTTCGCACTCCTGCCCATTATATGAATATTACCTTTGCTCAGGTATGGGAGCGATGGTGTCAGAGGAATTTAACTGACCATACCACTTCCCGCTACTCTTCCTATACTGCTGCCTTCAACAAGTGTTCTGCCATTCACAATTGCAAAATGTCAGAACTGCACCTTGATGATCTCAATGCAGTTATGGACAGCAACAGCGGAGCCTCCCACTCTACCCTTAGCAATATAAAAATTGTTATGGGTTTTGTTTTTACATGGGCTCTTGAAAACGATGTGATATCCAAGAATTATTCTGATTTTGTCAGGGTAAAGGATTATAAGGCAGTAGAAAGTCACAAGGCTTTCAAGACAGAAGAGATAGAAAGACTATGGGCTGACAAACTGGAATATAGTATAATACTTATGTATATATACACAGGCTGCCGCCCCTCGGAGTTGACTTCTCTCAATAAGTCGGATGTGCATCTTGCTGATAGTTACTTCTATATTTCCAAGTCCAAGACCAAAGCGGGCATAAGATATGTTCCCATTGCCGACAAAGTCAAACCCTTCTTTGAATACTATATGTCACAGAAAGGGAAAAAGCTGCTCCCCATTACATATGAAAAGCTTAGATCATATTATTGTGCCAAACTTCCGCAGCATACCCCTCACGATACGAGAAGTACCTTTGTTTCTCTTATGACTGCGGCAGGAGTACAGGAGGTTATTATTCAGAAGATTGTCGGCCACGCAGGAGGCAATGTCACAAGGGATGTATATACTCAGCTTGAGATTAAACCTCTCCTTGATGCCGTCAATATGATTTAGTGTATCGTTTTCAGGATACAGCGGCACATAATATAGTTTAGTGTATCATTTTCAGAATACAGCGGCATATAAGTTATCTGTACTCTCTTATATCTTGGCCGCCTTAATGTATCTGACTGATTTAGCGCTTTGTATATTGCCCGTATATTATGTGTATATTACGAACTTGAATTTATATGATTTTAGCTGATTTTACGCTTTCTCCAAAATCCGCTCAAAACATATTAAACAAGCCCAACACAAGCAAATAAGCCTTCACAAAAATAAAAAGAATATTATGTTAAATTTAAGGTTAATTTAAGGCTTGATTAAGACTGATATAAGGCGGTATTGATATAATATCTCCCGAAAGGAGCGAGAAATATGGATATAGTAAAAACAAAGGAGCTTACAAAGGTCTATAAGGGCAGTGTCTGTGTGGACAATGTGAATATGAAGGTAAAGGAGAAGAGCATATATGGTTTTTTGGGACCTAATGGAGCGGGAAAAAGTACAACTCTTAAAATGCTTCTGGGACTTGTACACCCAACAGGAGGAGAGATACATATCTTCGGAAAGGAGTTCAACAGAAAAAACCGAGGAGAAATACTGAAAAGGACAGGCTCTCTTATAGAGTCGCCCTCTTATTACGGACATCTCACAGCCTATGAAAATCTGAGGATATACACAACTATACTGGGGCTGCCTGAGAAAAATATTGACAAGGTGCTGAGTATAGTACGCCTTGACAGACAGAAGGGCAAAAGAGTATCCGCCTATTCACTGGGTATGAAGCAAAGGCTGGGACTGGCGTCGGCGCTGCTGTCCTTTCCCGAACTGCTTATACTGGACGAGCCTGTAAACGGTCTTGACCCCGCAGGCATACAGGAGATGAGAGAGCTTATTTCATCACTTCCCCAAAAATACGATATGACGGTAATGGTATCAAGCCATATACTTTCAGAAATAGACAGGCTTGCAGACGAGGTAGGCATAATTGCAAATGGCAGAATAATGTATCAGGGACCTCTTGACGCTCTGCATAAAACGGACAGTTCAAAATCCCTTGAAGAAATATTTATAGACCTTACGGGAAAGGAGAAAAGCTTATGATAAGGCTCCTTAAATGTGAATATTTGAAAACAAGAAGAAGATATCTGCTTTTAACTGTTATCGCCGCAATGACCGTGTATTTTATATGGACATTTCACGGCAGCTACAATGCAGAGGGTATCAGACACGGCTGGGCGCTTTTTCTGTATCAGCAGCCTGTTGTAAATACAATATTTATGCCATTTTTCTGTATCATAATTGCATCACGGCTTTCGGCGATCGAGCATAGAGGAGCAATGCTTAAGCAGTTATGCACTATGACAGACAAGGGCAGGCTTTACGATGCCAAGCTCATATACGGTATGTTTTTAATGAGCTTTTGCGTTGCCGTAAGCTGGATAGGCGCAGTTTTATTCGGCATGTATAAGGGCTATTCCGGAGTTTTCCCTCTCGGTCTGTATGGCTTGTATTTTATATATACCCTGCTGACAGTACTGGAAATATACACCTTGCAGCATTTTCTTGCAATCATATCCAAAAATCAGTCTGTAGGCTTTTTTGTAGGTATAACGGGAGAGTTTGCGGGATTGTTTTCATTGTTTCTTCCGAATATAGAGTGGTTAAGAAAGCTCGTGCCCTATGGACACTTCGGTCAGCTTGATTTTATCGGTATGTACGGCTGGACAAAGACAGAGCATATGAGGAATGTGTATTTTAAGCTTATGGATACCGAAAATTTTGTTTTTGTTGTTGCACTGCTTATACTGATATTTTACATTACAGGCAGATACATATTTGTGAGGAAGGAGGTATGATATATGTTTTTAAGACTGCTTAATGCCGAAAGACTTAAGCTTAAGCGCTCTCCCTTGTGGCTTGCTTTTGTAATAATGCCTGTTATCCCTGCCGTGCTGGGGACACTTAACTATATGTACAACATTGAGATACTGACAAAGCAGTGGCTTAGCCTGTGGACACAGCATACGCTTTTTACCTGCTATTTCTTTCTGCCTGTGCTTATAGGGATATACTGCGCCTACATCATGAATATAGAAAACGGCAACTGGAACAAGGTATTGACTATGCCGTCAAGCAGAACGTCGGTCTTTATGGCAAAGCTGACAATAACGGGAGTTATGATATTTATAAGTGAAGTATGGATAGCGCTGCTTTTTGCCCTGTCAGGCAGGATAGCGGGACTTACGGCTCCCATGCCTGTCGGAAGAATGGCGGTGTGGTGCGTTTTCGGCACTATGGGAGGTATAGTTATAGCGGGAGTACAGCTTTTGCTAAGCTCCTTCATAAGAAGCTTTGCTCTGCCTGTGGCAGTTTCCTTGTGCGGAGGCATATCTGCCCTTGGCTTTATTTCAAAGGATATGGGAAATATATGGATATATTCCCTTATGTCCTACGGTATGAATTCCAATTCGCCCGAGCAGCTTGATGAAAGGGGCTATGCCTTATTTATAATAGTGTGTATGGCATATATCGTTGTCATTGCGGCAGTGAACAGCTTTATTTTTTCGCGGAGAGATTTTTGATTGAATTACATACGGAAATATGTTAAAATATACCTATAAAATATATGGGAGGTATGTATAATGACAAAGGAAACTTTAAGCTACGTTACAGAAAAGGTAAATGACCTTATTGCGGCGCCTTCATGCTGCGCAGAGGCAAAGGCAGTGGCTCAAAGCTGGCTTGAGGCAGTGGGAACGGACAAGGAGGCTGAGGCTTCAAAGGCTCTTATAGCCGAGATAGAAGAGGATATTATGCCTATAGATAGCCTTATAGCCTTTTCAGGCTCAGAGGCAGGCATAAAGATATTCGGCGAGGAAAGGGCAGCAGCGATTAACGCTCACGGCAAGGAAATAAAGGCTAAGGGCGCAAAATACTGTGACTGCCCTGCTTGTACCGCAGTTGCCGCAATACTTGAAAAGAAGGACGAAATTCTGGCATAAAAGGGAATGTCGGATTAAATTTTTGTTTATATCAATAGGTTCGACCTCTCAGTCAGCCCCGCTCACAGTTATTTTTATATAAGCTTTTGCCGCGGCTGACAGCTCCCCTTGCGAATGGGGAGCTTTAGGTGGGTGCCTTTCAAAGTCGCTTAAATAGTTTAAAAAGCAATGATTTTGCATATATCACTGCCTTGCAGTAAATAACCTCCCCTAGCGTTAGCGTCGGAGGGGAGGGGGACCAACCGGAGGTTGGTGGAAGGGTCGATTTGCTAACATAAACACAAATTTACCAAAATCAAAAAG
The DNA here is from genome assembly GCA_947589665.1 of uncultured Clostridia bacterium. GTDB lineage: Bacteria > Bacillota > Clostridia > Lachnospirales > CAG-274 > CANPXH01. The sequence goes on from CANQBJ010000016.1 coordinate 10,303, forward strand.
AAACTGTCGCAATAGCTTATTTCTTTAATGCTTAATGTGACAGTTTCTTTTATGTTTTTGCTCAATATGACAGTTTCGTTAGTTCTGTTCACAGACCTCAATATTTGCAATATTGTTGAGTTCGTGAGCTATAATATATTTTTTGGTCTTAATACATACCATATTCCTGGCATTCTTGCCTATAAATTCACCCTCAAAGAAGGTATTGGCAGTAGTGGTTACCTTGATCTTCATACCTCTTATGAATGTTATTCCGTGAAACTCCATTTTGTCCATGGGGAAAAGGGTGTAGCATCTGTTCATAACGCTTGCCACATCCTTGTTTACGGCTGATATCCCCTTCATAAGAGAACGTATCTTTATAATGTTATTTATAAACCATGTTATACAGAATGCCAATATAGCGGCATATAATATTTCTTCAAAAGAAATTCCCAAACTCGTCATAATATACACCTCCTAAGTATATAAAGTATAACACAAATTCAAGAATTTGCAACAGATATTTTTCTATTCCTGAGATTTTTTCCAAAGCATATTGTTTACAAATTGTCTTGCAGTACGTCCTGACATACCCTTTTGCTTAAGCTCCCATGCCATAGCGGCGGATTTAAGCTGTTCCTTATCCATATGAAGTCCCTGCTCCTCGGCTATACCCTCGACTATGCTTATATATTCCTTAGGCGTAGGCTTTGGATAGGATATAGTGATGCCAAAGCGGTCCGAGAGGGAAAGCTTTTCGTTTAAGGTGTCCTGAGTGTGTATCTCCGCATCCTCGCTGCCTGATGAACGGTCTGTCCATTTTTCCTGTATAAGATGACGTCTGTTGCTGGTAGCATAGAAAAGTACATTGTCGGGCTGACCCTCTGAGCCGCCCTCCAAAAGGGATTTCATATACTTGTACTGTATTTCGTTTTCGTCAAAGGAAAGATCGTCTATAAATATGATAAATTTTCTTCCTCTGTGACGAATAAGCTTAAGTATGTCGGGAAGCTTTGCTATCTGCTCCTTTGTTATCTCTACTATTCTCAGACCTATATCAAAATATTCATTTACAAGAGCCTTTACCGAAGAGGATTTGCCTGTACCTCTTGCGCCTACAAGAAGTACATTGTTTGCCTTGTAGCCGTTTAAAAAGGCAAGAGTATTGTCTATAAGCTGCTTTGTCTGAGCCTTGTAGCCAATAAGGTTTTTAAAGGTGATGGGATCGGGGTATGCCACTCCCGTAAGCGCCTTTTTCCTGTCGTTGTATCTGAAGGAACGGTATATAGAGATATCGCCGCAGCCGTATTTATTGTGGAAGGCTATGACATCCTCTATATCAAAGCTTTTGTTGAAGTCCGTACCGCCGCCCTTGTTCACAGGCGTATAGTCTGTTATTTCCTTTAAGATATCGGCTATGCATTCTGCCTCGGGCAGTGCTGTAAGGTCCGTATCGGCTATGGCGTTTATAGTGTCTATATCCGCCTTTGCAAGCCTGTAGAGAGATGTGTTTCTGACATCTGTGTTGTTCTCACAGAAAAGGGTAAAGGTATTCTCATCTCTGAGCATAAGGTGGAGTATATAGCTCCTGAACAGATTGCCTGAAAATCCGCTTTTCTCAGCCATTTCTATAAGCCTGGAGGCAAGAAGTGACAATGAGGAAAGCTTGTTGTCGGCACTGAGCACCTCTCTTAATATATCTATTATCTTATCATTTTTAATATTGCTGTATACCGCAAGGGAATTTATTCCTGCCAATATATCTTTCATTATATTACTTCCTGACTGTAATTATATTATTATTTTCAATACCCATTATACTTATGCCTGCCGCCCTGAGCTTATTTACAGTGTCTATATGCTCCTGAGTAATGATCTGTCCCATAGGCACAACAGGTATGCCGGGAGGATAGGGAATGACAGATACCGCCGCGATCCTGCCAACGGCACTTTCCATATCCACAGCCTCCTTGCTGCTGAAATATACATCCCGCGGAGTCATTGTCGGCACTGTTACAGGCGCCGATGTCATAGGTATTTTTTCTATATATTTTCTTTCCAGCTTTTTGTCAAGCTCGGTTATTGTCTTTACAAATTTCTTTATACCTCTGGGGTCGTCGGCTACTGTGGTAAGTGCTACGATGTGGTGAAAGCCTGCAAGCTCTACCTGCATATTGTATTTGTCAAGGAGTATTTTGCCAAGTCTGACTCCTGTAATATCTGTCCTTACCATTATTGTAAACCTGCTTATATCCACATCGGCTATATCGTGCTGTCCCTTTATGCTGTCGTTTACAAGCTTAAGGGTCTTGCAGTGCGTAAGCTCGTGCCTTGCGTCCGCAAGGGTCTCGAGATATTGTGTAAACAGGTTCTTATCCCTTGACAGCAGGTCCCTTGCATAGTCAAGAGATGCCATTATAGGATATGACGGACTTGTGGTATTTATCATTGAAACGGTTTCCTTAAGTCTGTCAATGTCCACTCTGCCGCCCTTTGTGCTGAGTACTGCCGCCTGATTAAGGCAGGGCAGAGTCTTGTGCCAGCTATTTACAACAACATCTGCTCCCTGTGAAAGAGCACATTTGGGAAATCTGTCTGAAAATATGAAGTGTGCGCCGTGGCTTTCGTCAACTATAAGTATAGAGTTGTGCTTGTGTACTACATCTGCAATAGTCTTTACATCACAGGTAAAGCCCTCGTAGGTAGGGCTGGTAATTATCATTGCCTTTATATCATAGTCGTCAAAAGCCCTGAATATGTCTCTTATACTTATACCTCCGCAAAGTCCTTCCTCCGTTATCTGGGGAGATATGTATATGGGATTTACTCCCGACATTACAAGACCGCTGTATACACTTTTGTGACAGTTGCCGGCTACAAGCACGTTATCTCCGGGATTGCAGCAGGCAAGTATTGAGGCTATCATACCTCCCGAACCGCCGTTTACTATAAAATAGGAGCTGTCAGCGCCTAAAAGCTCTGCCATAGCCTTCTGAGCGTAGGCTATTATGCCTTCGGGCTTATGCAGATTATCTGTCTGTTCCGTCTCCGTAATATCATATATCCTGAAGTCATAAGGCATAAACCTTAAATTTCTCTTATGACCGGGCATATGGAGAGGATATGCGTTCTTCTCCCCAAGCTCCCGCAGTCTGTCAAATATATATGCTGCCATATGAAATTCCCCTTCCAATTTATACTTCTCTTTGCGCTTATTTTTTCTATTATACTAAAAATACAATGTGTTGTCAACTTTAACGGTTTTCTGCCGCTTATTTCTGCTTTTTAGCCAATTCTTGCTATAATCGGGCATACTCCGTAAATATGTCCGAAATCATAAAAATATTTACAAAAAATTAAATTTGGTGTAGTATTGTATAAAGAGGTGATAGCGTGTTCAGATTTTTATACCCTAAGGAATATATTTCTTCCGTATTTGAAATGAGCGCCGAAAGAATAAAAAAGCTTGATAAGGATACGGTAGTCTTTGATATAGACAACACCCTTGTACCCTATTGGATAAAGGTACCCGACGAAAGACTTGTCAGATACTTCCGCTCTCTCGGTGACGCAGGAATAAAAACGGCTGTGCTTTCCAACAGCAGGGAGGAAAGGAGCAAGGTTTTCTGCGCCGTTACGTCTATGCCCTATGTATTCAGGGCAGGCAAGCCGAGAAAAAAGGGCTTTTACCGATTAATGGATAAAATAGGCTCCTCTCCCCATAAAACAATTATAATGGGAGATCAGATATTCACAGACGTATGGTGCGGCAACAGGGTAGGCGCCTATTCCGTACTGGTAAAGCAGGTAAGTCCTAAGGATGAGCTTATAACGGCGCCGAAAAGACCCTTTGAAAAGATAATAGTAAAAATGTATTTAAGATATGTCAGAAAAAACGGAGGCAAATATGAATAGTATAAATAACAGAATAAAGGGCGACACAGATGTATTTGCGGTAATAGGCTGCCCCGTGAGGCACAGCTTCAGCCCTGTTATACATAACACAATGGCGGATATCACAGGCAGGAATATAATATACACCGCTCTTGAGGTGCAGCCTGAGAAGCTGACTGCGGCAATAAAAGGCGCCTATGCCCTTGGCATAAAGGGACTTAATGTGACTGTACCCCATAAGGTTGCGGTAATGTCCGAGCTTTGCCGAATGGACAAAAGGGCTGAGGTAATAGGCGCAGTAAATACGCTTAAGTACACGGATAACGGCTACGAGGGCTACAACACCGACGTTATAGGCGTGTACTATGCCATAAGGAACAAGGGCTTTGATATAAGGGATAAGAATGTTCTGCTCTTAGGCGCGGGAGGCGCGGGAAATGCCTGCGCTGTAATGGCGGCGGACAAGGGCTGTAAAAGGCTTTTTATTGCCAACAGGACCGTTGAAAAGGCAGAAAGGCTTGCAGATAATGTCAAAAATGCCTTTGGCTGCGATACGACGGCTATGGCATTGGAGGATATATATGCCATAGACAATGTAGATATAGTCATAAATTCCACCGTTATGGGCTTTGGCAAAAACACAGGCATAAGCCCCATAAAGGATAAGACCTTCTTTAAGGCAAAGGGTGTCGGGCTTGTATTCGACGCTATATATACTCCGTGGGAAACACAGCTTTTAAAGGATGCGGCGGAGTGCGGCGTATGCGGGCTTAACGGCTTTGATATGCTGGTGTATCAGGCTGTGGCGGCAGAGGAAATATGGTTTGAGGAAAGCTTTGACAAGGCATTGCAGGAAAAGCTTTGCTCTGAATTAAGCAAGTATTACAGGGAGAATCAATAATGGATAAGAATATAGTGCTTATAGGCTTTATGGGTAGCGGCAAGACAAGTGTAGGCAAAAGACTGTCTATGAACCTTAAAAGAGAATTCATAGATATGGATGACTTTATAGAGAAAAGAGAAGGTATGAGCGTAACGGAGATATTTGAGAAAAGGGGAGAGGCCGCCTTCAGGGAAATGGAGGCGGAGCTTTGCCGCCGCTTTGCCGTTCCCAAGGGCAAGATAATAGCCACGGGAGGCGGCGTAATAAAGAGCGCTGAAAATACTGAAAACCTCAAAAAAGGCGGAGTGATCATATACCTTAGCTCAACTCCCGAAAGGATAGCCTATAATCTGAGGTTTGACAATACAAGACCCCTCCTTGCAGGGGATAACAAGGAGGAGAAGATCGCTGAGCTTATGGCGGCAAGAGAAGGTCTTTACAACAGCTGCGCGGATATTACAATAGACGTATCCGAGCTTAATTTAGAGGAAACGCTTAAGGAAATATACAGGGCATTGGATATGTAGCTTATTTAAAGAAGGTGTTTTTATGAATTTTGCCGATATTATAATAAAGAAGAAAAATAATTGCGAGCTTACAAAAGAAGAGATAGAGTACTTTGTAGACAGCGTTGTGAAAAAAACGGTACCCGATTATCAGATATCGGCTCTGCTTATGGCTATAGCCATAAATTCCATGAGCGATCGTGAAACGGCGGAGCTTACCAAGGCTATGACCTGTTCGGGAAACGTACTTGACCTGTCTGATATAAAGGGAATTAAGACGGATAAGCACAGCACAGGCGGAGTGGGAGATACCACTACTCTTGTACTTGCTCCGCTGACGGCATCACTTGGTCTGCCTGTCATAAAGATGAGCGGAAGAGGACTGGGACATACGGGAGGTACTCTTGACAAGCTGGAGTCAATACCCGGCTTTAGTGTAAGCATACCTATAGACAGGGCAATAGAACAGGTAAATAAAAAGGGCATTGTCATAATGGGACAGACAGAGGACCTTGACCCTGCCGACAAGTATCTCTATGCTCTTAGGGATGTTACGGGTACAGTGGAAAGCCTTCCCCTTATAGCCTCAAGTATTATGAGCAAGAAGCTGGCGGCAGGCGCAGATGCCATTGTGCTTGATGTAAAGACAGGCAAAGGCGCCTTTATGAAAAATGTGGAGGATGCCGTAAGGCTTGCCGATACTATGATAAGGACAGCCAAGGCAATGGACAGGAAGGTCACTGCTCTCGTTACGGATATGAATGAGCCCTTAGGCCTTAATATAGGCAACAGCCTTGAGGTCATAGAGGCTATAGAGATACTTAAGAACAGAAGAGAGGGAAGGCTTAAGGAGGTATCTCTTGCCCTTGGCGCCGAAATGCTTGTGCTGGGCAGGATAGCCGAAAATACTGAGGAGGCTATGGCTCTTCTGGAAAGGAATATAGCTAACGGCAAGGGCCTTGAAAAGCTAGGCGAGCTTATAGAAATACAGGGCGGAGACCCGAAGGTCATAAACGATTATTCACTATTCCCTCAGCCAAAGGCAGAATATGAGCTTGAGGCAGAGGAAGAGGGCTATGTATATTCCATAAACTGCTACGACATAGGCAGAGCCTCCCTTAACACAGGAGCGGGCAGGGCTGCAAAGGAAAGCCCCATAGATTATTCTGCAGGTATCATAATGCACAAGAAGGTAGGAGATACTGTTAAAAAGGGCGATGTGATAGCAGAGGTATTTTCGGCGAATATCGAAAAGTGTATTGTTTCCGCCGAAATTATAAAAAATGCAGTTGTCATATCCTCTGAGAGACCCGAAAAACGTAAGCTTATATACGAGGTGCTGAGATGAAAAGAGCAATTATTATAGTACTTGACGCAGTGGGTATAGGCGAGCTTCCCGACGCTTATAAATACGGTGACGAGGGCAGCAATACCCTTATGCACGTTAAGGAAAGCGTACCTGAATTAGACCTTAAGAATATGTGCAGTCTGGGACTGGGGCTCATTGACGGCTACAATATATATGAAAAAACAGACTCTCCCAAGGGTATTTACGGCAGACTTGCAGAGGTATCTCCCGGAAAGGACACCACAACGGGACACTGGGAAATAGCAGGCATACAGCTTGACAGACCCTTTCCCACATATCCAAATGGATTTGGAAGTGAAATAACGGATGCCTTTGAAAGGGCTATAGGCAGAAAAATATTGGGCAACTGTGTTGCCTCCGGTACAGTCATTATAAATGAACTGGGCGACGAACACGTCAGTACGGGCTGCCCCATAGTGTATACCTCTGCGGACAGTGTATTCCAGATAGCTGCCCATGAGGACGTGATACCGGTGGAGGAATTGTACCGCTACTGTGAGATCGCAAGAGGACAGCTTGATGTTGGCAGAGTAATAGCAAGACCCTTTAAAGGGACTTCGGGCTGCTATGTGAGAACAGAGAGAAGAAAGGATTTTTCACTGCCGCCTGTCAGAAGGACTGTACTGGACTATGCCAAGGAAAGGGGTATGGAGGTAGCTGCCGTAGGCAAGATAGAGGATATATTCTCTATGCAGGGCATTACAAGGTCTGTCCATACCCATACCAATTCCGAGGGTATAGAGCAGACTATTAAATATATAAATGAGGACTTTGAGGGTATTATATTTACAAACCTTGTAGATACGGATATGCTGTACGGACACAGAAATGATGTTAAGGGCTTTGCTGCGTCGCTGCAGTATTTTGACGATAACCTGCCACGCATTATTTCGGCTATGAAGGATGACGATATACTCTTTATAACAAGTGATCACGGCTGCGATCCCACAACGGTATCTACGGATCATTCAAGGGAATACACATTCCTTCTGGGCTATGGCAGAAATATTGCGCCCCGCAGCATCGGCACAAGAAGGAGCTTTGCCGACATAGGCAGAAGCGCCGCCGAATATTTGGGCATAGACTGTGATATAAAGGGTGAAAGCTTTTTGGAGAGGTAAACGACAATGGAAGAAGGCAATGTGAGATATGACCTTCTGGACACACTCAGGGGCATTGCCCTTGTAAGTATGGTCATATACCACACAGTATGGGATTTGGTATATATTTTCAATAATCAGTGGCACTGGTATAGCTCTATTTATGCCCGCATATGGCAGCAGAGCATATGCATAAGCTTTATACTTATATCGGGCTTTTGCTTTAACCTAGGAAGGAATAAGCTTAAGAGGGGCATTACTGTGCTTTTGAGCGGCGTACTGGTATCTGTGGTCACCAATATCTTTATGCCCGATGAAAGGATATTCTTCGGCGTGCTTGTGCTTATAGGCTCCTGTATGCTTATAGCCTATTTTCTTGAAGGGATCATGGATAAGGCAAACAGATATTGGGGCTTTATGCTTTCCCTTCTTCTATTTATACTCCTTAAGAATGTCGGCAAAGGTCATATACTCTCCTATGCTCTCCCGTCTTATCTGTACAAGGGCTTTGTAATGAGCTATATAGGCTTTGGCGAAGGCATATACAAGGGAGTGGATTATTTCCCTCTCATACCCTGGATATTCCTTTTCTATATGGGATATTTCCTGTTCGGGATAATGAAGGATAAGGATATGCTGAGATTTGCTGAAAGAGGTGCAGAGCCCTTTAGCACATTAGGAAAACACAGTCTTATGATATATCTCTTGCATCAGCCTGTGATATACGGCATACTGTGGCTTTTCTATAAGGCGGCAGCCTGAATACAGGGTTTGACAAATAATGAAAATAGTTCTTGCATTTACATTATTCTTATGATATAATACTGAATTGTAGTGAAAACGAATGGTCCGCTGGTGCTTCCCCGTAGGGATCAAATTGCATTAAGAACATTTATGACGAAAGGGAGGATCACCTCATGAATAACGAAATTATAAGAGAGATCGAAAAGGAGCAGCTTAAGGATAATATCCCTGAGTTCAACGTAGGCGATACTGTAAGAGTATATGCTAAGGTTGTAGAAGGCTCTAAGGAAAGAATCCAGATGTTTGAAGGTATTGTCTTAAAAAGACAGGGCGGAAGCTCAAGAGAGACCTTTACTGTAAGAAGAATTTCCTACGGTGTAGGCGTTGAGAAGACATGGCCTCTTCATTCTCCTAGGATCGATCATATCGATGTTGTGAGATACGGTATTGTAAGAAGAGCTAAGCTCAACTATCTCAGACAGAGAGTTGGTAAGTCTGCCAAGGTCAAGGAAGACATTACAAGAAGAACTTCAAAATAATTTCACTATATCCCCTGGCTTGTTGTCAGGGGTATTTTCATACAGGAGGCAAGCTATGAACATACAGTGGTATCCGGGCCATATGACCAAGACCCGCAGAATGATGGAGGAAAATATTTCTCTTGTAGACGTAGTAATAGAGCTGCTGGATGCAAGACTTCCCTTAAGCAGCAAGAACCCTGATATAGACAGCCTTGCGAGAAACAAGAAGAGGATCATAATACTCAATAAGGCGGACCTGGCAGACGATAAAAAGACTGCCCTGTGGGAAAAGTATTTCAAGGAGCAGGGCTTTGAAACGGTACAGGTGGATTCCATAAGCGGAAAGGGCATAAAGGAAATTATGCCTATAGCCCGCTCTCTTATGGCAGAGAAAATAGAACGGCTTAAAAAGAGAGGCAGGATATTTGTGCCTGTAAGAGCAATGATAGTAGGCATACCCAATGTGGGAAAGTCCACTCTTATAAATAAGCTCGTAGGCAGGAATATGGCAAAGACAGGAGATAAAGCAGGCGTCACAAGAGGCAAGCAGTGGATAAGGATAAAAAAGGACTTTGAGCTTTTAGACACTCCGGGCATACTCTGGCCTAAGTTTGAGGACGAGGCGGCAGGGCTTAAGCTTGCCTTTACGGGAGCGGTCAATGACGACATTCTGGACAGTCCGGAGCTTGCCTGTCGGCTCATAGAATATCTTAATGATCTCTATCCCTCAGCAATAAAGGACAGATACGGCATAGAATATGAAGAAAACACAGCAGCCCATGATGTTTTAAGGCTTATAGGCGAAAAGAGAGGCTTTATAAGAAAGGGCGGAGAAACAGACAGCAAGAGAACGGCGGACATACTTATAGACGAATTTAGAGGGGCTAAGCTGGGAAGGATAACCCTTGACTGATACTTGCAAAAATGTAAAATATGATGTATTATTATTACAAAATGTAATGAAAGCAGGCATAATTTATGGATATGAACATACAAAAATTTATGGCATTTGTTAAGACAGTTGAATACGGCAGCTTTACAAAGGCAGGAGAAAAGCTGAAATATTCCCAGTCTGCCATAAGCCGTATGATAAACGATCTGGAAAAGGAATGGGGCGTTTCTCTTCTGGAGAGAAGCAGAGCGGGAGTGCGCCTTACCTCAGACGGACTCAGGCTTTTGCCCTATGCCCGCAATGTCTGTGTGGATTATGAAAAGCTACAGTCCCAGATAAAGGAAATAAACGGACTGCAGTCGGGACTTATAAGAATAGGCACATTTTCCAGCGTAGCAACACACTGGCTGCCAAACATAATAAAGGAATTTCAAAAGGACTATCCGAACATAGACTATGAACTCCTTGTAGGGGAATATAAGGAAATAGAGGAATGGGTAGCAGAGGGCAGAGTGGACTGCGGCTTTACGATACTGCCTGTTTCGGAAGAGCTTGAAACAATATTTCTGGAGGAGGACAAGCTCCTTGCGGTGCTGCCGGAGGATCACCCTCTTGCAGACTGTCAGCGCTTTCCTTTAAAGGCGCTTTGCGACTATCCCTTTATGCTTTTGGAGAAAACGGCTAAGGCAGAGATATCGGAAATATTTGATAAGCATAATATCAAGCCAAACATACACTTTACCACCCTTGACGACTATGCCATAATGTCCATGGTGGAAAGCGGACTGGGCATAAGCATACTGCCTCAGCTTATATTGAAGAGAATACCCTACAGTATAATTACCAAGGAGCTGGAGGTGCCTGCCTACAGACAGATAGGTCTTGCCCTTAAGGACAGCAATACCGCTTCCGTAGCGGTCAGGAAATTTATGGAATATATAAAGTATAGAGACAAATAGTATTTTTATTTTATAGCAGATTTTCGGGGGTCCAGGACCCCCGAAAATTTATAAATTATTTCATAGTAAAAAAATATGAAAAATAGGTATTGACAAAAAATGAAATCTGTGGTAGGATATCACTTATAAATCATATTAAACCCATAGGAAATATATAAATTGATCGGAGGAATATGAAAATGAGTACAATAAGCGAAAGAAATTTAAGATTTGAAACAAAGCAGCTGCACATAGGTCAGGAAACGGCGGACCCTGTTACAGACGCCAGAGCGGTGCCTATTTATCAGACCAGCTCTTATGTTTTCCACAACTCTGAGCATGCAGCCGCAAGATTCGGGCTTACCGACGCAGGCAATATTTACGGCAGACTTACAAACCCTACTCAGGAGGTCTTTGAAAAGAGAATTGCCGCTCTTGAAGGCGGTGTAGCTGCTCTTGCAGTTGCCAGCGGCGCTGCTGCCATTGACTACACATTCAGGAACCTTGCCCATGCAGGAGACAATATAGTGTCTGTAAATACTATTTACGGCGGCACCTATAATCTCCTTGCTCACACACTTCCGGAATACGGCATTTCATCTAAGTTTGTTGCTCCCGAGGATTTTGATGCCCTGCAGGACGCCATAGACGACAATACAAAGGCTGTATTTATTGAAACTCTGGGCAATCCCAACTCAAATGCAGTGGATATTGAAAAATATGCGGAAATAGCCCATAAAAACAACATACCTCTTGTAGTAGACAATACCTTTGCAACGCCTTATCTTGTAAGACCCTTTGAATACGGCGCAGACATTGTAGTGCATTCTGCTACTAAGTTCATAGGCGGTCACGGCACTACAATAGGCGGTGTTATAGTGGACAGCGGCAAGTTTGACTGGGAGGCAAGCGGCAAGTTTCCCTCACTTACAGACCCTAACCCAAGCTACCACGGTATAAGCTTTACAAAGGCTGCAGGTCCCGCTGCCTTTGTTACAAAGATAAGGGCTATACTGCTAAGGGACACGGGAGCTACGCTTTCACCATTCCACGCCTTCTTCTTCCTTCAGGGACTTGAGACCCTTTCACTGAGAGTTGAGAGACATGTTGAGAATACAAAGAAGGTAATAGAGTATCTTTCAAAGCATCCAAAGGTAGAAAAGGTAAATCATCCTTCACTTCCCGATAACCCTACAAATGCTATATATAAGAAGTACTTCCCCAACGGCGGCGGCTCTATATTCACATTTGAGGTAAAGGGCGGCGCAGAGGAGGCAAAGAGATTTATAGATAACCTACAGATATTCTCACTTCTTGCCAATGTTGCCGATGTAAAGTCCCTTGTGATACATCCCGCAAGCACGACTCATTCTCAGCTTAGTGAGGAGGAGCTTGCAGAGCAGGGCATAAAGCCGGGTACGGTAAGGCTTTCAATAGGCACAGAGCATATTGACGACATCATAGAAGACCTTGAAGAAGCATTCAAGACTATCTGAGTATTGACATAACCGCTTAAAAACACTATAATCATATGTATATAGTAGGTTATTAAGCGAGGGATACTTATGATAAGAAAAGACAAAGAAGAAAAACATATTTCAGCCTGTATAAAGGAAATGAAATACATACAAAAGCAGGAAGGCATACTTGAAAAGGACGCTGCGGAAAGCTCGACCTGGAAGGCATCTATTGAAAAGAAAATACCCGATAAGATATATCGGAATATTGAGAAGGCTTTCCTGAAGGGCTTTGGCATTGTGTTTGACAAGGGCGGCTCCGTTATAGAGAAAAGCTATAGCAAGGAGAGTATACTTGAGGACTATGCCGTAAAAAACTTTTCCGTACAGATAAAGCAGAATAGAAAAGAGCTTAAGCGAATGCGCAGGTCCGCAAAGCGCTCCGACGCTAGAAATGTACTTGTTACAACTGCCGAGGGTGTAGGCTTGGGCATACTGGGTATAGGACTTCCCGATATCGTGCTTTTTACAGGCCTGATACTGAGAGGCGTATATGAAACAGCGCTCCACTATGGCATAGACTATGAAAAGGACTTTGAAAAATATATCATACTCAGAATGATGGAGGGTTCTCTTGCAAAGGGCAGTAATTGGACAGAAATAAGCAATGATATAAACCGCCTTTTTGAAAGCATTCCCGAAAGGGACTGGGGAGAGGCGGTAAAGGAACAGATGGAAAAGACTGCAAAAGCCTTTGCCATGGATATGCTTGTACTGAAATTCATACAGGGTCTGCCTGTTGTGGGTATAATAGGCGGTATGACCAATCCAATATATTATAAGAAAATAATGGATTATGTCAGCCTTAAGTACTATAGGCGCTACATTGTTGGAGAACTGAAAAATCAGCATAGTGAGGAGGTATCTGTATGAAAATATCGACAAAGGGACGTTATGCCTTAAGGCTTATGCTTGATCTGGCTATGCACAATACGGGAGAATTCACATCTATCAAAAGCGTTTCTGACAGACAGGAGATATCAGGCAAATATCTGGAACAGATAATAAGTATACTGAGCAGATCGGGCTATGTAAGAAGCGTAAGAGGACCCCAGGGCGGATATAAGCTGGCAAAGGACCCGTCGGAATACACCGTAGGTATGATACTCAGGCTTACGGAGGGCTCTCTTGCTCCCGTGGCTTGTCTTGAGGACGAGGTAAACCAATGCTCAAGAGCGGGCTTTTGTCCCACCCTTGTGGTGTGGGAGAGATTAAACAAGGCTATAAATGATGTTGTAGACAGCATAACACTGGAGGACCTTGCAAATATGGCAAGGGAAAATATAGGAAACGACTACTGCATATAAAAATATAAATATTTATTAAGGAGAGATAATATATGGCAAATATCAAAACAGATCTGACACAGCTTATAGGCAATACGCCTCTTCTGGAGCTTACCAACTTTGAAAAGAACAATAATCTGAAGGCTAAGATAATTGCAAAGCTGGAATACTTCAATCCCGCAGGCAGCGTTAAGGACAGGATCGCAAAGGCAATGATAGAGGACGCTGAGAAGAGGGGAGTATTGAAGGAGGGTTCTGTAATAATAGAGCCTACAAGCGGCAATACAGGTATAGGACTTGCGGCTGCCGCTGCCGCAAAGGGCTACAGGATAATACTTACCATGCCCGAAACTATGAGCGTGGAAAGAAGAAATCTTTTAAAGGCATATGGCGCAGAGGTAGTGCTTACCGAAGGCGCAAAGGGTATGAAGGGCGCTATTGAAAAGGCAGACAGCCTTGCGGCGGAGATAGAAAATTCATTTATACCGGGTCAGTTCGTGAACCCTGCCAATCCAGCTATACACAAGGCAACTACAGGTCCTGAGATATGGGCTGATACAGACGGCAATGTAGATATACTTGTGGCAGGCGTAGGTACAGGCGGTACCATTACAGGTACAGGCGAATTTCTTAAGTCCAAGAACAGCAATATCAAGGTAGTGGCAGTTGAGCCAGCTTCATCTCCCGTTCTTTCTAAGGGACAGTCAGGACCTCATAAGATACAGGGCATAGGCGCAGGCTTTGTACCCGATACTCTTAATACGGACATTTATGACGAGATCATAGCGGTATCCAATGAGGATGCCTTTGCAACAGGCAATGCCATTGCCAAGAACGACGGAGTACTTGTGGGAATATCCTCAGGCGCTGCGGTATATGCCGCTGCCGAGCTTGCAAAGAGAGAGGAGAACGCAGGCAAGACAATAGTTGTTATACTTCCCGACACAGGCGACAGATATCTTTCAACTCCTCTTTTTGCCGATTGATGTATAAAACATTGCGCTAAGGAAAAACTACTCTCAGATAAGAGCAAGAGGTATGGGCTATGGATAAAATCTATGATCTTATAATAATAGGTTCGGGGGCGGCAGGTCTGTCTGCCGCAGTATATGCAAAGAGGGCTATGCTCAGCACCCTTGTGTTTGAAAAGTCCTATGGCAGCGGAGGTCAGATAATCAATACCTATGAGGTAGACAATTATTTGGGACTTCACGGTATAAGCGGCTTTGAGCTTGCCGCCAGGTTCCGTGAGCATGCCGATAAAATGGGAGCAGAGTTTGACAACAGCGAAATAGTAAATATCAGTGAAGAAAGCAATATCAAATGCCTTGAGTCCGCCGACGGCAGAAAATTCTATACCAAGACCGTTATAATAGCCTCAGGCGCCGAACATAGAAGGCTTGGCGTAAAGGGCGAGGACAGACTGCAGGGTATGGGAGTATCATACTGCGCTACTTGTGACGGAGCCTTTTTCAGAGGGAAGACCGTTGCCGTAGTAGGCGGCGGCGATGTCGCTCTGGAGGACGCCTTATTTCTTGCAAGAGGCTGTAAAAAGGTGTATATCATACACAGGAGAGACGCTTTAAGAGGCGCCGCGTCACTCCAGCGGCAGGTTTTTGACACCGATAATATTGAGATACTCTGGAACAGCACCGTCGAGGAAATAAAGGGCGAGGATAAGGTCAGTTCCCTTGTTGTTAAGACTAAGGACAGTATAAACGAGCTTAAGACAGACGGTATATTCATAGCAGTAGGCATAAAGCCCTGTACAGATGTATTCAGGGACTTTGTGTCAACAGATAAGGACGGCTATATAATTGCCGATGAAACAGGTAGAACAAGTGTAGGCGGTGTATTTGCGGCAGGCGATGTAAGGACAAAGCCCTTAAGACAGATAATAACGGCTGCGGCAGACGGAGCCAACTGTGTTTATTCTGCTGAGAGATATATAAATGAAAGCCTCCTGTAGACCATCTCTGCAGGAGCTTTTTATATAATAAGCGCTGGAAATATATGTTGACAAAAACCCTCCGATTAACTAAAATAGAGTTATATTCATAAGAAGGAGAGCGACGGAAATGTATTGTACAAGAAAAATAACGGACGATATCTATTGGATAGGAGGAAATGACAGACGTTTGGCGCGTTTTGAAAATATTTTCCCTATACCGAGAGGAGTGTCCTACAATTCATATGTGATATTAGATGAAAAGACTGTGCTTTTGGACACAGTAGATTATTCTGTAAGCAGACAGTTTATAGAGAATTTGGAGCATACTCTCGGCGGCAGAGGTCTTGACTACATTGTAGTAAATCATATGGAACCCGACCATTGCGCAGTTATAGGCGATATACTCCTGAGATACCCTGGGGCAAAGCTTATAGGCAATGCCAAGACCTTCAATATGATAGGTCAGTTCTATGAGGATATGAGCTATGAAAAGGTCCTTGTGGCAGAGGGAGATACCCTGAGCACGGGAAAGCATACTCTGCGCTTTGTTATGGCGCCTATGGTACACTGGCCTGAGACTATGGTCACCTTTGATGAAACAGAGGGCATTTTATTCTCAGCAGACGCCTTTGGTACCTTCGGCGCTCTTGACGGTGTAATATTTGCCGATGAGGTGGATTTTGACAGGGATTGGCTTGACGATGCCAGAAGATACTATACAAACATCGTAGGAAAGTACGGCGTGCAGGTACAGGCTCTTTTAAAGAAGGTAGCCCCTCTTGACATAAAGATGCTTGCTCCTCTTCACGGTCCCGTATGGCGCAAGGATTTGGACTATATACTGGACAAGTACAACAAGTGGAGTACCTATGAGCCTGAGGACAAGGGTGTAATGATAGCCTATGCCTCAATGTACGGCAATACGGAAAATATGGCAAATGCTCTTGCCTGTATGCTGGCAGAGGACGGCATTAAAAACATAAGAGTTTACGACGTGTCCGGCACAGATGTTTCAACGCTTATAGCAGAGGCTTTCAGAGTAAGCCATATAGTACTGGCATCACCTACCTACAACGGCGGCATGTATCCTATAATGGAAAGCTTTATAAACGATATGAAGGCTCTTAATATACAGAACAGAACTATCGCCCTTATGGACAACGGCACATGGGCTGCAACTGCCTCCAGGAAAATGGCAGAGGGTCTTGCGGCTTTGAAGAATATTACAATACTGGACAAGACATTTTCAGTTAAGTCCACAGTACTCAAGACCCAGATCGAGGAGCTTAAGACCTTTAAGGATGGTATAATAGCATCTATGAAATAAAAAAGGAGGCAGATAATATGCCTTTGGTTAAAATACAGGGTCTCAGCAAGACCTTTCATACCGCAAACGGCGACGTACAGGCGCTTAAGGATATAAACCTGAGCATTGAGCAGGGGGATATATTCGGCATTATAGGATTAAGCGGCGCAGGAAAATCCACTCTTGTCAGGTGTATCAATTTTCTGGAGATACCTACAGAGGGTACTGTATTCTTTGAGGATAAGGACCTTACCTCCCTTACCCATAAGGAGCTTCTGAAGGCAAGGCAGTCTATGGGAATGATATTCCAGGGCTTTAACCTTCTGGAGCAGAGGACAGCCATTAAAAATATATGCTTTCCTCTTGAAATATCAAGGGTGCCTAAGAGGAATGCGGAGAAGAGAGCAAGAGAACTCCTTAAGATAGTAGGTTTGGATGACAGGGAAAGGTCATATCCCTCACAGCTTTCCGGCGGTCAGAAACAGAGAGTCGCCATAGCAAGGGCATTGGCGACCAACCCTAAGGTGTTGCTTTGCGACGAGGCTACATCAGCCCTTGATCCAAATACCACAAGGAGCATACTGGCTCTGCTTAAAGAGATAAACGAGACCATGGGCGTGACCGTTATTATAATCACTCATGAAATGAGCGTTATAGAGCAGATATGCAACAAGGTAGCCGTTATAGACAAAAGCCGCATAGTTGAGGAGGGCAGCGTAAAGGATATATTTGCCAATCCTCAGTCGGATATGGCAAAGCAGCTTATACTTCCCAAGAATGCAATACACTCTCTTGAAAACTGCAGGACAGTAAGGATCGTATTTGACGGATTGTCATCCTATGAGCCCGTTATTGCAAACCTTATTATGGAGTGCAATGTGCCTGCCAATATAATGTATGCCAACACAAAGGATGTCAACGGCATGGCGGCAGGCGAAATGATAATACAGATACCCGACACTGCCATAGACAAGGTGAGCGCTTATTTTGACAGGATAGGCATTAAGTATAAGGAGGAGATATAATGGAAATTGCCAAGCTTGCAGACCTGCTTGTAAGAGGAACAGGCGAAACTCTTTATATGACCCTTGTGTCTACCTTTATTGCATACATAATAGGACTTCCCATAGGCATTATACTGAACATCACGGACAAGGAGGGCATATGCCCCAACAAAGGCATAAATGTTGTATTGGGAGTTATAGTCAATATAATAAGGTCAATACCCTTTATAATACTTCTTGTTGCAATAATACCCGTTACAAGATTTATAGTAGGCACATCTATAGGCTCTACAGCAACTATAGTGCCTCTTACCGCAGCGGCGGGACCCTTTGTGGCAAGAATGGTGGAATCCTCCATTAAGGAGGTAGACCCGGGAGTAATAGAGGCAGCCCAGTCTATGGGTGCATCACCTGTGCAGATAATATTCAAGGTGCTTATACCCGAGGCAAAGCCTTCGCTTATAGTAGGCAGCACAATAGCCGTAACTACTATACTTGGCTATTCCACAATGGCAGGCTTTGTAGGCGGCGGCGGTCTTGGTTCCATAGCCATCAATTATGGCTATTACAGATACCAGACCGATATTATGATGGTAACCGTTGTGCTTCTTGTAGTTGTAGTACAGCTTTTCCAGGAGGTAGGTATGAGAATTACAAGAAAGACAGACAAGAGAATAAATTAATTTTTATTATATATTTAAAAAAAGGAGACGATAACAATGAAAAAGTTTTTAGCAATTTTAGGTACTGTTGTGCTTTCAGCAGCCCTTCTGACAGGCTGCGGCGGCAGCGGAAATGAAGGATCAGCCGATGCAGGCGGTGAAAACGAGGCTACTGTTCTTACAGTAGGCGCATCTCCCGCACCTCATGCGGAGATTTTGGAGGCTGTTAAGCCTATACTTGCCGAGAAGAATATTGATCTTCAGATAAAGGAATTTAACGATTATATTCTTCCCAATACTGCAACGGAAAGCGGCGAGATAGACGCCAACTATTTCCAGCACGGTCCCTATCTTGAGGACTTTAACAACGAAAACGGCACACATCTTGTATCCGTAGCAGCTATACACTACGAGCCCTTTGGCTTATATGCAGGCAAGACAGCAACTCTTGACGAGCTTGCAGACGGCGCAACAATAGCTGTTCCAAATGACGGTACAAATGAGGCGAGAGCTTTGATGCTCCTTGAGGCTCAGGGTCTTATCACTCTTAAGGAGGATGCAGGTTTTACGGCTACAAAGCTGGATATAGTTGAAAATCCCAAGAATATCGAAATACAGGAAATGGAGGCTGCTCAGATAGCAAGAGCGTTAGCTGATGTGGATATGGCAGTCATAAACGGCAACTACGCTATAGAGGCAGGCTTGAAGGTAAGCGATGCCGTAGCAGTAGAGGATAAGGATTCCGAGGCTGCTAAGACCTATGCAAACGTACTTGTTGTAAAGGAAGGCAATGAGAACAACGAGGCTGTTAAGGCTCTTGCAGAGGCTTTACAGAGCGATGAGATAAAGGAATTTATGGAAACTACATACGAGGGTGCCGTAGTTCCTATCTTCTAAAAAATTTTAAGAGCGTTGTAAAAACGGTGTCCCCTCTGTATAAATTTTCAATATATGCCCATACTATTTCTGAGGTGATATTATGAGAGTATATATTGACGAGGACCTGTGCATCGGCTGCGGTCTGTGCGCGAGTATCGAGCCTTCGGTATTTGAAATGGGCGAGGACAATTTTTCCCACGTTATAGGCGATGTGACCGACGACAATGAGGACACTGTCCATGAGGCAGTCGAAAGCTGCCCTGTGGATGCTATTAAGGAAGAATAGTGATAAGGACTGCGGGAGCAGTCCTTATTATATTGACATAATTATTGCGTTGGTCTATAATCTTATTTAGCTATCTGGGATAATAAGGAATGAGTATATGAAAAAAATAATAGACAGATTTTGCGAAACCAAAAAACTGAATAAGGAGGAGCTTAAGGCTCTTCTGAATATATCGGAGGAGGACAGGGAGTACCTTAGCGAAAGGGCAAGGGAAATAAGCGTTTCCGTCTTTGGCAGGAGGATATATCTGAGAGGACTTATAGAGATATCCTGTTACTGCAAGAACGATTGTTATTACTGCGGTATAAGGCGCAGTAATAACAATGCTGAGAGATACAGGCTCACTCCCGAACAGATAATGCAGTGCGCCGACAACGGCTATGAACTGGGCTTTCGCACCTTTGTATTACAGGGCGGCGAGGACAGCTGGTATACAGACGATATTATATGTTCTATAGTATATGATATAAAGAAAAAATATAAGGACTGCGCCGTTACCCTATCTCTTGGTGAAAAAAGCTATGAAAGCTACAAGAGATATTTTGAAAGCGGAGCGGACAGATACCTTTTAAGACATGAAACAGCGGACAATGAGCATTATGCAAAGCTTCACCCTGCTGAGATGTCCCTTGATAACAGAAAGCAGTGCCTGTATAATTTAAAGGAAATAGGCTATCAGGTAGGCTGCGGCATAATGGTAGGCTCACCCTGGCAGAGCGTTGACACTATATTTGAGGATTTGAAATTTATGAGTGATCTCCAGCCTCATATGATAGGCATAGGTCCCTTCATACATCATAAGGACACACCCTTTGCGGATTGTGAAAACGGCAGTATACATACTACACTTGTATTGCTGAGCATACTGAGGATAATGTTTCCGAAGGTACTTCTGCCTGCCACAACTGCCCTTGGCACAGCGGACCCAATGGGCAGGGAAAAGGGAATACTGGCAGGGGCAAATGTGCTTATGCCCAATTTATCGCCTGTATCTGTAAGGAAAAAATATTCCCTTTATGACAACAAGATATGTACGGGCGAGGAGGCGGCAGAGTGCAGAGGCTGTCTTGAAAGACGAATACAGTCCATAGGCTATGAGGTGGACAGAGGCAGAGGGGATTACCCCGATTTTAAAAGGAGTTAATATGAAAGAGATAAAAATAACGGATATAGGCAATATAAACATAGGAAATGCGCAGGACTACGAAAAGGGAACGGGCATCACCGTTATAATAGCCAAGGAGGGTATGGCGGCAGGAGTGGATATAAGAGGCGGAGGAC
Organism: uncultured Clostridia bacterium; assembly: GCA_947589665.1. GTDB lineage: Bacteria > Bacillota > Clostridia > Lachnospirales > CAG-274 > CANPXH01. The sequence goes on from CANQBJ010000016.1 coordinate 31,304, forward strand.
CTGCCTCCAGGGAAACCCCTCTCCTTGATCCCCGTATGCAGGCAGACAAGATACATGCTCTTGTTCTCAGCGGCGGCTCTGCCTATGGCTTAGACGCAGCAGGGGGAGTTATGGAATACCTGGAGGAAAGGGATATAGGCTTTGACGTAGGCGTTGCAAAGGTGCCGCTTGTGTGCCAAAGCTGCATATTTGACTTAGGCTATAAGGACCCAAAGACACGTCCCGACAAGAAAATGGCATATGCAGCCTGTATAAATTCCGAGAAAAATGAACCGAGAGAGGGTTCTGTAGGCGGCGGCACAGGCGCCACGGTAGGCAAGCTGTACGGTATGGAGCAGTGTCAGAAATCAGGACTTGGTATGTATGCCGTACAGATAGGAGAGCTTAAGGTAGGCGCCATAGTAATAGTGAATGCCTTTGGCGATGTATTTGACGGCAAGGGCAATAAAATAGCGGGACTTACCGACAAAAACGGTACAGGGTCCCTTGATTTCAGAGAGGAAATGCTTAAGAGCCTTGAGCCTAAGAATTTGTTTACAGGCAATACAACTATCGGCGCAGTTATTACAAATGCGGCATTTGATAAATCAATGCTGTGCAAAATAGCGTCTATGGGTCAGAACGGACTGGCAAGGAGGATCGATCCCGTACATACTATGGCAGACGGCGACAGCGTGTATGCCTTGTCCCTTGGCGATGTGAAAGCGGATATAAACATTGTCGGCACTCTTGGTGCCTATGTTATGGAAATGGCAATAGAGCGAGCAGTCAGACCGACAAACAAATAGTATCATTTCAAAACAACCGATTTTCGGGGGTCCAGGACCCCCGAAAATCGGTTGTTTTATTTTGTGTATTATTTGTATTTGCTGTACATATAATTAAGTCTTGCGGCATGGTTTTGCTCGTCTGTAATTATCTCCTGCAAATAGTTTTTGAAAGCGGGATTTTCAAGGGCAAATAAAATAGGGCGGTACATTTCCACCGACTCCAATTCCTTGTCTATAGCCTTTTCAATGCTCTTTACAATGCTTTCAGCTTCATTTTTATCAGCCTCTTTCTGAGGAGAAAATTCCTTCCCCGTCAGCTTTTCATAAATTTCCTTAAGCATATTATAGTGCTTTTTTTCATCAAGGCTCATTTGCTTAAGCTTGTTTTTGTCATCTATATCACTTATTTTGGCGGCAAGGCCGTCATAAAAACCGTTGTCCTTTACTTCCTCGTTAAGAGCGTCCTCTATAAGCTCGGTCAAAAATTTATTAGGGTACATAACATCACTCCTGACATATATTTATTTATATGCAGATAAAGTGAAATGTGTGACTGTAAATTTTTGTCGCAGAATGTACAAATTTTTCTAGGGCAATAAATGGAAAAAAATGGTAAATATGGTATAATCATTATAGGCGGCGAAAGGAGTGTTACTAATGACAACAAATGTATACAAGGGAAATGAAATAATATATCTGCCTGTGGACAAGATACTTCCCAATCCGTACCAGTCCAGAAGTACATTCAGAGAGGGAAATATGAAGGAGCTTGTGGAGTCCGTAAAGAAATACGGCATACTCCAGCCCATAAGCGTAAGGCTTATAAACAACAGACTTTATGAGCTTGTGTTTGGCGAAAGACGTTTAAGGGCAACAAGACTTGCAGGGCTTGAAAGCATACCTTCTATAGTAATCGAGCTAAGCGACAGAGATGCGGCGGCAGTTACGATGTCGGAGAATATGCAGAGAACAGACCTCCACTATTTAGAGGCGGCAGAGGGTATGAGAATACTCCACGAGGGCTTTAAGTACAGTACAAACGAAATATCTCACATACTTTCCATATCAGAAAACAGGGTGAAAGAGCTTTTGGAGTTTTGTCAATTTGAAGGCGACGTAAGAGCAATGCTTATGGATAAGGATATACCTATGGAAAATGCAAGACTTCTTTTAAGGACGGACGACAGCATTATGCAGAAAAGCCTTATAGACAAAATAAGCAGGCTGGGGCTTAACAAGGATAAAACAGAGATAGTCATAAACAGCGCCATAAAAACTCATAAGCTTGTAGGCAGCAGCGAAAAGCATAATACTGAGGCAAGAAAGCATTTTAACGAAATGCGGCTTTTTACAAGCACTATAAAGCAGGCTGTGGGCATAATGAACGAATCGGGAATGAATACCGAATACGAAATGGAGAAAAATGAGGATGAGTATCTTATAAATATAAGGGTCAAGGTACAGTGAGTTTTTGTTTAGGTTAGTAGGTTCGACCTCTCAGTCAGCCCCGCTCACAGCTATTTTTATATAAGCTTTTGCCGCGGCTGACAGCTCCCCTGATTAGGGGAGCCTTAGGTGGAGGCTTTGCAAAATCCCTTATTTACTTAGAAAAAACAATACCTAATCGATTGCCATAGCTTTGCGGTGCATAGCCTCCCCTAATCAGGGGAGGGGGACCGCCGTTAGGCGGTGGAGAGGTCTATTTTACTCAGTTAAACAAAAATTTAAAAAAGAGGTCAATATGTACACATCAAATTATTTTTATCTCTTTGCCCTTGCGGTCATACTCCTATCCACAAAGATATTCGGCATAGCGTCAAGGCGGGTAAATCTGCCTGCGGTAGTTGGCGCTCTTGGGGCAGGGATAGTGCTTGGTCCCTCATTTCTGGGAATGGTGGAGGAAACGGATTTCCTTATAAAGACAGCAGAAATAGGAGTTATAATACTTATGTTCCGTTCGGGGCTTGAAACGGACATGAGAGAGTTAAAAAAACAGGGCGGAACGGCGCTAATGATAGCCTTAATGGGAGTATTGCTGCCCTTGGCAGGGGGTACTCTTGTCTGTTACATAATGAAGCTCGGAGAGAATTTTATAAAAGCTCTGTTTATGGGTGTTACCCTTACTGCCACATCGGTAAGCATAACGGTGGAAACACTAAGGGAAATGGGCCGGCTTAATACATCTGTAGGCACGGCTATACTGGGGGCAGCCATTACAGATGATATCATAGGCATAGTCGTGCTTACTGCAATTACGGCTATGAACGGGGAAGAACATATATCTGTAGTAATGGCGATTATTAAGATATTGCTGTTTTTTATATTTGTATTACTTACGGGACTTATGGCAATAGTGGGCAAGCAAATTGCCGAAAGGGTACACCGCAGAAAAAGGATAGCTATTTATGCTCTTGCCTTTTGCTTTGCCATGAGCTTTTGTGCCGAGGAATTTTTTGGCGTTGCCGACATTACGGGGGCATACTTTGCGGGAATTGTGCTTTGCGGCTTTGGAATAAGCAGTTATATAGACAACAGCATAGACGCTCTTGGGTATCTTTTCTTTACTCCCGTGTTCTTTGCCTGTATAGGCATAAGGACAGACCTGAAAGCCCTTGCAAAAGAGCCTTCTGTTGTGGTTTTTGCCGTTATTCTGCTTATGACCGCCGTAGTCAGCAAAGTAATAGGCTGCGGAGCAAGCGCATATCTCAGGGGCTTTGACAAAAGAGAGGCTCTCTCCATAGGGATCGGTATGGTATCTCGTGGCGAGGTTGCGCTTATAGTGGCGCAAAAGGGACTTGACTGCGGCTTGCTCGATACTTCGTTATTCCCTGCCGTCGTGTTTATGGTCATAGTAACTACTCTTATAACTCCTGTTCTTCTTAAAATAACATTATCAAAAAAATGGTCGGTTTAAACCGACCATTTTTTAAAATCTTATTCAAATCAACTGTTTGCACTTTGTAAAACCTTATCGTGCTTTAACTTCTGAGCATAAGCCATAAGGTAAGGAGCAGCACCTTTGGCATCATTGGTTACTATGGGTTCAGAAAGATAATAACTAAATGAACCATCTCTAGATATATTAAGCAAATCATCAGGCATAGGAGATGTTTCGTGTTTAGATGAATTTGCTTTTGTTGTTGTATTATTTTTGGGGCTTTTTGCACCTTCATTACCAGCAAGACCTGCTGATTTACAGATGTTTCCTATACCGGCTTTATTTGGATCGTCATTATTTATAGTTAATTGATTATCGGTAATACCATTAAATGCCTTTAAGCCTTTTTCATAATAGCTTTCATCAAGAAGACCTAAATTATAGCCTTTCATAAGGGCAGCAGCAAACGTAGCAGTACCGCTTGATTCAAGATAGTTGTATTTCAAGTAAGATCTTGATTCATCGGTTTCCTTATTGTCCATTACCTGATACCACATTCCTGTTATTGGATCTTGATATTTTAAGACAGAAGTCATTAATTCTTTGAATATTCTTGCAAGTTCTCCTTTTTGACTACTATAATCATTTCCGTCTTGAATTAGATTTATTTGTTCATAGCTGTCAATTAATGCCATAGCATACCATCCCATCGCTCTTGACCAAAAATTAGAAGAACAACCTACATTATGTGCATTAGATTTAAAACTGTTAACATAATATCCGGTATTACTTTGTGATGGATTTGCATCTTTAGCCCAACTCATTGCTTTAGTTGGATCATTATTACCTGTTGAAGATGTATCTGCTTGTGAATCATAACCATGATAATAAAGACCTGTTTCTTTATCTTTCATTTTCGCTTCAACATTCTTGAACTGATTAACAACATCATCTATAGTATCTTTAGTAGTTTGGTGTCCTGCAATAGTATATTCAACATCAGGATATATACGCTTGTATTGTATCATATAAGGCAATGCCATATATGTACCATCAAGCCATACTTGATAGGGGTATGTTGATTTGTGCCAGAAATTTCCACCCTTTACTCTGTAATTGCTTGCATTATTAACAACATTTGTAATAATATTAATACAATTGGAAAATTTATTATTTGTACCATTATTTCCTGTAGCGATTACATCAAGTATTGCTTTGCCCGGATTAACATTATCTAAAGTCCTATCAGTACTTAAATTATTGGTAGTTGGTTCTTCTGTTCCATTTTTCTTAAGAATTTCCCCATTATTGTTTAATGATAAATCTTCATAATTAATTACAAAATTCAAATATTCTTCATTTTCAGTCACTTCATACAGATCCATAAATGCTGTCATCATACAGCCATTTATATAAGACCATTTAAGTTCATTTGGGGATTCTGTGTTCCATAGACTTCCGTTTTGTGGATTATCTTCAGTTTTCATATATTCTATGAGGGTATTTATCTTTTCCTGTCTCTCAGCCTCAATATCCTTAATAGAAATGGTTACAGATTTTTCTGTACCGTTTTCAACATCTATACTGCCTGATGCAGTCTGACCGTTAAGTTCAACAGTTATATCATAAGTACCTTCAGGCGCACTTATAGAATATATACCTTCATCTGTTTCCGGAATAGTAAAAGTAAACAGTTCATTATCACTCTTTTTAGCTGTAACATTTGCGCCTGAGAGCTTAGTACCGGTTTCTATTGCCTGAACATTAACGATTATAGTACCTGTAGTGGATTTGTCTGGACTTGGAGTACTAGGCTGACCGCCCTCTGCAATAGCAACATCCATAGGATTGACCATTATTTTTTCAATATTACTTCCAGTTATACTTACAGAAATAGCAGTTGCAGTATATTCATTTATTTTTCCGTCTGAGCTTTTTTTGCTTTCTTCCAAGCCTGTTACAGACAATGCACTGCTATCTGTTGTGTAAACCCTTACCTTGTCGCCTATATTGGCATTAAAACTATATTTATTTCCGTCTATGGTAAGATCATTTACTGTACCATTGGTTTTGCTATAAAAAGCACCTGAATGTAAATCCCAAGTCTTTATAAGGGCTGTTGAATCAGTGCCATTGACCTTTGCCTTAAAGTCAATAGGACCGCCTGTCTGAATGCCGCTTGATACTATGTATTGAAAAGTATTGTGTTCGTCAGTATCTTCCTCATCATATATATTTTGCTCTTTATTTGTTGTTATAGTTTCGGAATTATTGTCCGTATCTCTTTCATCTTTTTGTGAACGACCAAATGTTATTTCTGCTGTTGTATTGCTACCTTTTGCCCCTGCTACAGAACAGTAGAAATATGTATTTCCGTCTTCCTTTACCTCGGGATTTTTGTACATACCTGCTACAATGCCGTTAGCTGAAGTAATAGGATCATCAGCATAAACTACATTTATAGTCATAGGAGGGTCTACATAGAATGTAAATTCCTTGTCATAGCTTGCAACATAATTTCTTGCTGTGGTCACATATTCGTAGTGAGAAAATTGCTTTCCGCTAATCTCATCATCAGCGATTATCTTTGCAAATTTTCCCGCTTCAAGGCTACTTGTATCTACGCTTTCAGTTTCTCCGGCGCCTACTATATTTATTTTAATATCTTTTCCCTCAGAGGCAGTATAATCTCCTAAATTGTCATTTGAAGCTAACATAGGTGCGGAAGCCAAGTCTATGACCTGTATATCGGCAATGTCCGCCATAGCGGGAACTGCCATACCCACAAGCATAACTCCTGTGAGAAGGACGGATATAGTTTTAAGTAAGTATTTCTTCATGTTCCTTTACCCTCTCTAGAAATTAAGCTTGCCTTTAGTGTATTTTACTACTGAAGGGCTTTTGTTAATAGGGATAGCAGATACGGAAATCATATTTTTAACAGAAAACACTTCTACCTCTGCCGTCGGTTTTGAATAAGATTTTTTCATTTTTAAAACTCCTTTTCATTTTAAATAAAAAAGACAATGATAACACATAAAATAAATTCGGATCGTATTACCATGCCCAAAAAAACATCAAATCAATGATACACCTTTTTTCTCCTGTTTTCAATAGTGTAAATATACAAATATTGCTATGCCGATTTAGACAAGTTTTCATTAAAAAAGGGCTGTCGGTGACAACCCTTTTAACTTTATTCCACAATATAGTGAGCGCCTATGCTGTTGTGCCTGTCTGCGGCGGCTTTGGCTATAAGCCAGCCTGTTGTAAGCATATTGTATATTTCATACTGATTGTTTGAAGTCTTGTCTATATTAAGCCTTACAAAGTCCTTGTGATCAGGCATATATTGTTCAAACCAGTCTATTATTTCCTGCATTTTGCCAGAATGCCTTACTATGCCTACAAACTCCATCATCTGTATTTGTATTTCTGCCTTATCGGGGAGCTTGCCTACGGTATAGGGAGAAGGCTCGTCGGCTATTTCCTCTGCTGTGATACGGTGATTGACTATATAGTCCGCCGTAAGCTTGCCGAATACTATACCTTCAAGGAGAGAATTGCTTGCAAGCCTGTTGGCACCGTGTACTCCCGTACAGGCAACCTCGCCTACAGCAAAAAGACCCTCTATGTTGGTAATTCCTTCGGGAGTTGCCTCTACGCCGCCCATATGGAAATGAGCTCCCGGAGCAACGGGCAGAAGTCTGTTGTCGGGATCGACTCCGTGTTCCTCGCATATTTCTGTAACTGTAGGGAATTTCTTCCTGAAATCCTTTACATTACTTATATCAAGGTATATTTTTTCGCCCTTGAGATAATGAGCATATACCTCTCTTGCAACTACGTCACGGGGAGCAAGGTCCTTCTGAGGATGTACTCCCTCCATTATCTTTTCGCCCTTGTCATTGACAAGTATGCCGCCTGCGCCTCTTACTGCCTCGGACACAAGACCATAAGCCTTGCCGTCTATGGTCAGCATAGTGGGGTGGAACTGTATGAACTCAAGGTTTTTGAGCCTGCAGCCTGCCCTGTATGCCATAGATATGCCGTCTCCGGTTATAGTTATGTCGTTGGAGGTAGAGGGATAAAGCTGACCTATGCCGCCTGTAGCAAGTATAGTATAGTTTGCATGGTAGCAGTGTATCTCCCCTTCGGAATTTCTTGTAATGACACCTGAGCATTTGCCGTTTTTCACTCTTAGGTCAAGAGCCATTTCGTTCTGTATTATTGTAACGTCTGTTGTGATATTTCTTAAAAGCTGCTCTACTACACGGAGTCCCGTTCTGTCGCCTCCTGCGTGTATTATCCTGTTGAGCCTGTGAGCACCCTCTCTGCCAAAGGCAAGGTTACCGTTTTCGTCCTTGTCAAATACCATTCCCGTGTTTATGAACTCTCTTATTACCTCGGGAGCCGTTGACACAAGCTTAAGCACTGCATCGGGGTCATTTATATTACAGCCTGCCGTCATGGTGTCCTCATAGTGGAGGGTATAGCTGTCCTCGTCTGAAAGTGCGACGGATATACCGCCCTGCGCCAGTGAGGAATTGCAGGACTTAGTAAGCGCCTTTGTTATTACGGTTACCTTTCTGTGAAATTTGCAGAGCTCAGAGGCTACGCTCAATGCGCCTATTCCTGAGCCTATTATAAGTATATCTGTTTTTATCATAAGCCTTCCTCGCCTGTGTTATTTGTTTCTATAATTACATTTTACACTAATTATACAAAAATTCAAGTTTATATTTATAAATAAGTATAAATATTTTATTTATAGTCATAATTTATAAGGAGAAGAGGTGTTTTTTTGAAGAGAAAAATGTTGATTTTTGGTTTGTCTGCAGTTTTTATGATATCCGCCGTGTGCATACTTACCCTTAGAATAACCCTTGCCGAGGACATACCGCCTTTTTTAAAGCCGTCGCCTGTGTTTGCCGATGTTCCCAGAGGCGCTGTGGTCTATGCTGAGATAAACGGCAGGGCTGAGGACCTGATAGTATCGGGAACTAAGGTGGAAATACTTAAGGACAAAGGTACAAAGTGGTACTATGTCAGATACAGGAACAGAATGGGCTGGGTAAAGGCTGAAACACTGGATATTCCCCGCGACAGGCCTGCAGATACCTCAGTACTTTCCAATAATATAATACTGGATTACGCCAATAATAATATTGCTAGCGAAACTCAGCATTTTATATGGGTGGATATTGACAGACAGAGGATATATGTACTCAAGGGCAGCAAGGGAAGCTGGAGCGTTGAAAGACGTATCGTATGTTCTACGGGAGTAAACAGATCGCCTACTACAAGAGGTCACTTCAGGATAAGTGAGAGAGGAACGTGGTTTTATTCCGAAAGGCTCGGCAGCGGAGCAATGTACTGGGTGAGATTCAACGGGAGCTATCTCTTCCATTCTGTGGCTATGGACAGAAATAAAAATGTTACCGATCCCGTTCTGGGACAAAAACACTCCAGCGGCTGTGTGCGTATGAGCGTTGAGGATGCCAAGTGGTTTTTTGACAATATTGAGGAAAATTCCGCTGTCTGGATATGCTGAAAATTTAAAATGCAATATTGCATATGAAATATAAATGTAGTATAATGTCTTGGAAGTAAATTGCAAAGGATAATTGCTATGAAGAAGATATTTATACTACTTACACTGTGTATTCTTTTTAATATACAGACAGTGTATGCGGATTATTTGCCTTACACTGAGCCTGCTGTGGAGCAGGTCTGCAAAAAAACTGTTGTATTAATAGATTACAGCGAAAATAAAAATGTCAGGACGGATGCGGTTTTCTGCAATGGCAGACTGTGTATTCCTATTGACGAGGCTCTTGGCAATATGGGCGGAGAGTGGAGATATGCCTATAATGTCTATTCAATAAGGCTTGACGGCAGGAGAGAGTTTTTTACTGACAATACGGGCAGCAACAGACCCGAAATATGTGTTTTTGAAAATAAGGTGTATATTTCGGTCTACGAGCTTGCAGAAACCTTTGGCTACTGTGTAAGCGCCGATATTGACAGAAATAAGATATCTATACTGAAAAGCAGCTGCTCAAGTGTGATACCTGTATCGGCAGGAAAGGGCAAAGCCGCCTATATAAGGCTTGAGGATATAGCTGCCGACGGTATGGACAAGGCAAGGGAGCCTAAGTACACTGCGGATATGCTCTTAAAACTCAGATTTACGGCGCAGTACCTCTATGAAAGAGGTCAGGAGTACTATGTAGCGTGGATACCGGTATATGCCGACCCAGATGCAGGCTATTGGAATGATGTGAGCAAGGATTTCAGCCTGTATAATTCCTATTTCCTGTATGTTATGGATTATATGGCTGACCATGGCGGACACATAGGACTGCATGGATATACTCATCAATACGGCAGCACCGTAAGTGGCGAAGGCTGGGAATGGGGCAGCAAGACACTATATGGCATAAGCGACCAGCAGAAGAGAATGGTACTTGCAAAGCAATGCGCCGCAAGGCTTGGATATAACACGGAATTTTTTGAATTTCCGCACTATGGCGCAACGGACAGTCAGCTTTTAATGGCGGAGCATTATTTTGACGCCGTATATCAGAGCTTTCCCAATGAAAGCAAAAAGAATATACTCACCTATACTGAGCGCTCAGGCAAAAGGGTGTATTATATACCCACTCCTGCCGGCTATGTTATAAATACAGAGGATAACGGTATATTCGGCAAAATGGCAAGCTGTTATGAAAACGGCTGGGCTATGAGCCTTTATTATCATCCCGTCATAGATAAGGACTATATATCCGTAAGCATAAAAAACGACGGTATAATATGGTACTATTCACCTAACGGCAAGCTGCCCGAAATAGTGAACAGGGCAACAGAGCTTGGGTACAGCTTTTCAACATTCAGATAATGTCATTTTCGGGGGTCCTGGACCCCCGAAAATGGCGTTTTTTATTTAATACTTAAAGTATTATCGGTGAGTTTGCGTTTATGTTAGTAATGACCTCTCCACCATGCTGCGCATGGTCCCCCTCCCCTGATAGGGGAGGTTAAGGAGTACGTCTTTCAAAGTAATTTATTTACTTAGAAAAACAATACCTAAGCTACAATC
>CANQBJ010000017.1 GCA_947589665.1 uncultured Clostridia bacterium
CGCGGCAAAAGCTTATATAAAAATAGTTGTAAGCGGGGCTGACTGAGAGGTCGAACCTATTCATATAAACAAAAATTTACAAGACAAAGCCAATTAAAAATCATCCAAACCACAAAAATCGACGATTTTGTCATTAAGGCAAAACCGTCGATTCAGTTTGAAAATAAAATATAACAATATCATTTTATTATGTATAAGGGCTTGTCCAAAGGTTAAGGCTTGCCCTTTTATGTTCTTTTATCATATACTACGAGCATCATTATAACGACTAAGAGCGCAAGCATAAGCGAAAGCGTGAACCTATAGTCGTCGAGAGCTATGGCAACTGCTATAAGGCAGCTTACCGAACTCAGAGCATACAGCACTACGACTGCCTGCTTGCTTGAAAGTCCCGAATCCACAAGCCTGTGATGAAGGTGTCCTCTGTCGGGACTCATAATAGGCTGATGATTTATAGCTCGTCTTATCATGGCAAAGGTAGTGTCAAGCATAGGCAGAGCCATTGTCAGCACAGAAAGGAACAGCGAAAGAAGGGCATATCCCTTGAACACACCTATACAGGAGCATACAGCCAGCACATAGCCTAAAAATGTAGAACCGGTATCGCCCATATATATCTCCGCAGGCGCAAAATTACGGGGCAGAAAGCCCAGTGAGGAGCCTGCAAGAGCGGCGCTTATGACAACGGCAATAAGGTTATTGCCTCTTAATACGCAAAGTATGGTAAGGCAGATCGCCGCTATGGTAGTGACCCCAGACGCAAGGCCGTCCAAACCGTCGATAAGATTTACGGCATTTATAAGTCCCACTATCCATATAACCGTTATGACAGGGGCAAAGGGCTTTAAATACTGCCAGAAGGGCCACATTATAAAGTCCAGCTTGGTGCCTGTGCCTACAACGATAACTGCAACTATTATCTGTACCGCCAGCTTGAACTTGGCGCTAAGCTCATATATATCATCAAATATGCCTACTACCACGATAATGACTGCACCTATTGTAAAGCCCATGAACTGCACCGTTATAAGGTCCTTCATAAAAAAGGACATCACTATAAGAGCGCCTGTAAAGCCCAGCACTATGGCAAGACCGCCCATACGGGGGACAGGCTCGTTGTTCATACCTCTTGAACGCGGAAAGTCCACAGCCTTAAAGCGGTATGCCAGATCCTTGACAACAGGTGTGGTAAGCAGTGTAATGGCGAAGGAAACGGCAAATGCCGTCATACACAAAAGCCATTGTGACATACAAATTCCTCCCCGAAGGCCTATTTGGTGCCAAACATCCTGTTGCCGGCATCACCTAAGCCGGGAACTATATATCCGTCCTCGTTTATAACTCTGTCCATAGCCACTGCGTACACATCTACATCGGGATGCTCGTCCTGAAGCTTTTTAACACCCTCGGGAGTACATATAAGGCAGATGTATTTAATATTCTTAGCCTTTCTCTCCTTAAGGAACTGTATTGCGGCTCCTGCAGTGCCGCCTGTAGCCATCATAGGCTCCAGTACAAATATTTCAAGGTCCTCTACATTCTCAGGGAGCTTGCAGTAATACTCTATGGGTCTGAATGTGTTAGGGTCTCTGTAAAGACCTATGTGTCCTATCTTGGCATTGGGTATAAGGCTCACTATACCGTCTACCATACCAAGGCCCGCTCTCAATATAGGCACTATGCCGATATCCAGATCAAGTGTCTTGCACTTTGCCTCGCCTAAGGGAGTAGTCACGTCTACGTTTTTGGTAGACATATCTCTTGTAGCCTCGTAGCAGAGAAGTGTTGATATCTCGCTTACAAGCTCTCTGAATTCCTTATTGTTAGTATCTACATTCCTCAGTCTTGTCAGCTTGCTCTGTACAAGAGGATGCTCTATAACATACAGCTTACTCATAAAAATACCTCCTAGTCCTCTATCATCTTTATTCTTCTGATATGTCTCAGATCATTTGAAAATTCCGTTTCCAGAAATGCCTTTACTATCTCAAGAGCAGGTCCCGGACCTATTACCCTTGCGCCCATGCAAAGTATGTTGGAATCGTTGTGTTCTCTTGTAGCCTTTGCGGAAAATACATCGTGGCAGAGCGCGGCTCTTATGCCCTTTACCTTGTTGGCGGTAATTGACATACCTATACCTGTGCCGCATATGAGTATGCCCCTGTCACACTCACCCTTTGCCACAGCGTCGGCAACAGCCTTTGCAAATATGGGATAATCGCAGGACTCACTTGAAAATGTACCGTAGTCCCTGCACTCTATACCATGCTCCGTAAGATAAGCCTTTATCAGATTTTTAAGCTCGTAGCCGCCGTGGTCACATCCTAATCCTATCATATTAAACACGCCCTTTCTATACGTCGTATATCTCATAGCCTGCCGCTTTTTTAAGTCTGTTCATTATAGCCATTCCAAGCTCATTTTCCGAAAGCCCCTCGGCAAATACCACATCTATATTGTGATGATCGCACTTCCTCAGCATTTTAAAGAGGTTTGAGGCTATCTGCGCAGTGTTTTCCCTGCTTCCCGTCACAAGCACCTCATCGGCGATATATCTGTCCTTTGTTTCCTCGGAGGCTATAACGCCTGTCTTAAGGCTCTTGTCGGTATGGGAAATAAGCTCGTTTATTCTTTTAATCATATTTTCTTCATTGCCCCGTACTATTATTACCTTAGCCGCAGGGGAATAGTGGGTATACTTCATACCCGGCGCCTTTGGTCTTTCTCCTGCCTCAGGCTTAGCCGTAACTGCCTTGTCTATATCTATAGGACCCAATACCTCTTCAAGCATTTCAACGGTTACAGAGCCCGGTCTTAAAAGGCAGGGCTTGTCCTCGGATACATCTACTATTGTGGATTCCAGACCAAACTCGCAGTGGCCTCCGTCTATTATCATATCTATCTTGCCGCTCAGGTCAAACTCAACATGAGACGCCCTTGTAGGACTGGGACGTCCCGAAGAATTGGCGCTAGGTGCGGCTATAGGTCTGCCGCATAGTGTAATAAATCTCTGAGCTATTCTGTTTTCGGGGAACCTTACTGCAACGGTATCAAGCCCGCCTGTAGTCTCATAGGGCACTATATCCGCCTTTTTGAAAATAAGCGTAAGAGGTCCCGGCCAGAATTCCTTAATAAGCTTTTCCGCACTGACGGGTATCTCCCTTACAAGGGGTCTGAGCTGGCTTATGTGGGAAATATGCAGTATAAGAGGATTGTCCGAAGGACGTCCCTTTGCGGCATATATCTTCTTTGCGGCTGCGGGATCAAGTCCGTCACCGCCTAAGCCGTAGACCGTTTCCGTAGGAAATGCCACAAGACCACCTGATCTGATAATTTCGGCGGCCTTATTCAGCACATCTATATCATTTTCGTTATCTGCCTTGGCTATTATAGTTTTCAATTACAATGCACCGCATTTCTTACTTATTGGCGCCGCAGCACTTCTTGTATTTCTTTCCGCTGCCGCAGGGACACGGGTCATTTCTTCCTATCTTGGGTCCTTCGTTCACAATAGTGGTGGAGCGCTTTTGCTCCTTGTAAAGAGCCTCCTGCTCCTCTTTTGTGAATATGCCCTCCCACTGAGGAAGTGAGTACAGGTGATCTGCCTTGTACTCTACCATCTTCTTGTAAAGCCTTGTAAAATCTATCTTTATTGCAAGAGGTGTATCCTCCTCCAGCTTTTCCAGATCGATCTCAGGGTCCTGGGTCTCGTTTATGCCGTCTGCAAAGCCTACTATATAATATTCAGGCATTTTATACTCCTCGGCAAGCTCCTTTACCGTACCCTTCAGCTCGGTTTTTTTATTTCCTATAATGTCTTCATATATCTTCTGCTCCTTCGGAAGATAGTCCTTCCAAAGCACCTGATTTGTTCTGCCGTCTCTGTAGTAGGCAGATGAAACCCAATGTTCATATAAGGTCATAATCAAAAATTCCTCCTGTTTTTATCCTTATCACCATATTTTACAACAAAATATATGATATGTCCAGTACTTTATTGCAGGGCATAAAGAAGTTCCGATACATTTGAAACTCCCGTTATCTTAACGCCCTTTATGCTGAAATTATCCCGCAGATTGGCTCTCGGTATGATACAGTGCTTAAATCCGAGCCTGGCTGCCTCCGACACTCTCTTTTCCGCCATAGACACCGCTCTGAGTTCTCCCGTAAGACCTATCTCACCGAATATTACAGTGTCTGCGGGAATAGGCATATCCCTGTAGCTGGAGGCGATCGCCGCCGCCACAGCCGCGTCAAGGGAAGGCTCGGTTATGCGCATACCTCCTGTGATATTGACATAGGTGTCATAGCTTCCCAGCTGTAAGCCCGCTCTCTTTTCAAGCACTGCAATAAGTATTGTCACTCTGTTGAAATCCATACCTGTTGACATTCTTCTGGGCATATTAAAGCTTGTAAAGCTGACAAGGGACTGTATCTCTATAAGCAGAGGGCGGGTACCCTCAAGAGTACAGGTGACAACAGTTCCCGATACGTCTGTAGGTCTGTCGTTAAGCATATAGGCTGAGGGATTAAGTATTTCCTTAAGCCCCTCTCCCGTCATTTCAAATACACCTATTTCGTTGGTGCCGCCGAAACGGTTCTTCACTGCCCTCAAAAGCCTGTAGCTTGCAGTCTTGTCACCCTCGAAGTAAAGCACGGTGTCTACCATATGCTCCAGCACTCTGGGTCCCGCTATGCTTCCGTCCTTTGTAACGTGTCCCACTATTATAACGGATATACCTCTGCCCTTGCATATATGCATAAGCCTTGAGGTAGCTTCCCTTATCTGTGTGACGGAGCCGGGCGCAGATGTGACCTCCTCCATATATACAGTCTGTATGGAGTCTATTATTACATAGTCCGCCGCCTCATGGTTTATGGCATTTTCTATAGCCGTCATATTCGTTTCCGAAAGCAGCTTAAGCATATCCGTATGTATTTTGAGCCGGTCTGCGCGCATCTTTATCTGGCGGGGGGATTCCTCCCCTGATATATACAGTATTTTCTTTCCCTGCTCGCCTAATCTCTGACATATCTGCAGCAGAAGTGTTGACTTTCCTATGCCCGGATATCCTCCCACAAGAGTAAGGGAACCCGATACAAGACCGCCGCCCAATACTCTGTCCAGCTCTTTAAGACCCGTAAGTGTCCTGTCCTCTGTCTGAGTGGTTATTTCATTTAATCTCTGAGGCATTACCTGAGAGGAAAGTCCCGTTCCCCTGCTCTTTACCGCCACAGGCTCCTCGTTTATGGTACCGAAGCAGCCGCAGGAGGGACATTTGCCAAGCCATTTTACAGTTTCATAGCCACACTCCGAGCAGACATATCTACTCCTTGCCCTTGCCATATCAGTGCTTTACTATCCTTACTGCCTGAGGTGAATCGTTAAGCTCTATGCTGAAGCTCACCTTTCCTGAAAGATTGCTCTTTATCTTGTCTACATTTACATCGTCTATATATATGGAATAGTTTGTGTCCTTTTCAAGCTCTGTCGTTACCATTGTACTGCCCTTGCCCTCTATTGAAAACGCAGCGCCCTTTGAGCCTATCTTAAGGCTGTGTACGGTAGCTCCGGGTACGGTTTCAAGCACAAGATTTCCGTTTTTGGAAAGACGGGTGACATCCTTATGCGTCCTTACCTTATATATATCATCACCGACTTTGAAGCCCTCAACTTTCTGCTTGTCCGCAACGGTATAGTTGCCAAAGCTGATAGAACCGTCTGCCTCAGTGCATATAACTTCCTTGATAATTGCCATTTTTTTGTCCTCCTGATCTCATTAAAATATTGTTTTGACAATTTTTATTATATTTAATATAATTATATCAAATTCATTTGGATTTGTACATAAATATTTTCATTACAAATTCATTAAGTTTGAGGTGAATATTTTGGCAGCGTCAAGACTTGACAGACTTGTTGCCCGCCGCGGAGCATACACACGCTCTCAGGCAAGGGAGCTTATAAGGGCGGGCAGAGTCAGTGTAAACGGCAAAAGAACAACATCCGCCGACACAAAGGCAGATGAGGACAGTGATATTATTGCCGTTGACGGCAAGGCTCTTTCCTCGGAAAAATACGTATATATTATGCTCAATAAACCCCAAGGGGTCATATCCGCCACAGAGGACAAGAAGGATAAAACAGTCCTTGACATTATCGATAAAAAATACAAGGTCTGCAGGCTCTTTCCCGTAGGACGTCTTGACAAGGACACGGAAGGTCTTGTGCTGCTTACCAATGACGGAGCCTTTGCCCATAACTCCCTTTCACCTAAAAAACACGTTGAGAAAAGATATATCGCCTATGTGACAGGTGATGTAAATGAAGAAACAATAAAGCTTTTTGGGCAAGGAATTGAATTAAAAGACTTTACAACAAAGCCTTCAACCCTTATAATAAAGGAAAGAGGACCTGACTATACCACAGCGGAAATAGTAATAAGCGAAGGCAAATTCCATCAGATAAAGAGAATGTTCGAGGCTGTAGGCTGCAAAATTATATATCTTAAGCGGACAGCCTTCGGCGAAATAGAGCTTGACGGCAGTCTTAAGAGCGGGGAATACAGACCCCTTAAGGACAGTGAGCTTGAATATGTAAAACGCATATCCCAGGGAGAGTGAAAGCTATGAAGAAAATATTACCTATAATAATAGCCATAATCATAATGACACAGACAGTGGCTGCGGACAATATGGAGGATGTTATATCAGCGTGGAAAACCATATACTCAGGTATAAAGGGCGCCGCTTATGAGGAAAAGAGTTCTGTAAGGATAGACAACAAGGAGGAATGGCTTAACGCAATAAAAAAGGCTAACCTTAATCTGGAAAACAGCATCACTCTTAACATAAGGAATTTCAAAGCCGAGGAATACGAGCTTTCTCAGCTTAAGTCCTACGATGTTTCCACTACGGCAAAGGGCAATGTCAACGAAGACAGGGCAAGGATAACCTATTCCTTTGAATACAATCCCAACTACAAGATGCTCAGGGTACTGGCAAACGAAAAGCTTTACAGCAAGCTTGACCTTGAGGAAAAGCAGGTATACTCAGCAGTAAAGCAGACTACGGCAGATATTATAAAGGACTGCAAAACGGAGTATGATAGAGAGCTTGCCATACATAACTTTATAACAGACAGCTACAAGTACGGTCCTGCCGGCACCAATGTGCCGAGGAGAGCCCATACCATAACAGGCATAGTTATGGACAAGGAGGGTATATGCGAGGCATATGCCAATCTCTTCTATATGATGTGCAGACTGGCAAAACTTGACGTACAGTTTGTAACAGGCTCTGCCAACGGCATAGGTCATATGTGGGTAATGATAAAGCTTGACGGCGACTGCTATCATGTAGACGTCACAAGCGACGACCCCGCTCCCGATGTACCCTACAGAGAGCGTTATGACTACTTCAATGTTACCGATGAGGATATTGCAAGGACTCACACCTGGGAAAGAGAAGATTATCCGAGTTGTACGGCGGATAAGTACAACTACCATATATACAACGGCTATGTTGTAAGCACAGGGGAGGAGCTTGAGAAGTTTATAAACGAAAACCTTAACGCAGGCAAGACAGCCTTTACATTCCGTACAAGGAATTTCATTATAAATTCCGCCGAGGAAATAAAAAAGCTTACTACAAACAGAGGCTTTTACTCCATAGCCGTTACAGGCGAATACGGTAAGGAAAGCACATACAATGTTACGCTGAAATGATTTCATCGGGGCGCTGCACATAAAGCAGCGCCTTTTTTATATTTTTTTAATAATTTTTAAGAAATAAGTTAATATATTTTTTAGCTTTACCCCTTTATTTATTTGTAAAAATCTAGTATAATCAATAATGATCAGTAAATTTACAAAGGATGGATACAATGTCAGCAAAAATTATGCTTTTAGACGGCAACAGCTTAATAAACAGAGCCTTTTACGCAATGCCTCTCCTCACCAACAGGGACGGAGAATTTACAAACGGAGTGTATGGCTTTCTGAATATATTCTTTAAATTCCTGGATGAAGAAAAGCCCGATTACTGTGCGGTATGCTTTGACGTACATCAGCCTACATTCAGGCACCTTGAATATAAGGAATACAAGGGTACGAGGAAGGGTATGCCAGAGGAGCTTGTACCTCAGATGCCTATACTTAAGAAGGTGCTACAGGCTATGAATATAAAAACCTGCGAAATGGGAGGCTTTGAGGCTGACGACCTCCTTGGCACTCTTGCCCGCAGGGCAGACAGTCTGGGCATAGAGCCTGTTATAATAAGCGGCGACAGAGACCTTCTGCAGCTTGCTACAGACAAAATAAAGATAAGAATACCCAAGACAAAGGCAGGAAGTACCGTAGTTGAGGACTATGATGCAAAGGGTGTCAAGGATGTCTACGGCGTTACTCCCTCAGAGTTCATAGATGTAAAGGCGCTGATGGGTGATGCAAGTGACAATGTTCCCGGAGTACCCTCTATAGGCGAAAAGACTGCCATTAAAATAATACAGGAATACAAGTCCGTTGAAAATGCCATAGAAAATGCAGACAGCGTAAAGCCCAAGAAGGCAAGTGAGAACCTTAAGGAATACAAGGAGCAGGCACTTATGAGCAAGTGGCTCGTTACCATAAAGACCGATGTACCCTACGAAATGGACATTGAAGAGGCAAGGATAGGCGATATCTTTAACGAAAAGGCATATAAGCTTTTCAGGCACTACGATTTCAGAAGTATGCTGAACCGTTTTGACACGGGAGGTTCCGAGGAAAAAGCAAAGGCTGACTATTCTCTTATTACAGACAGTAAAAAGGCAAAGCAGTTTATAGCGGAAATAAATCCCTTTGAAAGCTGCGCCTACAAGATAATAGAGGAAAACAACACCATAGCTGCCGTTTCCGTGACTGCGAAGGCAAATTCCGCAGCCGTAATACGCCTTGAAGAAAACGAACTGCTTTCGGTGTTGAAGGATTTTTTTGAAAACCAAAATATGAAAATTGCCCATAACGGCAAAAGGGACATAGTTATGCTTAAGCGCAAGGGCATTGACCTTAAATACATTGCCTTTGACACTATGCTTGGCGGCTATATACTCAATTCCGCAGGCAGCAGCTATGAATACAATGAGCTGGCAGAGGAATTTCTGAATGAAAGCTATCCCTCTGAGGAGGAGATATTAGGCAAGGGCAAAAGCAGAAAAAGTATTTTATCCCTTGACGCCGATACCTTTACTCTCTACTGCGGCAGGCAAAGTGATATAAGCTTCAGAGTTTATTCCGCAATGGAAAAGCAGATAAAGGAAAATAAGCAGGAATACCTTTATTACAATATAGAGCTTCCCCTTATATATGTGCTTGCGGATATGGAGCTTACAGGCATGGGCATAGACCCCGAAGGACTTAAGGAATACGGAAATGAGCTTGAAAAGAAAATAGAAGAGCTTACAAAGGATATATACTGGCTTGCAGGAGAGGAATTCAACATCAACTCACCTAAACAGCTTGGTCACATACTCTTTGAAAAGCTGGGGCTTAAGGGCGGAAAAAAGACTAAGACAGGCTGGTCTACCTCAGCAGATATACTGGAAAAGCTAAGGGACAAGGACGAGATAATAGACAAGGTTCTGGAATACAGAAGCTACACCAAGCTTAAGTCCACATATGCCGACGGACTTCTGGCAGTGGTACACAAGGACAACAGGATATACTCCACCTTTAACCAGACCATTACCACTACAGGAAGAATAAGCTCCACAGAGCCTAATTTACAGAATATACCCATCAAACTGGAGCTTGGCAGAAAGCTGAGGAAGGTATTTATACCCAAAAAGGACTGTATATTTATAGACGCAGACTATTCACAGATAGAGCTTAGGGTACTGGCTGCCATGTCAGGCGATGAGACCCTTATAAATGCCTTCAAGGAGGGTCAGGATATACACAGGCTCACTGCCTCTCAGGTGTTCGGAGTACCCTTTGAGGAGGTGACACCTCTGCAGAGAAGCAATGCAAAGGCAGTAAACTTCGGCATAATATACGGTATAGGCGCCTTTTCACTTTCACAGGACTTAGGCATTACCAAAAAGCAGGCTGACGAATATATAGCGGGATACTTTGCAAAATATCCCAGGATAAAGGGCTTTATAGACGGCTGCGTTGCCTCTGCAAAGGATATGGGCTATGGCATTACCGTATTTAACAGACGGCGCTATATACCGGAAATCAATTCCTCTAATTTCATACAGCGTTCCTTTGGCGAAAGAGTCGCTATGAATATGCCCGTACAGGGTACTGCCGCCGATATCATTAAAATAGCTATGGTAAAGGTGTATAACAGGCTTAAGAGAGAAAAGCTAAGATCAAAGCTTATATTACAGGTACACGACGAGCTGCTTATAGAGGCATATAATGACGAGGCAGACAAGGTAAGCGCCATACTTAAGGAGGAAATGGAAAATGCCGTAGATATGGCTGTGCCTATGTTGGTTGACGTACACAGTGGCAGCACATGGTATGAGGCAAAGTAGGTGATATTATGAAGAAATATAATTCAATACAGCTTGTAAGCATTGTCGCAACGGCATTTACCCTTATAGCCTCAGTTGTTATGATATTATGCGTACTGCTTATGGACAAAAGCGGCGCAGGCATTACAAACGCGCAGTTTACGCCTATAAGGGTGGCTATGTTTGCCGCAGGCATACCTTCTCTTGTAAAGTTTTATATATCATCAAAGGACACGGGAGAGGGAAAGCTGTTCCTGCTCATACACGGCTTATGCCTTTTAATGTGGCTTATATTCCTTGTAATGGCAATTATAAGTCCCTATTTTACAAATATAAGGACATCTGTTATTACCTCCAATGTACTTGTGGCAATAGGTTTTTATGTAGAATGGGCTATGGTGAATAAAAAATGGGTAAAATAATAGGGCTTACGGGTCTGAGCGGCAGCGGCAAGGGTACAGTCTGCAAAATAATGGAGGATTTCAATACCCTTGTTCTGGACTGCGACAGCATCGCCCACAGGAATATGGAGCCTACAGGCAAAGCCTATGACGAAATAATAAATGCCTTCGGCAGGGGCATACTATATCCCGACGGCACAATTGACAGAAAAAAGCTAGGTGATATCGTATTCAGCGACAGCAAGGCTCTTGAAAGGCTTAATTCTATTACACACAGATATATAAAGGAATATGTCATAAATGAAATTGACAAGAACAAAGGCAAATATGAATATATAATAATAGATGCTCCTCTGCTCCTAGAGGCAGGGCTTGACAGTCTATGCGATGAGGTATGGGTAGTCTATGCAGATGAAGACACAAGGCTTGAAAGAGTAATGGAGAGAGATAGCATAAGCAGGGAAAAGGCACTTCTACGTTTTAAAAATCAGAAGGACTTTGACCGTCTTAAGGAGTATGCCGACTTTGTTCCGAACAACAGCGGCACTATTGAAGAGTTGAAAGCACAGGTATATGGATTTCTGAGAGTTGGGAAGTAATGTTTGGTTTTTTTAAGTTAATATTCAGACTTATCAGGTTTGTACTGGGACTTCTGCTGTGGTGTGCTCTGTTTCTGTTTATAGGGTATATTGCGCTCTGTCTGGCATTTCCCCTTAAGTATGTGGATATAATAGAAAAATACAGTGAAAAATATGATCTGGAGCCTGAGTTTGTGTGCGCCGTAATAAATACGGAAAGCCGTTTCAATGAGGATGTGACCTCAAAAAAAGGCGCCACGGGACTTATGCAGATAATGCCCGAAACGGCTCAGTGGGCAGTAAAGCAAATGGGTTATGAGGGCTTTGATTTCAGAGATATAAACAAGCCTGAGGTGAACATAGAGATAGGCTGCTGGGTACTGGACTTTCTTCTTAAGCAGTTCAACGGCAACGAGGAGCTTGCGGCAGCCGCCTATAATGCGGGAATAGGAAATGTCAGCAAATGGCTTGACAGCACGGATTACAGCTATAACGGTGAATCCCTGCATTCTATACCCTACGGCGAAACTCAGCGCTATATCAAAAAAATAGACCTATACACAAAAATATACAGGATCATTCTGAGGACTGGTTTATATGATATCAAGATTTTTTAGTATATTAATAATTATGGCGCTTTTAACAGGCTGTGGCAGTACTGCAATAAATGTTTCGTCAGAGGATACGCAGCCCTCGGCTGAGGTGCCTGTTACAGGCGGTACTCTTAATCTGGCTATGAAAAAGCCTGAGACCCTTAATCCCCTGCTCAACAGGGACGACAGCGTAGACAAGGTGCTTAGGCTCGTGTTTGAGCCTCTGTTTGTGACGGACAGCGAAATGCAGGTATCTCCAAATATGGCAGAAGGCTATACCTTGAATAATAACGGCACCTCTGTTACAATTAAGCTTAAAGAGGGTCTTAAATGGCAGGACGGCGCTCCCATAACGGCAGACGATGTTATATACAGTCTTAACGTACTCAGAAATGCGCCGGGAGACAGTATATATAAAAGCTGCTGCAAGGATGTATCGGGCTATACAAAGACCGATGAGCTTACTGTACGCATAAGCTACAGCAAGCCCAAGGGAACTGCAGGCTACAGCCTTTGCTTTCCCATAATACCTGCTCAGTACTACAAAAAGGGAAATGTGGATATGTACCCTGTCGGCAGCGGCTTATATAAATTCCGTGACTACACTATGGTAAAGGAAATGAACCTTACCGCGTCCGACAGCTGCTTTAAGGGCAAGCCCTATATAACAAATGTCAAGGTAAGAATAATGCCTGATACAGCAACTCAGCTGCAGGCCCTTTCCTCAGGCGTCATAGACTGCGCCTGCGTTGATATAAACCAATTGGGTTCCCTTGACA
Organism: uncultured Clostridia bacterium; assembly: GCA_947589665.1. GTDB lineage: Bacteria > Bacillota > Clostridia > Lachnospirales > CAG-274 > CANPXH01. Next base: position 12,853 of record CANQBJ010000017.1, read on the forward strand.
GCAGCCTCAGTAAAAACGCGGTACACTATAATACAAATCATTTTGAATATATAGGTCTAAATACTAAAAAGAAGCTTTTTTCAAACGTAAGCGTAAGACAGGCTATAGCAGGTCTTATACCCTTTGACGATATTATCTCCGATATATATATAAACAAAATGACCAAAAGCATTACACCTATAAATCCAAACTTCCCCTATTATTCGGATGTGGGTATCTCTGCCTACAATATCGACAGAAATATGGTAAATGCCTTAATTTCCACGGGAGACTTGACAAAAAGCGATTTTACATTTACTATACTTGTAAACAGTGAAAATTCTGTCAGAATGGAAACTGCCCGTACCATAAGCCGTACATTCAACGAAAACGGCTTTAACACAAGGGTAGAGGCAGTTGACTTTGCTCAGTATTCCCAAAGGCTACTTTCAGGCAGCTTTGATATGTATCTGGGCGGCATAAGGCTTAGCGAGGATATGGACCTCTCAGCCTTTATAGGCAGCGGAGGTACTGCCAACTACACAGGCTATGCAAACGGCAATACCGATAAGCTCATAGCAGCCTATAATTCGGCAGGAGATGAGGAAGGCTGCAAAAGGACATTGAACGAGCTTAACAAGGCAATAAGCGCCGACCTGCCCGTTATAGGCATAGGCTTTGAGTCGGAGGCTCTTGTTACAAGCGGCAGAGTAAAGGGACATAAGCAGCCCACCCTCAATAATTTATACGGAAATATAGACAAATGGTTCATAAAATAGATCTGCCGACAGCCGTGGGATAAAACACTTAAGATAAGGCGGAGATCGGACCGGAACGGAGTGACAATATATATGATAAAACGATGTTTTTTAACAGGTGAATATGTATTCTATGCTACCAACAGGGCAAAGCGTCCCCACAGCTTTAAGCGTATGAATATACAGGATACTCCCAAGGAGTACTGTCCATTCTGTGTGGAAAACAGACATATGACCCCTCCTCCCATATGGGAGGCTGAGGACAACAGCATAAGGATAGTACCCAATAAATATCCCTTCATACCCGTTGACGATGAGGCATTTGGCAAGCACGATGTTGTCATCGATACCAAGGAGCATGAAGAGAAGATGCAGAACTTTACAGATGAGCATATGTTCAGGCTCTTAAAGGCTCTGCAAAACAGATTTACCGAGCTTGAGAGCGATGAGCGTTCCGCCTATGTGCAGATATTCAAAAATCAGGGCATAGACGCCGGCGCAAGCCAGTCCCATTCCCACTGGCAGATAGCCTCACTTTGCGTAGTCCCCCTTAAAATGGAGCATCTTCTGGAGGTGCTTAAGAAATACTATGAGGAGCATGATAATAAATGCTATTTCTGCAATATGGACTTCGGCACAAGGATAGTTGAGGAAAATGAGGATTTTATATGCTATATACCTGCCGACGGCAAATTCCCCTACGGTATGGATATACTTCCCAAAAAGCATATTTCCTCCATTAAGGAATTCAGTGACAATGAACTTAGAAGCTTCGGTATAATACTCAGAAACTCCGTTAAAAGACTTTGTATATTAAATCCCGATATAAGCTATAATGTATGCTTCTATTCAGCGCCTAAGGGAAATGAGCATAATCATTATTTCCACTTCTATATGCAGATAATACCCAGAATAGGACATATGGCAGGCTTTGAATTCAGCACAGGCTGTTACATAAATTCCATACTGCCCGAAATAGGCGCAGAGGCTCTGAGAAATGTAGAAATTTAAAGGTTGGGTTAATAGACTGTTACATTAAATTTGTGTTTAACGTAGAAAAACGACCCTTCCACCATGCTACGCATGGTCCCCCTCCCCTCCGACGCTGACGCTAGGGGAGGTCATTTACCGCAAGGCGGTGGCAGTAGCTTAGTTGTTGTTTTTCTAAGTAAATAAGCTACTTTGAAAGGCACCCACCTAAACTTCCCCTTCGCAGGTTCAGCACTTTTGCCTTCGGCAAAAGCGATACTTCGTATCGGCGGATAACTTCTTCCGCTGCAACGGAAGTGGCAGCCCAACCACTTCGTTGAATTTAAAATACATTTGCGTTGGGCTGTCGATAGGGTCGAGTTACTTACATAAACAAAAATTTACCAACAAAAAAGCTGCCCCCGGGCAGCTTTTCTTATACCTTCTTAAGCTTTTTCCTTTACTTCCTCGGCAATATCCTCTGCCTTTTCCTTTATTTCCTCGGCAATATCCTCTGCCTTATCCTTAACAGCCTCGGCTGCTTCTTCAGCCTTGCTTTCGACTATTTCCACCTTGTCTGTGATATCCTGGGGTTCGGTATCTTCATCATGCACAGGCTCCACCACAACATCGCCGTCGAAATCAGCATTGCGGGGTCTGTTCTTTATTTCCGTCAGCTTTGCGCCTATAATATCCATAGACTTCTTTGCTACGCCTGCGGCAATGCCCGATACCTCCTTGGCCGCGCCTGCCGCCTTCTTTATAGCGGGCTTTGCGTCCTTGACAAAGGAATTTACCCTTTCCTTTACGGCAGAGAGCTTGTTATCTCCGCCGCCCTTGAGAGCGTCCATAAGCTTGACAGCCTCATCGGCAGTTATCTTTCCGCCCTCCAGCATTTTAAGTATCATCATTTTTTCTTCCTGCATAAAAATACTCCTTTCTTTAAAAAAATTATATGGCAAAGAAAATAAATTTTGTTATATTTATTTCATATACGGCATATCCGCCTCTATGATATCTCTTACCCTTACAGGAAGCTCAGCAGCCTCCTCCTTTGTCATAAGAGCAGTATCTATAGGCGGATGTACATATAGATTAATTGTACCGGGCTTTATAATATAGTGATTGCCCTCCATAACTCCCAGAGTACCGTCTATGGTAACGGGGACCACAGGCTTCTTTGCCTTTGTGGCAAGCTTGAAGCTGCCTGCCTTGAACTCCCCTATCCTGCCTGTCTTGCTTCTTTTGCCCTCTGGGAATATAACCATATTTATACCGCTTTTAAGCTGTTTTATACCCTCGACTATTATCTGAGCGGACTGCTTCATATCTCCTCTGTCCATAAAAAGACAGTGTATCCTCTTCATCCATTGATTTACCCAGGGGAACTTGCCAAGCTCTATCTTGGCTATAAAGCCCTTTGGCACAGGTATATAGGACAAGAGCAGAAGTATATCGAAATTGCTCTGATGATTGCATACAAAGAGCATACCGTTTTCCTTGGGTATATTTTCCAAGCCGTATACATTTACCTTTGCTCCGCAGTCTGCCATTCTGTCCTTTGCCCAACCCGTGACCATAGAGTATACAAAATCCTCATACTCCTGATTTTTGCCGAGAGCCAGCATTTTGTCAGCCTTTTTAAGCTCGCCTGTGTGCAGAGAAAGAGATAAAATAAACTTCAAATACCATTTTATTGTCCTGAACATATAAACATCTCCCTGAATATATAAAAAACTCTTTAGAAAATCGGAAAAATATGTTAAACTATATTTATACATATAAGTATACAATATTTTAAGCAAAAATAAAAGGTTTTTTTGGAGCAAAATTATGAAGGAAAGAGAAATTGCGGTTTTTGTACTTATGGATATTCTGGGCGAAGGCGCTTACAACAATATAATACTCAGAAAGGCGCTGAACAGCCACAAGGAACTGAATGGGGTACAGAAGGCATTTATAACGGAGCTTGTAAACGGTACCTTGAGAAACCTTATAAATATAGACTACATAATAGATATATTTTCAAAGACGCCTGTCAAAAAAATGAAGCCCTTCATACTCTGCAATTTAAGAGTCGGTATCTATCAGATAATGTATATGGACAGGGTGCCTGTAAGCGCCGCCTGCAACGAGGCGGTAAAGCTTGCAAAAAAAAGAGGCTTTCACTCTCTTTCAGGCTTTGTCAACGGTGTGCTGCGTTCTGCGGCAAGGAACAGGGATAATATAGAGTATCCCAAAGACCGTACCAAATATCTTTCGCTGAAATATTCATATCCGTCATGGATAATAGAGTACTGGCTCAAGGAAATGGACTATGACACAATAGAAAAAATATGCATATCAAACAACAGTCCTCCCCATGTGAGCATATGTGTGAACACACTTAAAACAGACAAGAACAGTCTTGCCGATATGCTCAAGGCCGAGGGAATGGAAATTGAGAGTAATACTTTGACGGACAGCAGCTTATATTTATATAGGACAAACAATATTGCGGAAAGCAAGGCCTATCAAAAAGGACTTTTTCACATAATGGATGAAAGCTCACTCCTTTCCGTAAAGGCTCTTGCGCCGAAAAAGGGCAGTACCGTACTGGACCTGTGCGCAGCTCCGGGAGGCAAGAGCTTTGCCATAGCCGAGGCAATGGAAAACACAGGGCTTGTAATATCAAGGGATATATACGAACACAAGGTAAGGCTTATAGAAGAGGGTGCGGCAAGGCTGGGTCTTGACTGTATAAGACCCGAAATGAGAGATGCCCTGATACCCGATACCGATACTAAGGCAGACTATGTAGTGGTAGACGCGCCCTGCTCAGGACTGGGACTTGTAAGGAAAAAGCCTGATATAAAGTATTCCAAAAAGCCTGAGGATATAGACGAGCTTGTAAGTATACAGAGAAAAATACTGACTGCCGCAGAAAAGAGCGTTGCTCCCGACGGCATACTTCTCTATTCCACCTGTACCATATCACATAGGGAAAATATCGACAATGTAATGTGGTTCTGTGATAATTTTGATTTTGAGCCCGATAAAATAGAAAATATCACAGGCTATGATACAGCAAAAGAGGGTCATATACAGATACTTCCCTGCGATAATGATACAGACGGATTTTTTATAGCAAGACTGAGGAGGAAAAATGGATAAAAAGGACCTGCGTTCTCTTACATTGGACAGGCTTGGCGAGGAGCTTGTGGCTATGGGCGAAAAGCCCTTTCGTGCAAGGCAGATATTTTCGTGGCTCCACGGCAAGCAGATCAAGGATATAGACGATATGACCGACCTTTCAAAGGAACTGAGAGAGCGTCTGAAAATTAAATTTACATTAAATAACATAAAAATAGTTGAAAAATTCTCTTCAATGGAGGATAATACAGTTAAGTATCTCTTTGATATTGGAGACGGCATACTTATAGAAAGCGTGCTGATGCGGTATTCCTACGGCAATGCGGTGTGCATAAGCTCTCAGGCAGGCTGCCGTATGGGCTGTACCTTCTGCGCTTCAACTCTGGGAGGACTTGAAAGAGACCTCAGAGCGGGAGAGATGGCGCAGCAGATATACGAAATACAGAAGGACACAGGTGAAAGAGTGTCAAATGTTGTTATAATGGGAAGCGGAGAGCCTCTTGACAACTTTGACAATGTAATGGATTTTCTGGAAATAATACACCACAAGGACGGCAACAGCCTAAGCCACAGGCATATTACACTTTCTACCTGCGGACTTGCAGAGCGTATATATGACCTTGCGGAAAGGAGGCTGCAGATAACCCTTGCGATCTCTCTTCACGCGCCTAACGATGAAATAAGGCAAAGGACGATGCCCATAGCCCGAAAATACAGCTTTGACGCTGTACTTAAGGCGGCTAAGTACTATGCCGATACGACAAAGCGCAGAGTGACCTTTGAATACGCGCTTATAAAGGGTATAAACGACAGCCGCGAAAACGCTTCGGAGCTTGCCTCGCGCTTAAGGGGAATAATGTGTCATGTCAATCTTATCCCCGTAAACGATGTAGAGGAAAACGGCTATATCAAAAGCAGTGAAAAGAGTATAAAAGAGTTTGCGCAGGTACTTACGGACAAGGGTATAGAAACTACGATCCGACGTAAACTTGGCAGCGATATAAACGCTGCCTGCGGACAGCTCAGAAAGAGATATAAGGAAAACAGAGGTGTTTAAAATGTATGGATATGGCGGAAGTCATGTAGGCAAAGTACGACTGAATAACGAGGATTCCATATTTGTATCAAACGATGCCACAGGCAGCCTTGACAACCTGTACATCGTAGCCGACGGTATGGGCGGTCACAAGGCAGGGCAGATCGCCAGCGCTACAGCTATAGAGAGCTTTGTTGCCGATGTGAAGAAGAACGAAAGCAGCAGCGACGAGGCTCTGGATATAATGATAGGCGCTGTTTCCGCTGCCAACAATGCCGTATACAGGCTCAGCAGGGAATATGAGGAGTACTCCAATATGGGTACTACCCTTGTAGCCTGTACCGTAAAGGGCTCAACTGCCTATGCGGCTCACGTGGGAGATTCAAGACTGTACAGGATATCCGAAGGCAATATCTGTCAGGTCACAAACGACCACTCCTATGTGGCGGAAATGGTAAGAGCAGGCAAAATGACTGAGGCTGAGGCAAAGGTACATCCTCAGCGCAGCTGCATTACAAGAGCCGTAGGTACAGACAGCTCTGTAAGAGTAGACGGACTTATCATAAAGGATATAAAGGAAAAAGACAAGCTGCTCCTTTGCAGCGACGGTCTCAGCAATATGCTGAGCAGCGAGGATATACTCAATATATGCTCCGAGGGAAAAAGCCCCAAGCAGAGAGTAAACTCTCTTATAGAAAAGGCAAATGAAAGAGGCGGACTTGATAATATCTCCGCTGTTCTCATAGATATGGAGGAATGGCAATGATATTGGAGAACAACCGCATTATAAACGAAAGATATAAAATAAAAGACAAAATAGGCATAGGCGGTATGGCAATAGTCTATAAGGCAGAGGACCTTAAGCTTGGCAGAGATGTTACATTCAAGGTGCTTAAGGAGGAGTTTATAAAAGACGATGAATTTATAGACCGCTTCTCCACCGAGGCTATTGCGGCAGCCCAGCTTTCACATACGAATATAGTAAGCGTATACGACGTTGGCAACGACGGAGATATATACTATATAGTTATGGAATATATAGACGGCTTTACACTAAAGGAGCTTATATACAACAAGGCTCCCTTCTCAAACGAGGACGCTGCGGAAATAGCTATACAGATAGCCTCCGCCCTTGACCATGCCCATCTGAACGGCATTGTACACAGGGATATAAAGCCCGAAAACATACTTATAACAAGAGTAGGCGACGAGGGTGAGGCAAAGGTCACCGACTTTGGCATAGCCAAGGCGGCAAAGCTATCCTCTACTGCCAACGACTATATGGGCTCTATACACTACTTCTCTCCCGAACAGGCAAAGGGCGAGGATGTAGACAACAGAAGTGATATATATTCTCTGGGCATAGTGCTCTATGAAATGGTCACAGGCGAACTGCCCTTTGACGGCGACGCTGCCATTGATCTGGCAATGCAGCATTTAAAGACGCCTATACCCGATCCAAGAGACGTCAATCCACAGGTTTCTGACGAGCTTGCCGATATTATAAAGAAGGCTTGCTCAAAGGAGCCTAAGAACAGATATCAGACGGCAAGGGAAATGATGAGTGACCTTAAGAAATCCATAGGCGCCGAAAAGCTCAGATGGGACGATATAGAAGACGATATCCCAGAGCATATATCCTCCGAAAATAACGGCACCAGAAAGTTTACACCTGCCGATATCGAAGAAATTGACGAAATTGACGAGTATGACGAGTACGACGAGGAGGAGGAAAAGGCATACCGCTCCAAGGAAAAGAAAGTCATATTTGCGGCGATATTAACAGGCATAGTACTTGTGCTTGCCCTTACCTTCGGCGGAAAATATATTAATTCCACTCTTTACGGCGATACCATAAAGGTGCCTGACTTCACGGGCATGGACTACGACAAGGCATGTATGAAGGCTGAGAGAAAGGGCATTACCATAGAGAGAAAGGACATTTTCGAGGAAAGCTTTGAGGCAGGAGAGGTAGCAAAGCAGTCTCCCGAAAAGGGCGAAAGAATAAACGAGGGCGATGTTGTGATACTCTATGTCAGCCAGGGTAGCGGAGATATACAGGTGCCTTCTCTTGAAAATCTGAGTAAATCCAAGGCAGAGGAGGTACTTGCAAAGCAGGGTCTTTCTCTTGATGACGATGTGGAATATGTACACAGCGACAAGCCTGTAGGCACTATAATAGAGCAGTCTCCCGAGGCAGGAACAATGGTAAGCTCCGATACCAGAATAAAGGTGAAGGTAAGTCAGGGCGGTCTTGACGAGGAAATACCTGTTCCCGACCTGAGAGACAAGACCAGAGATGAGGCAGCACAGCTTCTGGACGAGGCAGGTCTCAGCGGCAAATTCATAGAGGGCTACAGCGATACTGTTGAAGAAGGAAAAATAATAGATCAGGGTATCGATCCCGGAACTATGGTATCTGTAGGCAGCAGTATAACCCTTACAGTAAGCAAGGGCAAGAATACTGAGGAGCCTGTGACGGAGACGCCGCCTGAGGTCATGGTGCCTCCCGTTGTGGAAGTAACCACACAGCCAAATGTACCTGCGGACAATTCAGGCAGCAGCGACGCTGATATTACCGAGGAAACAGTGGCGCAGACCGACACTCCCAAGAGCGTTAATATACCTGTAAATCCCAATAAGGAAAGCCTCAGTGACAGCAATACGCTGAGAGTGACCGCCGTTGAGGACGGTGTTGAGAGAGTGGTAAAAGAGGGTAATTTCAGCAAGGACGACTTCCCCTTTACCGTATCAGACACTACAAGCGGACCTACGGAATACAAGGTATATATAAACGGCGAGGTAATACACAGCGAAACTAGATAGGTGATATATGAAAGGCAGAATAATTAAAGGAGTTGGCGGTCTATACTATATAGCCGCCAACGGCTTTGTATACGAATGCAGCGCAAGAGGAAGATTCAGAAAGGCAAGGATAACTCCCACTACGGGGGATTTTGTTACCTTTACCGTACTGGATGAGGAAAATAAAAAAGGCGCTTTGGACACTATAGAGCCAAGGCGGAACATACTCATAAGGCCGAGAGCTGCAAATATAGACTGCGCCGTCATTACATTTGCGGCAGCAAGACCCGATATAAATACAGACCTGCTGGACAGGTTTCTTGTGCTGGCAGAGGAAAGAAAAATACCCGATGTCATCATATGTATAAACAAAAGCGATCTGGCCCCCGACAAAAACAGGATAAGGGACATATACGGCGGCGCATATCCTGTTGTGTTCACATCTGCCGAGGAAAACAGCGGCATAGATGAGCTTAAGCAGATGCTGAGGGGCAAGGTATCCGTATTTGCAGGACCATCGGGAGTAGGCAAGTCCTCTCTTATAAACCGCATAATACCCCACAGCAACAGGCAGACAGGCGAAATAAGCCGCAAGATAGAACGGGGAAAGCATACCACAAGACAGGTGGAGCTTATTGAGACTGAGGATAACACATATATTGCGGACTCCCCCGGCTTTACATCCCTTTATCTGGAATTTATAAAGCCCGATGAGCTGCAGTATTACTTCAGGGAATTCAGGGAATACCTGGGGAAATGCCGTTTTGCCGACTGCGCCCATATCCACGAGCCTGACTGCGCTGTCAAGGAGAAGGTAGGCTCGGCTATACCTCAGGAAAGATACGACAGATTTGTATATCTGTACAACGAATTAAGGAGTTTAAGATGAAATATATATTGTCACCATCTCTTCTTTCAGCCGATTTTACAAGGCTTGAAAGAGATATAAGGATATGCGAGGACAACAATGTGCCCTATTTACATGTGGATGTTATGGACGGACATTTTGTACCCAATATTTCCATAGGCGTACCCGTTGTAAAGAGCATAAGGCAGTGTACCGATCTTGTCCTTGACGTACACCTTATGATAAGCCAGCCCGAAAGGTATATAGAGGCATTTGCCGAGGCAGGCTCCGATATCATAAACATACACTATGAAGCAGAGGGGGATAAAAAGTCACTGCTTAAGAAAATAAGGGCTATGGGCAGATCCCCTGCCATAACCATAAAGCCCGACACATCCTATACGGAGGTGCTTGATCTCTGCGAGTATGTGGATATGTTCCTTGTAATGAGTGTGGAGCCTGGCTTCGGAGGACAGAGCTTTATAGAAAAGACACTTAAGAATGTAGAAGGTCTTGCACAGTACAGGGCTAAGAACAATTTAAGCTATGACATAGAAATAGACGGCGGCATAAATGCCTCCAACCTTACCAAGCCTCTTGATGCAGGCGCCAACGTGATAGTGGCGGGTTCAGCCATATTCGGCGCCGAGGATACGGCAGCAGAGATACAAAAGTTCAAGGAAATAATGAGCAGATATGAGGTAAACCTATGAGGACTATCATAATAGGAAACGGCAGTATAGCCAACTACGATATAGTAAGAGAATATTTTGACGGCGCATATATAATAGCCTGTGACGGCGGACTGCGCCACTGCAGGGCTATGATGATAACGCCTAATGTAATGGTAGGAGATTTTGACTCTGCCCTCAGCAGCGACATTGCCTTTTATGAGGAGCTGGGAGTGCTTAAAACAGACTATCCCCGCAGGAAGGATATGACCGATATGGAGATAGCACTGAATATGGCTCTTGAAAAGGACACCGATGAGATATATATAGTCGGCGGCTTAGGTACACGCTTTGACCACAGCCTTGCCAATGTGCATATACTTATAAATACCATAAGACAGGGTGTAAGGACATATCTTCTGGACGAACACAATATCATTACTCTTGTAGAGGATTCCATAGAAATAGTGGGAGATATAGGACAGGTGATATCTCTCATACCCCTTACTACAGAGGTAACGGGCATAGAGTCGAAGAATCTGGAGTACCCCCTTTACAACAGAACAATGACAATAGGCTCTTCACTTGGCATAAGCAATGTTATGACAGCAGAAAAGGCCTCCATATCAGTAAAAAGTGGTATTCTTATCGTTATAATGTCAAAGGAATGATACTTATGAAAAAATGGCTCTTTGTCAATAGTTGGGGTTACAACAAATTAAGAGTGATCGGCCGCCTGTTACTTAGTGCAGCAGGCGGTTTTATTTTATTTATACATTATGTATAATAGATGTATATATAGAAAAGGCCCTGGGTCGGAATACCGACTCAGGGTCCTTTTAAGTTTGTATATACTACAATATATTTTATGCTGCCGCATCTCCGCCGGAGCTTTCTGCTGCCGCAGGTGCTGCGGGTGCCGCAGGTGTTTCCGCCGCAGGTGCCGCAGGCGCTGCCGGAGCCGCAGGGGTCTCCGCCGCAGGCGGTGCCGCAGGAGAAGATGTATTCGCAGGTATATCCTGTACTACAGGAGTATTTTCTGCGGGAGTTTCTGCCCCAGGGGTCTCCGCCCCAGGAGTTTCCGCAGGTGTCTGGGCCTGGGTCGCAGGAGTGGAGGTACTGTTATCGGAGCTGCTCGATTTCTTTGTAGACGAGCTTCCCGATGAAGATTTCTTCTTTGTGGTCGTTGAAGAATCGCTGTCATAGGTACTGCCGTAGCCTGAAGAGCTTGCGAAATATCCGCCCTTATAGCCCTTGTGGCTTGTACAGTAATCGCCTACAGAGGCTGTATCGAAGTAATCGGTAACGGAAGGACAGCCCATTCTGCTGTTTGCCTTCTTGCCTGATATCTTGCATACCTTTATCTTTTCAACACCCTCAGGCTTTGTAAACTGCTTTACCTCAAGACCCTGGTGTACCTGTTCCATTATATTTCTCCACATACGCAGATGTACGGACTGGTTTATGTTGTTCATATTCCTGACATTTTCGTCATAGTTGTCGTAGCCAAGCCATATACTTGCCACATAGTAAGGAGTATAGCCTACAAAGGTCAGGTCCTTGGACTCTGTGGTAGTACCCGTCTTGCCCGATACAGGCATTTTGCTCAATCTTGCCTGAGTACCCGTACCGTTTGTAACAACACTTGTCATAAGGTCTGTAAGTATATAGCCTGTAGACGGCTTTAACACCTGCTTACTTTCATGGCTATTCTCAAGAAGGAGGTTGCCATCATGGTCAAGGACCTTATCATAGAAATATGGCTTAAGATACTGACCGTTATTTGCTATAGTGCCGTAGGCTGCCGCTACCTCTACCTGAGTTACGCCGTTTGTAAGGCCGCCCAGCGCCGTAGCCGCATGATTATCATTTTCAAGAGTGGTAAAGCCGAAGTTGAGAAGATAATCATAGCAAAGATCTATGCCTGTTTCTACCATTATTTTAACGGCTATTATGTTCATAGAGTCCTTTATACCCTGTCTTATAGATACGGGACCTCTGTAGCTGTTGCCCCACCAGTTATGAGGCTCATAGCCGTCTGCAGTCTTGTACGGCTCGTCCACTATAGTTGTTGCATTTGATATCTTTCCCATATCCAGCGCGGGAGCATAGGCTGCCAGTATCTTGAATACGGAGCCGGGCTGTCTTGCTGAGTCCGTAGCTCTGTTGAAGGCTCTGTTCACAGTCTTTTCACCGCGTCCACCCGCTATTGCCTTTATCTCGCCTGTATGGTAGTCTATTATAGCCATGGCTGACTGAGGCTGCTTGGAATAGTATGCCTTATCCGCCACTATTTTCTGATTGGCTGAAAGCCCTGACTCTATTTCCGCTCTCTTTTCGGCTACCCAGCCCTCGGCGCCTTCCTGTGAACGCGCTATCTTGTTGTACTGGGAATGAGTCTGCTCTCCCGTATTGGTGTCCTCTACGGATACTCTGTAGTCAATACCTACGCTGTAGTTTACCCACGGGAAGTTGCTGTCATCATTGAATTCCTTATCCACTATGCCCTGTATTCTCTTATCCATATTGGAGTATATCTGAAGACCGCCGTTGTATATTACATTGTTTGCCTCCTGTACAGACCAGTTGTACTTGGTCTGCAGGTCCTCTGATATCTGATTTATAAGAGCGTCCTCATAGTAGCTGTGTATATTCTCTGACTCGGCATCGTCGCTTGTACCGTTATCCGTTTTCTTTATCTTGGAATATACGTCCTCGTTTATGGCGGCGTCATATTCCTCCTGCGTTATCCTTCCCTGTCCAAGCATATAATTAAGTATTATAAGCTGTCTTTTTTTATTGCCCTCGGGATTGGAACGAGGTGAGTAAAGAGAAGGATTGTTTGTTATGCCTGCAAGACAGGCGCACTCGGCAAGAGTAAGCTCCATAGGTTCCTTGCCGAAATAACCCTCGGCAGCAGTCTTTATACCATTGTAGCCATGACCTAAGCCTATTGTGTTAAGATAAAGCTCAAGTATGTAATTCTTTGCATCCTCTTTGCTGCCGTACTGCTCCTGAAGCTCCTTCTCGTACTTAAGGGCAAGGTACTGCTCCTTAAGCTTTGTCTTTATTGTATTTCTGGTTACCTTTGTAATATTGTTCTTTATAAGCTGCTGAGTAATGGTGGAGCCGCCCTGAAGCTGCTGTCCCGTAAGAGTGGAGTATACTGCTCTTGCAAAGCCCTGTATATCCACGCCGTCATGCTCATAAAATCTTTCGTCCTCTATGGCAATAACAGCCTGCTGCATATTCTTGGGTATCTGATCAAGAGTTACATACTCTCTGTTTTCATTGCCGTGGAGCTTGCTCATCTCGTTATTGTCGTTATCATATATTACTGAGGTATATGCTCCGGGCTTTATACCCACTATACCCATATCGGGAATACTTCTTATGATGGCAACATAGCCGCCTATAAGAGCTCCGCTTACTGCAAAGCCTACCATTATGGCTATCATAAGCAGGAATGTAAGAAATACGGAAAATGGCTTTGAGCGTTTCTTGGCCTTCTTTGCAGGCTTTGTGTTTACCTTGTAAAAATCCTTCTTTTCCTCGGCAGTCATAGATGACCTGGACTCATTGTTTAAGCCCTCTGCATTGTTTTTATGCAAGCTGCCGCCTGTCTTGGGCTTTTTCCTGTTCTCTTTGGCCTTGCTTTCCGTCTCAGCCTTTTTCTGAGTGATGTCTGTCTTTATACCCTCATCCCTTGAAATAGGCGGAAGTGACGGACCCTTTGAAACAACAGGCTCAACGGCTGTGTCCTTTTCTTCCTTTGGGGCTGATGTATCTTCTTTATGTACTGCCTTGCCGACCTTCTTCTTGTTAGGCTTTACATTGCCCTTTTCAGTATCTGGCTTTATCTTTGGAGAGGATACCTTTACAGACTTTGCCTTTTTCTTATCGTTTTCGGCAGCCTTCTTCCTCTCAAGCTCTGCCGCCCTCTTCCTCTCAGGCTCGGCTGTCCTCTTTCTCTCGTGCTCGGCGCTCTGCCTTTTCTCTGCGGCTACAGCTGCCTCTTCGCTTGCCGCTGCCTTCCTTCTGGCAGGCCGTTCATTAGCCGCTGTTGGCTTGATGCCATCCTTTGAGGGCACAGCCCTGCTCTGAACCTGACCCACTTCCTTTGCGGTGCTATCGGGCTTCTTCTTAGCCGCAGAAGTCTTATTCTCAGACGGAGCGTGATGCTTCTTCTTCGCAGGCTTGCTTTCAGTCAGACTTATGCCTAAAAAGGTTTTTTTCTTATTTTGCGATTTTTTCTTCTGTCGCTCCGCCTCTACATAGGCAGAACGCCTTCTGCTCTCTTCAGCCATAATTTCCCTCCTGAATTTTTATAGAAAAAAATATGTTTCATAACATATAAATTATATATACCCATTTTTACCTATTATATAAATTATATCAAATAATCGTAAAATTATAAAGCATTATTTTTAAAAAAAGAGGCGGTATTTATTAAAAAAAAATTAACTTTGTTTGCAATATGGCTTTTATCCTCAGTTCTGCTTATAATTCTGTGCTACAATAAATTTGTTCTGCCCTCTGCCATAGACATAAGTCAGAAGTATGCCGTCACGAGGATAAACAGCGAAATATCACGAGCCGTTGAGAACGGCATAACTCAGCTTAGCATAAATACAGAGGACTTTACAAGGGAGGTTGACAGCGGTGAAACAAGCCGTGTCAGTATAGATTCTCTTCTTGTAAACAGGCTGTGCAGCCTTTCCGCCCTCCAGCTTTCCGAAAGCCTGAACAAAATAAACAGCGAGAAAATAAGCCTGCCCGTAGGAATATTTTCCGGTATACCCCTGCTTTCAAACATAGGTATAGACGTACCCATACATCTGCAGTCTATGGGCGAGGCTCTTGTAGACTATGACACCGAAATGCGTTCCGCAGGCATAAATCAGGTAAACTATATCATATGGCTTGACGTGGAATGCCGCGTGGCAGTAGTAAACCCTCTGTGGCGAAAGGAGGTCATAGTAAAGAGAAAGATAATGCTTGTGGACACCATATTCAGCGGAAAGGTCCCTGAGGGCTATATATACACAGCCAATAAATAAAGCCTAGGGCTTGAAAGGAACACTTTCATTTTTACCGTAGTGTACGGGTAAAAAAAAGACTGCCGCACTAAGCGACAGTTTTTTGATTTTTATAAATTTTTGTTTGTAAGTCTTTTATATGTTGATATTTGTATAAGCCTTTAAGCCTTTTATAAAGTAGCTTTCGGTATATTGCGATAAGCTTATTTTGGGAACAAAAGTAAGTCCTCACCGCTTATAGAAGCGGGAGACTTACCCGTCGGTTAAAACCTTGCATACCAAAGATCAGCACAGCCGCAAGTATAATATTGATTTTTTTAATGGGTCACAAAGAACATTATGGCAAAAAGTGTCGCTATTACCCATGTTCCTGCTTTTACGTCCCTTGCCCTTCCGGTAAACACGCTGATAAGTACATGAGAAATCACACCGAAGGCAATGCCGTAAGAAATATTGTAGGTCATAGGCATCATTGCCAAGGTCAGGAACGCAGGAACCGCATCCTCTGTTTTAAGCCAGTCTATATTTCTGGCGCAGTTCATCATCATAATTCCCACATATATAAGCGCCGCCGCTGTCGCACATCCGGGTACAAGCATTGCAATGGGGCTTAGAAACATACTGACAAAAAACAGCGCTCCCGTAACCATGGCGGCCATACCTGTCTTTCCGCCTTCCGCAATGCCTGTGGAAGCCTCCACATAAGAGCTTACCGTAGATGTGCCGCAGACTGCACCGCACACGGTGGCTATGGCGTCTGCAAGCATTGCCTTATCTAAGTTTGGCACTTCTCCCTCTTCGGTCAGGATATTTCCCCTGGCACAGGCTCCATACAAGGTGCCGATAGTATCAAACATATCCACCAGACAGAACGCAAGGGCAGTAGTCGCAATCAATAAAGCAAGCTCCGTTTTGCCGTGCTCTGCAAGATACGGCGAAAAATCAAAGCCTTCCGTAAAAACCCTGCCAAATGCCTGTGTTCCGAAGTCTCCGAATGCCGCAAAGGGATTAAAATTCAAACCGTCTGTAAAGCCCTCATAAAATCCGGGAACGGTAAAGCCAAGAATATAATAAATTAAAGTTCCTCCAAGTATGCCCCAGAGCACAGCGCCCTTTACCTTCCTGCATGTCAGTACCGCTATGGCAATTAAAGCGGAAATCGTAACAAGCATAGGCATAATATCCTTCCATGCCACGCTTCCTGAAAGTATGTTGAAGGACGCAAGGCCGACATAGGTGGAGGGGTTTGACACCACGATCCCCGAATCCTTAAGCCCTATGAAGGCAATAAACAGTCCGACTCCTGCGGGAATAGACACCCTTACCGCTGTTGGAATAGCCTCAAATATTTTCTTTCGCAGCCCTGTCACCGTAAGCAGTATGAACAGTATGCCGTCAATAAGAATAAGTACCAGGGCATTGGCATAGCTTAATCCAAAGCCCAAACACACCGTATAGACAAAGAAGGCATTGGAGCCCATGGCAGATGCCTGTGCCAGGGGCAAATTTGCCAGAAGTCCTATCAACACCGTACCTATACAAGCGGAAATTGCAGTCGCAATATAAATCGCATTGTATGACACTCCCGGAAGCTCTGCAAACATTCCGGAATTGACCATGAGTATATATGCCATGGTCATAAAGGTCGTAACTCCTGCCAGAACCTCCGTTTTCATCGTAGAGCCGGCTTCCTTTATATGAAATATTTTTTCAAATGATAACATGATTCCTGCACCCTTTCTCTTTCTTTTTTTTTAAAATAATTCTGTAGTATAAAACCTAGACTATTCTATATTTTAATAACAAGGCTGTTTAAGCCGTCCCTATGGTCGTAGCTGAACCCACTGACCGAAGCCTTTACAAGCATAACGGAAAGCTCGTCGCCCCTCTCTATAGGATCATAACGCTCTCCAAGCCATGCAAAACGCATTTCCAGACTGTCTTCCTTCTCCGAATACTCCGCCGAAACCGTAATAGGAAATTCCACTTCCTGCGCCAATACAAGATTCTGCGCCAGAATTTCCTCATACACACGGCGAAGCTTTTCCACTCGCTTTTTAGACAGCAGATTCTTTTCTCCAAACTGACGGATGCTTTCAGACATACCGATAAAGTCATAGTCCAAGGACTCCACGGTAAGGGTAAGGGTTTTAAGCCTTTTTACAAATGCCCGTGTTTTATTCCGTTTCGGGCTGTCAAATATCTCGTCAGGAGTACCTTCCTCGTAGATAAGACCCTCGTCCATATAAAAGATACGGGTGGAAACATCACGGGCAAACTGCATTTCATGTGTAACTATCATCATGGTAAGCCCTTCCGCAGCAAGGCGTTTCATAACGCTAAGCACCTCTCCTACCATTGTGGGGTCAAGGGCTGATGTAGGCTCATCAAAAAGCACTATCTCAGGGTCCATGGCAAGGGTACGGGCTATTGCTACCCTCTGTTTTTGTCCGCCTGACAGCTCATCGGGGAGCTTACTGCCTTCTGCGCCATTCCTACCATGCGCAAAAGCTCCATTCCGTCCACGAGCGCCTTCTGTCTTGGCACACCTTTTAACAAGGTGGGCGCAAGGATAACATTTTCGATTACGGTCAGGTGCCCAAACAGGTTGAAGGACTGGAAAACCATACCCATACGCTGCCTGAGTAAATTAAGGTTTACTTTTTTATCAGAAGTATCCTTCCCAAAAACCTTGATATCTCCGCTTGTCGGCATTTCCAAACGGTTGACGCAGCGCAGCAGCGTGCTTTTTCCGGTGCCTGAGGGTCCGATTACCGTTATGACATCGCCTTTAAAAATTTTTGCGTTGACATCTCCCAGGGGCGTAACATTGGGATAGACTTTTTTAAGATGAGAAATGGCAATTACAGGTTCATCGCCTGTTTCTTTCGTGGAATTTGCGGTTTTGCCCTTTGCCTCAGGCATTTTTTCGGCGTTTTCAATCATTGCCATAAGCCGATCCGCCCGTTTGCGGCGGGCTTTCGTACCGGTCCGCCTTTCGGCAATACCCAAAAGCGAGGTCAATGCCCATGCCAGTACGAAGTATATAGCCGCCGATGCTATAAGCGGGAAAAATGCCTCAAAGGTACGGCTGCGAATAAGGTCCGTAGCCTTCGTAAGGTCCTGCACCGCAATATATCCTACAACCGAGGTCATCTTGACCATGGAAATAAACTCGCCCTTATAGACAGGAAGTATATGGCGTAGCGCCTGCGGGGCAATTATTCTTGTAAAGGTTTTCACACGATTGAAGCCGATTGCCGTAGCTGCCTCCCACTGTCCCCCATCAACGGCGTCTATGCCTGTACGCATCATTTCGGACACATACACTGCAAAATTAATGGAAAACGCCACTATCGAAACAATGATACCGCTAAGCTGTGCCTTTGCAAACACCACATAGAACATCAGCATAAGCAGTACAAGTACGGGTATGCCCTGTATCAAACGTATAAATACTGCGGTAATTCGGGAAACTGCCCTGAAACGGCTCCTGCGCAAAAGACACAGCACAAAGCCCAGTATGGTGCCGAACAGCGCCGAAAGCACAGATATTACAAAGGTCACCTCAAGACCTGAAAGTATCATTTTCCAACGGCTCTCCTGAATAAAGGTCTTGTTAAAGCTATTGTGTAAGCCACTGATGAAGCTGCCGCCTTCCTGCTCAGAAGCAATTCCCATATCCTCTGCCCGAACAAGAAGAACCGTTCCGCCTATGTAGTGGGGTTCCGTAAGATCAATGCTCTCCCTGCGTTCCTCCGTTATGCTTATGGAGCCTGAAACAATATCGGCACGTCCGCTTGCAAGCATGGGGATAAGCGCATTGAAGGTTCCCTGGGTGATATCAAGCTCCATGCCAAGCTCCTTTGCTATCAGAGAAACAAGCTCCACCTCAAGTCCAAGGGACTGACCGTTTCCGCCTACATAGCTCATAGGCTCCAGCGTGGAATCATGAACATATCGAAGGGTACCGTTAGGCGCGTCATAAGGTCCTATGTCTATTGTCTTTTTGCTCTCATCCGCACCAAGCCATTTTTCACGAAGCGCCTGTAGGGTACCGTCCTTTTCATATTTTTCGATAATAGCGTTTACCTGCTCCGTAAGAGGGCTGTTCTTCAGAAGTCCAAGTCCGTAGCTGTCAGGCGCTACCGTTTCGGGGAATATTGCAAACTCAGGCTGACGCGCCGCGGCAAGCTCGGCTATAGGCATATCCGTTATGAGCGCATCCAAGGTCCCCGTACTCAGCGCCAGCAGCTGTGATGAAAAATCATCATAATATTGGGGTATCGTACCGTCCACAACTCCGTCAAGAAGCTGGTCTTGAATCGTTCCGGTTATCATTCCCACCTTTTTGCCGGAAAAATCCTGAAGGCTCTTATAAATCGGACCGTCGGAGCTTTCCGCAGCAGCCGCAGCGATACCGTTTATCGCCTCGTTTTTACTGCCACTTTCCGCGCATCCCCCAAGAAACAGACATATAATAAGAATTGTAAAAAGCCGATAAATACAGAATTTCTTATTCATTCGTGTCACCCCTTTTATTTTCCGAAAATTTTATTGTTTCCCTCATAACATACCCTTTTTTCAGCTTCTTTTCATTAAGCATTCCGATGCTCTCCGCCGCAAGGGCTACCTGGACCTGCAGGCAGGTAAGATTTGCAGCAGTCACAAAAAAGTCCAGAACTGCATTGACCGCCACCGCCAGAGCGATTGCGCCACTTGGAATACCAAACTGTACAAACAGTACGGTAAATACGGAAATCGCCCCGCCAGGGATAGGCGGCACTGCCATGGAGAGAAACCCTACCACTATAATTGACATAATGAGGAACTGCGGCGTAATGGGAACGCTATAATTCTCAGCCATGCTCAGAAGCATAACAGAAAGACCGACCACAAATCCCGGCTTGTAAAGTACCTGTCCTAAGGGAATGGCAAAATCCGCTACCTTTTTGGGAATGCCGAGTTCCTTTACGCAGGTCTCCAGATTTGTAGAAAGGGCGGCAGCCGAAGAAGCCGTAGTCAGTGCGATTATATAAGTCGGCAGCATTTTTTTGATCAATAGGATCGGGCTGACCTTCAGGCGCACCGCCGCTGCAAGGATATAAAACAATACCAGTAGAAATAAACCCGGTATTGTGATAACAAACACCTTGACAAGACTTGAGAGTCCGCTGCCAAAATCGGACAGCATAAGGTCGAAAAGGCTTAAAAACACGAATAAGGGAATGGCCTTTCCCAGTGCTCTCATAAGAAACTGCACAGCCTCGTTTGCCTGAAGCAAAGTATCCTGAACCGCCGATACCCGCTCACCCAGAATCAAAAGGGCGGCTCCCATGCATACTCCCATGAAAACAAGCTGCAGCGCATTTCCGTCAATAAAGGGCGAAACAATATCCGAAGGCACTATTTCCAGCACCATCTGATAAATTTCGGAAAATTTGCCGGAAATTTCATTTCCCGCTTCCGCGGCAACAGGAAAAAGAAGGCGGCTTACAAGCGCCATGACTGCTCCCAGAACAAATGTTCCGACAATCATTCTTGAAATCAGCTTTGTGCCGATTTTTCCCACCACCGTCAGATCGCCTATGCTGACGATTCCGCAGCACACAGCCAAAAACACAATGGGAGAGGAAACCGCGCGTATCGCTCCCAAAATCATATTGAACAGAGGCTCTGTAACCGCAAGTGAGGCTGCTTGGATTGCAGGAAAAAGCCTTGCGGCGGCTCCCAGAACAACTGCCAGAATGACCGCGCATATAAGCAAGGACATCTGCCCTATGGACGATTTTTTGCGGGGATTGCAGGTCAGACAGTTTTTACCGTTCTTATAAGCGTATTTAAACGACAGTCCTGCCTGGGAGAGCATACGGCTGCTGAGTATCAATGCCTCGTCATCCTCCCAGGCGCCCATGGCGGGACCGTCTACGCTTATTTTCATAAATGGCTGCCCGAATTTCTGCCCGCAGTCCATATGGACAGGAGCGCCCCTCATGGACCCAAGCCATACGCCCAGAATTTCCTCAAGGGACAGGCGTATGCGAATAATATCCTTTTTATCCGCTCCTGTCTCGGAAAGGGTCTGCACACAGATTGCGGACACTTCATCAATCGTCTGTTCCGACAGATTGAATTTTTCACTACGGTTGCTTATCATACTTTGCCTCCTATTTACATTCTTAAATACCGCTTTTATGGCTCAAAGCTCTTTTTAAGCGTCAAGCGGTTCATTCCCTCCGAATATTCATATGTCACATCATCCATTATTTTCTTCACCATAAAAATACCAAGTCCGCCTATCTGCCTCTCATCAGCAGAAAGAGTCGTGTCGGGGTCTTCCTTATCCAGCGGATTGTAAGGACTTCCGTTGTCCACAAATACCAGCGTGATACTGTTTTCACTGACCGCGCACTCCAGTTCTGCTTTTGTTGCTCCGCTGTAATGCCGGATATTGGAATATATCTCATCTACCGCAATATTCATCTTCGCAGCAATTTTCTTAGGCACTTCAGCGCTCGCAAGGGTTTCCTCCACAAAGGATACCACATCCTGCATATTATCCTCTTTCGGGTCTACCGTAATACTTTGCCTTGGAGTAAGACAAAGGCAGAGCATGGTTATATCGTCAAACTGAGGCGCTTCTCCCACAAAAGCATCTACATCCTGCTTCACACCAAGACATATCTCCTTTGCACTTGCATCTGCCATACTGTCCAGAACAGCCTTTAGCCTGTCGTCACCGTATAACTCGTCGTGAACGTCCGTTGCCTCGGTCACGCCGTCCGTATAAAGGAATATTGCGTCTCCGGGCATAAGCTTTAATTCGCCTTTTCTGTACTTCATACCCGGCAAACCTGCCAGAACAAAGCCTGAACGGACCTTAAGATATTCAAACTTTCCGTCCTGATGTCTGACAAGGGGCGGATTATGTCCCGCATTTGCAAAATACACCGTATGGGTCTTAAAATCCAGAATTCCCATCCAGCAGGTCACAAACATTTTCGCCTCGTTATTCTCGCATAGGTCCGCATTTGCCTTAGTCAGTATCATCGATACATCGCTTTCCTTGTCGGCATAGCTTTTGATAAGGGTTTTTGCCTTCATCATAAACATTGCCGCAGATATTCCCTTGCCTGACACATCCGCTATCATAAATGCCAGATGATTTTCGTCAAGGAGATAGAAGTCGTAAAAGTCTCCTCCTACCTCTTTTGCCGTATCCATAGTCGCGTGTATGTCAAAATCCGTTCTGTCGGGGTACGGTGGAAATACAAAGGGGAGTGTGGAAACCTGTATCGTCTTTGCAAATTCCAGTTCCTTGTCTATCCTGGCAGCCGCCTCCGCGATATATCCTTTCAATGTATGTACCGTAGAATTTATATCGTCGGACAGTGACACAAATTCCTCGTTGCTTCGCACGTCTACTGTCACATTCAGATTTCCGCCGGTTATCTCTTCCAAAGAGCTGTTTATCTTCTGGATGTTCTCTACCACCAGCTTTTTTACAAGGAAGTATATCAACACGAACAGAGCCGCAAATACCATTATTTCAATAAACACCGTGGTATATAATTGCATATTTCGGTCAAAAACGACCTCTGATCTCGGCAATATGCCTATAATGTAATATCCCTCCGTAACAACATACATCACATAACAGCTTTGCTTCAAAACCGGTTCCGTGAACATCTGCCGGCCTTTCCCGATTATTTCGGAATAAGCGCCTGACGGCAGTTTGATACCTACCACATTAAGGGACAAACCCTCATTTCCCTTCGGGTCGCTCACAAGTCGGAGATCCTCATTTGCTATGAGCATAAATCCGTTTTCGCCTACATGACGGTTTCTTGTAAGTCCGACAACCTGTCCGTCAATGTCTGCCTGGAACCGTCCGGAATTGTAGCCTACCTGAACAAAACCGCCCTTATCTAAAACAACTCCCGCATATTTCATAAAAACACCTGTGTCATGGGAAATGGCCTGATAAGGCTGTACGAACTCCTCTTCACCGTTAAGAAGGACCATAAATTCGTTTGACTGCTCACCGCTAGTCATATCAAATCCGACATATTCGGGTGTCGTACTTGCAATAATGATGCCGTTTTCATCAATTATATTTATTTCCGATACATTGTTTTCCTCAAGCAGAGAGAAAAGAACACCTTCATCGTAATTTCCGCTCTTTTCTATATCATCTCTTATCTCCCTTGTCAGCTCCAAAAGATTGTTGTCCGAAGCGTCGTTTATGTCCTCCACAACATCTTCAATATAAAGGGAGAGCATATCCTCTGCGTCACTCATAGCAAGCCTTGTCTGCAATACATATATGAACAGGCTGGACACCAAAAACGCCAGCACGACGCAGAGCAGCAGCCACCGTGAAAAGGTCTGGGCAAGCTGATACCTGTCTTTTCTCTTGGTTTTTTTAAACTCGCCCGCCAGAGCGGATACCACAAGCATTGCCAGTGTCACAGCCCCTGCATTCAGTAAGACCATTGGCAGGGTGCATTTCTCCACCAGTTGAAATGCCCTGTGTACATCCTCCATATTTATGAGGAATACCAAAAGCATATTTACTACTTCCACCACAAACCCCGTTGCCAGACCGTAATACCAGGAAGGACGCTTGTTGTCAAACATCCACTTCCGCAACGTAGCGCCCAGCAGACCTGCAAGAAGGGTGGTAAAGCTCGCTCCGATGCTTGTGTATACTCCTGCGCCCCTTATCGCCGCAAAAAATCTCCATGCGCCTCCTATAAAGCCAGCGAGAATACCTGCCGGCGCACCAAAAACCAATCCGGCGCATAATGGGGCGGCATCCCTTGCACTTATCAAGGCGCCATCCACCTGAGAGCCAAACTCCGTACTCAGAATGGCAAGCAGTCCAAATACAAGGCCATACACGACCTGTTTTGCTTTTACGGACTGCTTTGAAAAGCCTGTAGCCTTATTGCACCAATAGAACACGGCAGACACTATGGCAGGACCCAGGGCTGCCAGCCCAAGCTGTATATATAACATAGAATGCCTCCTCTCCAAAGAGAGCCTACTCAATCGTTAAAACATCTGAAAAGCCTGTTACATCAAACACATCCATAACCGTTTCGTTCACATTTTTACAAATCATTTCGCCCTGCTTGTTCATGGTTTGCTGCATTGCCAGAAATACGCGCAGACCGGCAGATGATATGTACTCCAGCTTCTCAAGATCAAGCACAAGGCAGGTTATACCATCAACACCGTTTTTAAACTCTTCCTCCAGCTTAGGAGAGGTTGTGGTATCTAATCTTCCCTCCAGCTTCACTGTTAAAGTTGTTCCGTTTACTGTTTTTTTAATTTCCATAGTTTTACCTCCATAATAGAATGATTTTTGCAGCGTGCCGATAAAATCGACACGCTTGCAAGCTGTTATTTTATTTTATTTTATTTTATGTTTACTGTCAAAATATTTTTTTCGACAGTCTGTTTTTTTGTTCTTATAGTTGATCTTTAAGGGCAGTATCCATCCAGTCAGCGGAGGGCATAAAGCTTCTGTCCATATAAGCATCCTCTGCCACATCAGAAAGATTTTTTACTGTGATATTCTCTCCGGACATAACCTGCTCCTGGGTTACAACCACGGACGGTATCTCCATCCACATTCCGGGGTCTTCATAATAGCTGGGAGCCGCCTTGATGTCGTCATACTGTCCTGCCATTTCCAAAGCCAGTACACGGCAGGCAAACTCTCCGTTCAGCGTCCAGTTGGTTGTGGCGCAGGCCTTCCAGTTTTTGCCCTCGGCCATAAGCTGAATATCCTCGTCACAAATATCTACGGATACCATAGGAATGTCGCTGCCCAATTCCTGCAGGGCTTCATATACTCCTCTGGCATAGGCGTCATAGCAGCACCATATGGCATCTATTTCACCGTCATTGTATTTTGCGATAGCATTCTTTGCCGCTTCCTTCATAGAAGATACCGGACTTAAGTGATCCTTCGGCGCAATTTGCTCAAGGGTCTTTATTCGCCCATCATTTTCATAAGACTCATAGCCCACCTGACGTCGGTCAAAGGCAGCAATGTAGTTTTCCTCCTGTACCTGCAGTATATTGATGGGTTCATTATTTGCTGCCTTGTCCGGATACATGACAAGTATCTCATCTACCAGAGCAGCCGCAAGTCCGGAATCCTGCTGAAATAACTGAACCACACCGTCAATGGCTTCCGTTTCTCCCTTTTCATTTCTGAAGGAGGTGTCAAATGTCGCTATTTTCAGATTCGGGTATTCCTTCAACACACCCGTCAGAAATTCCCACGCATAATCTTCTCCGCCATGTGACACCAGCAGTCCGTCATAGCCATCCTTTGCGCATTGCAAAATTCTGTTTTTCCATTCCTCGTCACTGTCCTCGCAGAAAAAAGTGTCCGCCTCCATACCCAGGGCTTCCGCCGTCTTTGTAAAGGACTCCGACCACATCTCAAAAATAGGTGAGGAGGACATATACATGATATACGCTACTTTTTTCCCTTCCACCGTATTATTTGCCTTTGAGGTACAGCCTGTCAGACAGGCTGTTATCAAGGCAGCCGTCATAAATAATGTAATTATTTTTCGCATTTTAAATCTCCTTCACAGTTCCTTAAATATTCTGCAAACTCATCTGTTGTTAAATTAAGCCTACATCGTTTCTTCATCGTTATTTACTTCCTGTTTCAAAAGCATCTGATCTGTTTTATGTCTTAAAAGCAGCAGCATATCCAGCTGATTTGAATCAATAACCAGACCATTTTCCCGAAATAACAACAGGAGCTTCCTTCGGTATTCTTTTTCGCTCAGATTTGTATATTGTTTTGCAAGCTCATCCAACCTTTGCCTTAATTCGGCATTTGTATCCAATTCCCAGTTGAACTTTGCAGCGTCCTCAAAGGAAAGTGTTTTCTTCTTCCAAGGCCATTTCATATCAGATTTCACCTCTGCAATTTTTCCGATTTATTGATTTCCCTCGGCTTATAGAAGTCCCTTATCCCTTGCCAGGTTTTCAATGCTCCTGTCGTAGGTTGCCTCCGCTTCCTTTGAGAAGAAGCAGCCGGGAACACCTTCATTGTTGTCACGGTGATGCGCTACGCAAGCGCAGCATTTACCATGACGCGGGCAGTCATAAGTACAAGGGCAGGGTCTGTTGTTGTCACAAGTGTTCATAAATAATTCCTCCTAACTTTTTGATAAAAATTGATTTTTTCCCACATTAGGTTACACTTATATACAATGTAATATAACACAACAATATTAAGAATAAGGAAAAATATCGGATTTGGTCGTTTTAATTCCGAAATTGGTCACCGATGGCAAAGAAAAAGCCACACAAAGGCGGCTTTTAAAATCTGAAACAGTATGTAATAATCATGGATTTAGTATTACACAGGCAGTACAAATGCCTTCTTGAATTTTATAGTTGATATCCCCCTGATACCTGACAGATGATGAAATAATACTGTCAATTCCGATACCTCGTGCAGTGGGCAGTCCGTTTTCTAATTTCAAATCCGTGCTGCAAGGATTGCTTACGGCAATTACCGTTTTATTCCCCACATTTCTGATATGGACTTTAATAGGACCTGAGTTTTTTTGCGCAATGCAAGCGTTCAGCGCATTTTCCAGAAGGTTGGCAAGAATTGCCACAAAATCCACATCGGCAACTCCCGACTGTGCCGGAGTATCCGCCTGAGCAGTATATTCCACGCCTGCCTTTTTTGCCTTCTCCGCATAGGAGCTCAGTATACCGTTGACTGTGACATTCGGACACCATGCTTGAAAACTCTCCGATGCTTCCTTGTTATGCCCTAAATATGCTAGGATACCCTCTGTGTTACCTTCCCGCGCCATAGCCGCAACTCGTTCGGTATGGTGGCGCAGATTGTGACGGAGCTGTCGTATCTCCTGCTCGTTTTTTCTCGCATTTTCAACATAGGTCATCAGGTACTCAACATTTTGCCTTACCAATTTGTCCCTTGCTTCCTTTCGCATCTGATAGATGCTGCTGATTATCAGGAT
>CANQBJ010000018.1 GCA_947589665.1 uncultured Clostridia bacterium
AGGGCAGAATCTGCCTGTTCCACCCTTGCTTAATATATATCAGTTTTTGAGTTTACACAAAATTTGAAACGGACTCTTGATTTGTCGCCCTTATTTATTATACACTTTTTTGAAGATTTCATCAACACTCTTTTTTCCAAGACTTCTTACATTGAGAAGTTCTGAATAACTCAGCTTCATTAAATCACCAAGTGTATATATTCTTTTCATAGCCAAGCTATTTACGATCCTTCCCGATAAATTCATATCAGCAAGTTTTATTGCCCCTTGTGTCGTATCTCTTTCCGGCTCTTTTATCTTCTCTAAATCCTCTTTTAAATCTTTTATACAAGCATCACAAATATACTTATCTTTATTTTGCAGCCTTATTGTATGAATTTTGCAAAGTTTTTTATGGTCTTTCATAAAAATGTTCTCAATTAATATTTTTGCTAATATTAACTTACCGCAACAAGCACAAATATCATCTTTAGTTAGCGTATCAATATCTATAGCTTTTAGCGTTACCATTTTCAAACACTCCAAAAAGTATACTTTTTCGAATAACTTTTTTTACACTTTTTTTTAAAAAAATATTGATTATTTTACATGATTTTGGTATAATTATAATAGAATTTTGAGTTTTTCTTAAAAATCGAAAAAGTATACCTTTTCGATTTTTCATGTATATTCGATAATCTTACTTTTGGAAAAATGACAAACATTACCAAAATTTCTAAAAATTACAAATATAATTAAAAAGCCAACTAATACAGAGGAATACTCTGTTTTAGTTGGCTTTTTTGAGTGTTTACATTAAATATCTTTCGATATTGCATTTGTGGACTGTTCCTTTGCAGGGTATGGGTTTTTATCAACATCTATGGATTTTATAATATTAAATTCAACATTTTGATAATTTGTAAGGTCTTTTTTTAGCTGCTTATTTTGATTTATGACATTTATTCTTTGTCTTTCCAGTTCATTGATCTGAGATAATAGAACTGACTTTTTGGGTAAATTCCCGTCAATATCTTTTGATGCGTTCAGTATACATATAGCAGCTTTAAACCTAGAAATTTCCTTACGATGTTCTTCGGAGAACTTTTCTCTGCTTTCAGTATCTTTTATTGACCTTAATTGTTCCGCAACAGGCTTATACTGCCAATAAGTCTGTATAGAATTTATTATACTTCTATTTTCAGAGATTTGTATATTAAGCTGACGAGCTTCTTTGTCGCCTTTATCAATTTGAGCTTGAATTTCTGATATTTTTTCCTGTAATTCTGTGTAGCTTTTTATGTTTGTTTTATCAACAAAGTTAAGCATCTGTATCTTTATATTTATATTCTTGCTGTCGATATAGCGGTTTCTGTAAGCTCTGTCGGAACTAATAATTTTATTTATGTTGTTTCCTGCATTTTCTGCCATTAATGAATGGTATTGTTCTATGTCTTCAAAACGCAGCCTTAACATATTTTCAGAATATGAATAGCCAAGAGAGTCCAATCTTAGAAATCTTTCTCCGTCAACAGGAAGAAAAGCTAGATTATTCCCTTGTTTAATTTGGTAATTGTTGTTTTTCATATATTGGATAAATTCATCAAATGTTTTGCAGATTTTTAAGGCTTCATCTATATCTGCTTTCAGTTTTTTTCTCTTTGTCCTTTTTATGGTTTTGTCATTATAGACAGTAGTTTTTTTATTTTTTATGTCAGCATTATTTATAATTTTATCCTTGATACTGTATTCTGTATAGGCGCTGCCTAATGACTTGGTCCTTAGAAATTGTTTCCCTGATTTTGGCTTAAACGCTATATGTTTGCCTAGCTTTATTTCGTATCCCAGTTCCTGCATACAGGACAAAAATTCATCAAAGTTATTAACCGTTTTTACTACAGTATCGATGTCGGATTTAAGTTGTTCTCTGTAATGTTTTTGTTGAGGTTCTATAACAGATAAACCATATTTTTTACATAATTCATCGCTGCGTTCTCGGATATTTTGCAAGCTCTTACTGTTGCTGTGCAGTTTTTTGAAATCAACGAAATTTACAGAATTGATGATTATATGATTATGAATATGTTCTTTATCGGTATGTGTTGCAATTACATATTGATAATTAGGATAAATCTCTGCCATTATTTTCTTCCCTATTTCCATCGCTTTTTGCGGAGTTATTTTATCTTCGGGAGAAAAAGATTGATACAACTGATGAGCGAGATTATTTCCTTTCTTAATAGCTTTATTGCGAATTTCCTCAAATTCATAATAAGCATTTTCTGTGCTGCACATATAAGAAGAAGCAAGTTTGAGTTTTTCAGTTTTATCAGGATTTAGAATATATGCAAGTGCCCGCTGTAAATGATATTCACCTTTTATCGGTACTATTTTTATATATGCCAATTACTGATCACCTCTTTGCTGATTTAATACAGTAATAAAGACTTTGTTTATTAGATTTTGAATATTCTTTATATGTTCCTGCAATTCTTTAACATCATTTTCATAAATGTTACTTGTTGTATTAGCTACTCTTGCAATTTGATTTATGTTGTTGCCGATTTTAGAAATCTGCTCAGAAAGAGCGAGAATAGGTATTGTATCTATAACAATAATTTTGGAGTTTGTTATTGCTCTCATAAACAAATCGGAGTAGCTGCGTATATTAGTTTCCTGTAATTTTTTTGCTGCGTATTCCTTTTCTTCGTAGGAAAGGCGAAGTTGTAATCTATTGTTTCGTATTCTCTTTTCCATATTTTTTCCTTTCTGTAGGCTTTAGATTTTGCGAAGCAGACACAAGGGGATTGGGGATTTCCCCAAAGAGGGTTTCAGGGATTTTCCCCTGACAAGCGTAAGTGAATTTCGCTTTGTAAATTTATGAAAATCGGTAAAAACGGATTTTCAAAATTTGCAAAGTGGGAGCCCACTTGCTATGCTTGCATATTAGCTTTTTTGAAAATTTGAGATAGAGATTACAAACAACTTGCTATATAAAAAAAATACAAAATTTTAAGAACTTTGTCAACAAATTGAACATAGGCAATTTTAATACATTTTATTGTAAGCTCTCCGATTTTACTGGCTATTTTTAACAAAGATTATAAAAAACAAAAAACTTTACGATAAAAATGTCCAAAATTTTAAAAATAAGCGTCTTATTAAACAAGAAAATAAAAAATAGAAATCTAAAATGTAAAATGAGGTGCTGTTTTATGAAACAATCAGATGACAAAGGATTGCCGCTTGAAAGGAGGTTTGATTTGTTCTTAAAAAGAATAGTTAAAAACGGTGCAAGAAGTTATGAGCGTATGGAAAAAAGAAGTTGGCATAAAAATGTAATATTCTCAAATGAACTGGTGGAAATTAATTCTGTTGGAATTTCGTTCTTTATAGAAAAGGAATTTTCAGTAAATGATATGACTTTTACTGTAAGAGGAGAAGAAATAATAAATGCTTTGGAAATTTTGTCAGAGTTATCAAGGAACATTATACTTTTATATTATTTTGCAAAAATGACAGATAGTGAAATAGCCGGTGAATTAAGAATAAATAGAAGAAAAGTAAATAGGTATAGGTGCAGAGCATTGAATTTTATCAGAGGTACTATGGAGGTAAAGTATAATGCAAACGGGTGAATATAAACTTTTGAAAAGAGAAACTATCGAGAAAGCAGTCAAGGGCGATGAGGATGCAATAGCTGCCATACTGAAACGATACCATAATTACATAAAAAGCTACTGCTGTAAGTATGAGGGATATTCAAATGGTAGATATGTGTTTGATGAAGATAAAATGCAGTATTTGACCACTAAGGTCGTCTTATCTTTAAGTAAATTCAGGTTATAATGTTCTTGGTTTTTGTAAAGCACACAATCACTCCTATGGACATTGTGTGCTTTTAGAGATTATGAACAACTGTACTTTGAAAACTGAATATTGTGAAATGTCGGATACATAAGGTCTGTATGAGCCGTTTAACAGATATGCCAAGACTACCTGTTTCTTATTGTTGTGCATAGTTTATCAACGAAAATATAAATGTGTAAAGGTTAATTGCAGCATTAGGAAATTGTAAATGTTGAAATTTTTTATTTCCCATAAAGGTACGAGCAGTGAAATATATTGTTATAAAATGGACTGTGGTAAAAGTCCATAGGCGATGATATGCAGATGCGCATAATGATACTTGTAGTCCACCTACTCTGTCCATAACGAAGGGGAGAAAGCTGAAATGCTTATGAGGTCTTACCAAACCGTCCGGTATTTCTTGTTTCAAAAAAAATACAGCAATGTTATATATTGAATAATGTTTTTTTAAGTGGGAAAAATGTATTTACCAAAGCCGATCGGAGGTTAGTATATGGATAATGAAGCTATGACGACAAATACAAAAGAGCTTTTGCAATATTCGGCATTAATTGCTCTGAACAACAGCTTATTCAGAGATGGTATCATTGATGAAAATACAAAGTTAAATGTTGCCAAAAAAATTGGACAACACTTCAACAAATAAATATTGAATTTAATGCCTGTCTGATGTATACTTGTTATGTAAGAATAAACAAAGCCAATAGGTATATAATCAGAATATCGGAGAAAGGAGTTATAATGGATATTCTGAAAGCAAGAGAACTTATAAAGTACCAATCAATTAATGAGCTGCCTTTAAGGGTCGCCTATTATGCGAGAGTTTCTACCGAGAAAGATGAGCAGCTTAACTCACTTAAAAATCAGCAGATATATTATGAAAACTACATCAATAACAATATAAACTGGACTTTGGTAAGAGGATACATTGACGAAGGCATATCTGCAATTACCACAAAAAACAGGGAAAATTTCCATAGAATGATAGAGGATGCCTGTAACAACGAATTTGACTTTATCATAACAAAAGAAATTTCCCGTTTTGCCAGAAATACTCTGGACAGTATTCAATATACAAGATTGCTGTTGACAAAAGGTGTCGGTGTCTTTTTTCAGAATGACAATATAAATACTCTTGACGAGGACAGCGAATTCAGACTTACAATTATGGCAGGCGTTGCTCAGGATGAAGTCAGAAAATTGTCAAGCCGAGTTAAATTTGGACACAAGCAGGCGATCAAGAACGGTGTGGTCATGGGAAACTCCCGTATATACGGCTATGAAAAGAATAAGGGAAAACTTGTGGTAAATGAAAAAGAAGCCGAAATGGTAAAAATGATATTTGAGCTTTATGCCACAGGCGAATATTCTACACCTAAACTTGAAAAGCTGTTGTGGGAAAAAGGTTACAGAAACTACAACGGCGGAAAGATAAACAGAGGCGTTATAGGTCATATAATAACAAATCCCAAATATAAAGGCTATTATGTAGGCAACAAGGTCAAGATCATTGATATGTTCAACAAAACTCAGAAATTTCTTGATGAGGATGACTGGGTAATGTGGAAAGACAATGAAGGCGATACAGTGCCTGCGATCATAGATGAGGAAACCTGGAATACCGCTAATTTCTATTTCAGGAGAGTCAGCGAAAACATCAAGTCAAGAAAATGCACTTACAAAGCGGATAACTTATTTACGGGAAAGATTTTCTGTGCCGAGCATAATGTTCCCTACTATCTGAAAGCCAGAAAAAACCGAAAAGGTGAGGATAACGCATCCTGGGTGTGCAGCCACAAGCTGAAATATGGCAGTCAAAGCTGTAAATCAATATATCTCAGGGAAAGAGAACTTATAGAAATTGTCAAATCTCTGCTTATGAGTGCTTATAATAACTTTGATGAGCTCATTGATATATATATGAAGTGTTACAAGGAAAGCTTCAGAAGTGAGGACTACAGCCTCAGAATTGAAGAAATTGACAAGAGCATTGAGAAAATAAACTCCAAGAAGGATAAGCTGTTGGAGCTTAGTCTTGAAGGCGATATAAGCAATTCCGAGTTTGCTGTCAGAAATGAACGCTTCAACGATGAAATAAGAGAACTTGAAAGTAAAAAAAGAGAATATATCAGCCGACAGGATAATTCAGGTATAGATACAAAAAATCTTATGACAATAAGAGATACCATAAAGGAATATCTGATAAACGGCGATCTTGAACTGACAAGGGTTTCTGTAGACAAAATGATTGACAGAATTTATGTACAATATGTATCAGACAGGGAAACTGAGATTTCTGTCATTTTAAGGACAAATCAGAAGTCGATTTGTCAAATATGCCCTGAAAGCAAGGAAAATAACGTGTTACGTCACGTTAACACGTTTAAGAAAATGATCGAAGAGCAGGAAAAGAAAATGGCTAATCAGGAGTAATCCGATAAAGGCTTAATATTGATATCTGAATGAATAAAGTGCTGTGACAAAAGAAAGCTTTTGCCGCAGCACTTTTGTTTTGTGCGTTGATGGGTATATAATATTTGTGTCTTTCCTCAGTCTGACGGCATATATAATCAAGGCTATAGGCAAAAGCGCCGCAGCCCTTATATCAGTAATTTCCAAAACCTATTATATCCTTTATTACCTCCCCTGCCATTATAAGACCTGCAGCAGGCGGTACAAAGGAAGTACTTCCCGGAATATTCTTTTTTACATTACGGTCAGGCTCTGATACCGACGGGTCTGTGCAGCTTGCTGCGGAATTTTCATCATACCTCGGTCTTATGGGCTTTTCCTTTGAATACACTACCTTAAGCTTATCTATGCCCCTCTTTTTAAGCTCTCTCCTCATGACCTTGGCAAGAGGGCATATTGAAGTGCTGTATATATCCGCCACCTCAAGCATTGTGGGATCGACCTTATTTCCTGCGCCCATACAGCTTATAACAGGCACATTGAAGCTATCTGCCTGAACTATAAGCTCTATTTTGCCCGTTACGGTATCAATGGCGTCCACAATATAGTCATATTGTGTAAAGTCAAATCGAGAGCTTGTGTCGGGCATATAGAAGGTCCTGTATTTGCGAACGACTGCATCGGGGTTTATATCGTGTATCCTTTCTTCGGCAATATCTACCTTATATTGTCCCACTGTTTTTTGGGTGGCATATATCTGCCTGTTTATATTGGTAGTGCAAATACGGTCATTGTCTATAATGTCAAGCTCTCCTATGCCGCCTCTTGCCAGGGCTTCAACGGTATAGCCGCCTACTCCGCCTAAGCCGAATACGGCAACACGGGCTGCTCTTAGTTTTTCCATATTATCCCTTCCGAATATAAGCTGTGTTCTTGAAAATTGATCTGACATATTTCCTCTTCCTTTTATTTCGCCTGCAAAAGAGCAATAACATCCGTTATATCCGTTTTTCCGTCCAGGTTATAGTCTGCCGCGGTATTATGGCCGTCCTGTATGCCCGATACGTTCTTAAGCATAACAAAGGCATCTGCCTTATCGGTCTTATTGTCGCAGTTCACATCGCCGTAGAGGAAAGCGTTTTCTCCGTCTGTGCCGTAGAAAAATCCCCGCATAAATGTCCATATATACTCGGCTGCAGACCTATTGACTGCCGCAGCTTGGGGCAGATACATATTGCCCCATTTTGTATTGCTTTTTGACGCTATGAAAACGCTGCCCTTTTCAATGCTTTGGGTTTCACTGTCCACATTTATATCGCCGCTGTACTGATTGGGTATATACCAAAGACTTTTCTTATCCTTTGAATATATTATACCGTTTTCTGATACATAATTCTCATTTGTAGGCTTTACATCCACATAATTTACAGCCGTATATACATAAAGCGCTACGGCAAGGCTGTTGCCGTCTTTATTGAGTACGTTTTCGGGAACGGTTTCAGATATGATATAGCTGTCTGGCAGCACTATCTTATTGAGATAGGCGGCTCTTGAAAAGCAGAGCTCGTCAAGCTGGGTCACACCCTCGGGTATTTCATACACACTATCTCTCCTGCCTCTTGGATAGCCTATAAGCCTTGTTATATCCTTGTCGTACAGCACACCGTCAACAGAGGTAAAATACTGGTTTCCCTCAGCCGTTTCAATTGCCTTAAAGGTCTCGTTTTTGCCCATATCATAGAACACGTGACCGCCGTAGCCCGTATTTTCCTCTACATTATAGTCACCGCCTATTGTCCTGACAGTAGAGGGTATAACAAGCTTTTCGTTTGTAAGCCCGCTCATATGGTCAAAGGCGCCGTCGGATATGGTCTCAAGACCCTCGGGAAGCTCCAGATACTCTATTTTGCCTGCCAACTGAAAAGCATAGGGTCCTATTTTCTTAAGTGAGCCTGGAAGCTCAACAGCTGTAAAGCCCGATTTGGCAGTACTGTCTGCACCAAAGGAGCCAAGCCCTATTTCCTCAACGCCTTCCTCAAGCACTATTTTGCCTGTCATAAGGGGACAGTTGAAAAAGGCTCCGTCGCCTACGGTCTTGACCCCTGCAGGTATAGTGATGCCGCCCGTAAGCCTTGCGCACTCCTCAAACACCCAGTCTCCGAGATAGCTGAGAGAGGACGGCAGTTCTATTGTGCCGCCCATATTTTTACAGCCTGCAAAGGAATATGAACACAGCCTTTCTAGTCTG
This sequence comes from uncultured Clostridia bacterium, assembly GCA_947589665.1. Taxonomy (GTDB): domain Bacteria; phylum Bacillota; class Clostridia; order Lachnospirales; family CAG-274; genus CANPXH01. The sequence goes on from CANQBJ010000018.1 coordinate 8,510, forward strand.
TCATTGAGCTTAACAGAGGTAATGCCCGAATTCATAAAGGCATAGGCATATATTATCCTTGTATTTTCGGGTATCGCAATATCACAGCTTAGTCCGCTGTCGGCAAAGGCGGCACCGCCTATTGTTTCTATACTGTCAGCAAGGGTCACTGAGGAAAGAGCCTTCTTTTTATAGAAGACATAATTGCCTATGTCAATAATACCATCGGGAAATACTGCGCTCTCTACGGTATCGCCGTTTTCCAAAGGTCTGTCCTCTCCCACTGCTGTTATTATCTCTCCGTTATAGAAATTGGGGATCACCATATCCTTTGAGCTGCCCATATACGCAACAAGAGTATGTCCGTCCTCTGAGGTCTGCCACTTGTCCTTTGCCTTGACTATATCAACAGGCGCAAAGGTGCTTGTGATACCGTCAACGGAAACAGCGACATCACCCTCGGTATATTCTTCATCTGTATATACATATATATAGCCCTTGTCATCGGGCTGAGAGCAGGAGTATACGCTCTCCCCCACCTTTAGGCTTTCGGGAGCATAGCTGCTCTTTATAAGCACGGCTTTTATGCTTTTGCCGTCGGTATATACTGCCTTTACCTCGGCAGGGTCCATACTTACAGCAGCGGGGATATCCTCGCTGTGTTCTATAACCTCGGGACTAATGCTGTCCTTTGCCGCCTTTATTATAGGCTCTGCGTATACATTGGCGCATACAAAAAGCGATGCAAGGCATATTAAAAGTGCAATTGATTTATTCACAATACCACCCTCCAGGGATAAAAAAGGACCGGTGCGTTAAATTTTTGTTTATGTTAATAGGTTCGACCTCTCAGTCAGCCCCGTTCACAGTTATTTTTATATAAACTTTTGCCGCGGCTGACAGCTCCCCTGATTAGGGGAGCTTTAGGTTTATGCTTTTCAAACGCGCTTATTAACTTAAAAAAGCAACAGTTAAGTAGTTGCCACCGCCTTGCGGTAAATGACCTCCCCTAGCGTCAGCGTCGGAGGGGAGGGGGACCAACCGAAGGTTGGTGGAAGGGTCGTTTTCTACGTTAAACATAAATCTATCAAAACTCAAAAAGAAACTGTCGCAACAGCTTATTTTCTTTAATGCTTATTGCGACAGCACCCTTCAAATTAATTATTATTCCACATCTGATGTGCAGTGCGGACACTTAACAGCATCAATAGCTATCTCTGACTTACAATAAGGACATACCTTAACGGTAGGAGCAGCCTCCTCTGTATCCTTGTGTCCCATAGTCTGTAACTGATTGATAGCCTTAACTATAATAAAGAGAACTATTGCTGTAATAAGGAAATCAATAATAGTACTTATAAGCTGACCGATAGGGAAAGGACCCACTACTATGGAACTGAAAAGCTGATCCGTATTATCTGCATGGAACAGCGCATGGATAATAAGAGCAATAAGGGGAGTGATAATACAATCGGTAAGGCCTGTAACTATCTTGCCGAAAGCAGCACCTATAACAACACCTATGGACATATCGATCATATTGCCCTTCATTGCAAATTCTTTAAATTCGTTTAAAAACTTCTTCATTTTTCATTACCTACCTTTCTCTGTTGTAATTATATCGTATAATTTACAAAAAGTAAACAAAATTCATCATATTTCTGTTATTTTATTAAAAAAAATTAAATATTGTTGTTAAGAGGCGGAATATGTTGTATAATTCTAAACAAGGAGAAATGTATATGAAAAAACCGATATTGGCTCTGGTATTTGCATTGATGGTATCTACCTGCTTTGCATTGCCAAGGGTACACTATAAACAAGTTAATATTGCAGAAAAAGAAGCTCCCCCTGCGCCGAAAAGGGAAGCTGTTACGGAAACCTCCACTGCTTTTGTTACGCAGACCACTACGGAGATCACAACGGAGGAAATACCCATAGTGACCATGCAGGCTCCCTTGAATAATAACAGCGTGAGCCGCAGCTATGAGCCTGTGGAGATAGTACCCAGCTCAAGGACCTCGGACACTCTTGTGATAAAGGGCATAAGCATAAATATAGGCGACAGCATAGACTATATAACGTCAAGTCTGGGTCAGCCTACAAACACTGTATATGTGCCTATAGAATACCCTGACGGCGAGGAAGAGGCTATGCCTTACGAGCCTGTTACAAATGCCGAGGGGGAAACGGAGACCACTACGGAAAGGCCTCTTGCAAGGGCTGACGAAAACGCCTATGGCTATGACGGCTTTACCATATACACAGGGGATAACAAGCTTGTTGAAAAGGTGGAGATAACCGATGCTGCCGTTACCTCTGCAAAGGGCATACAGCCTATAGGCGCCTCTGTGTTCTCTCTTGCCGACAGCTACGGCGGTCCCGTCGCAGTCGAAGGCGATGTATACAAATTTGCGGCGGGAAAAGACGCATATATGTATTTTGACGCACCTGCAGGCATAGTAAAGTCCTGGGGAATAATAAAGAGATAAGGTGGATATATGAAGCTTAAGGCTATTGCTGTACTTATATGCGCTGTCATAATAGGGGCGGCTGCATTTACAATAATAAATATTAAGGATGATAAGGCTGTCCCTGAGCCTGACGAAAACGAGACTGCCGAGGAGGAGCCTATAGATGCTAGGGCTGATGAGATATTAAGCTCAATGACACTTGAAGAAAAGATAAATCAGCTATTTATAATAACTCCCGAGGCTCTTACGGGCATAGGACAGGCTACGGCAGCAGGTGATACTACAAGATCCGCTCTTGAGGAGCATCCCGTAGGCGGACTTATATACTTTACGCAAAACTTTGTTGACGAGGCTCAGACAAAGGAAATGATAACCAATACCAAGAAATTTGCAGACGAGGTGTGTAAGCTCCCTCTTTTCATAAGCGTTGACGAAGAAGGCGGTACAGTTGCAAGACTGGGCAACAGCGAAAGCCTGAATTTGCCTAAAATAGAGGATATGTCTGTTATAGGACAGAGCAGGGATATGCAAAAGGCATATGAGACGGGCAGTAAGATAGCAAAATACCTTAAGGATTACGGCTTTAATATGGATTTTGCTCCCGTTGCAGATGCTCTTACAAATCCCCAGAATGAGGTAATAGGCACAAGGAGCTTCAGCGCCGACCCCACAACTGCGGGCAATATGGCTGTGCAGCTTTCAAAGGGACTTAACGACAACGGCATAATTTCCTGCTATAAGCACTTTCCGGGACACGGCGCTACACTTGGCGATACCCATGAGGGCTTTGCCTATACGGACAAGAGCCTTGACGAGCTTATGGCAAGGGATATTATACCCTTTAAGACGGCTATAGAAAACAATGCCGACTTTATAATGGTAGGCCATATATCTTTGCCTAATGTAACGGGGGACAATACTCCCGCCTCTGTTTCACCTGTCATAATTACCGACATACTTAAAAATAAGCTTGGATATAAGAACCTGATAATAACAGACGCTCTCAATATGGGCGCGCTTACCGAGCTGTATAGCTCTGACGAGGCGGCGGTAAGGGCTATAAACGCAGGGGCAGATATGCTGCTTATGCCCCAGGATTTTGCCCTTGCCTATAACGGTGTGCTGGATGCTGTAAACAATGGCAGCATAACGGAAGAACGTATAAATGCATCCGTAAAGAAGATTATAATGAAAAAACTTGAGTTATAGAAAAATCAAAGCACCGCATTTATATAGGCAAGCTGTAGATTGTCGGACTGAATGGCTTTTTAACTAAACTGTGCTTTTAATGAGATTAAAGTTGATAGGGTAAATTTTTGTTTATGTTAGTAAGGCGACCCTTCCACCAACCTTCGGTTGGTCCCCCTCCCCTTGCGAAGGGGAGGTCATTTACCGCAAAGGTTGTGACAGCAACTTAGTTGTTGTTTTATAAGTAAATAAAGTGTTTTGCGAAGCATCTACCTAAAGCTCCCCTTCGCAAGGGGAGCTGTCAGCCGCGGCAAAAGCTTATATAAAAATAACTGTGAGCGGGGCTGACTGAGAGGTCGAACCTATTCATATAAACAACAATTTTTCCAAAATCAAAAAAACTGTCGCAGCAGCATATTTTTAATGCTTCGTGCGACAGTCTTTTCTATTTTGACCTATAAGGGTAGGGGATAACTAAAGTGTTGATTTACTAAAAGCCCGACCTCTTATGCTATCCACTTGCCTATAAGCCTGCCTATATTCCTTATAAGGCTTGCTTTTGCCACGTCTTCGGCGGCAACGGCATTACATCTGCCTACTTCCTTGCCCGCAGAGTAATATATTATCTCGCCAAGCATATCGCCTTTCTTAACTGGAGCATTTACAGCCTGTACAAGCTTTACATTGCAGGTCATTTCGGACTTATTTCCCTTGTTTACAAGAACATTTACCTCGCTTTCGGCTGCTGCCTTTACGCTGTCTGTCATACCCTTCTGAACAGATACGCTTCCGACCTCTTCGCCCTCTGCCTTACCCTTTTTTATTTCATAATTGGCAAAGCCGTAGTCCAGTATTTTCATAACGCTCTGAAATCTGCTCTTGGGGTCGGGAGCAGCCATTACAACGGCAATAAGCTCCATATTGTTTCTCTTTGCAGTACCTGAAAGGCAGAACTTTGCCTTACCCGTAGAGCCTGTCTTAAGACCTGTGGCATCGTTATACCACTTTATTAGCTTATTTGTGTTAGTAAGTCCGAATTCGGACGTACCCTTGCTTGTAGTATGAGTAATAGTGTCCTGCCATGTAGTGGTGTATTTCTTTACATCGGGATATTTTGTAATAAGCTCCCTGCTCATTATGGCAATATCCTTTGCACTTGTAACGTGATTATCCGTATCAAGTCCGCAGGCATTTACGAAGTTGGTATTTTTCATACCCAGCTCCTTTGCCCTTTCGTTCATAAGTGCAACAAAACCGTCCTCACTGCCGCCTATATATTCTGCCATGGCAACGGCAGCGTCATTGGCAGAGGCTATGGCTATGGACTTGGTAAGGGTCTCAACGCTCTGCTGTTCATTTGGCTCCAAAAATATCTGGGAGCCGCCCATACTTGCCGCGTGCTCAGACACCGTCACAGTGTCCTCCCACTTTATTTTGCCGCTTTCAACGGCATCATATATAAGCAAAAGCGTCATTATCTTTGTAACGCTGGCAGGCGGCAGAGGCTCCTCGGAATTGTCCTCTGAAAGTATCTGCCCCGTAGACGCCTCCATAAGTATATAGCTCCTTGCATCTACGACAGGGGGCTCGGCATATACAGCCGATGCAAAAAGTACAGTTGCGGTTAAAATTGCCGTAATTCTTTTTATCATAAAAAATACTCCCTTTCATCTTTTGGGAGTATTTTCTGTAATTAATTGAAAAATATACATACATCAAGGCTTACAGCACATATAAAATAATGGCAAAGAAATGGGCTATACTGCCAAGTATTACAAAAATATGGAATATGCAGTGGGCATATTTCCTCTTGAAGCCGTATATGACAGCGCCTATGGTGTATAGTATGCCGCCTATGAGAAACAATATGATACCTGCCATACTTATAGTTTCAATAAGGAGCTTTATGAAAAATATTATTATCCAGCCCATACCTATATAGCATATCATTGAAAAAACCTTGTATTTCTTAAGGTCTATGGCGGTAAGCGTAGTTGCTATTGCTACAAGGCCCCATTCTATGGCAAATATTATCCAGCACAGGGCAGTGCTTTTCTCTCTTATCTGACAGAACACAACGGGCATATAGGAGCCTGCGATCATAAAGTATATGGTGCAGTGGTCTATTATCTGCATTACCTTCTTTCCCGTACAGGGATGAAGTCCGTGGTATATGCTGGACATAGTGTAAAGAGATATCATGGTAACACCATATATTACCGACGCTATTACGCCGTAGCCGTTATGATGCAATGCTGCCACGACAATACAAAGCACAAGGGCTATGATACTCAAAGCGCCTCCTACTATATGGCTTACCATATTGAATATTTCCTCGCCTTTGCTGTACTGGGGCAGCTCTCTGTCGGCAAGCTTTGTTCTCATCATAATGATCTCTCCCTCTCCTTAACTTAACTTAAAACAGGGCTAAACAGCCCTGTTTTAAGTTTATCTTTAATTAATTTCTCTTACGGAGGAATGTAGGTATATTAAGCTCTGTAGCAGGGGGATCGTCGTCGTCCTCTATAACCGGAGCGGAAAACCTGCCTGTAAATCCTGAGTTGTAGGAAGAAGCATTGCCCTCGGACTCAGCAACTGTTGCAGCCTGCTGAGAGGCGGCAAGGGTAGGATCGTCTGAAACAAGGCCTGTTGCTATAACAGTAACGATGACCTCTCCCTCAAGATCATTATTGATAGCAGTACCGAATATAAATTCCGCATTTGGATCAAGACTGTCTGAAATAGTGTCTGCCGCTGCGCTTGCTTCAAGGAGGTTAAGATCGGGGCCGCTTGTGAAGTTAACGATAACGCTCTTAGCGCCCTTGATAGAGGTTTCAAGAAGCGGTGAACTGATAGCTTTCTGAGCAGCCTCCTCAATATTGTCACTTCTGCCGATGCCGAAGTGTGCAAGACCCTGATTACGCATAACTGTACATACATCGGCAAAGTCAAGATTGATCTCGCCGGGCTTGGTGATAAGGTCGGATATACCTGTAACGCCCTGCTGAAGAACATTGTCTGCCATAAGGAAGGCATCCTGCATGGTAGTTGACTTGTCTGCCGTTTCTATAAGCTTCTGGTTAGGGATAACGATAAGCGTATCTACATTGGAACGAAGGTTCTCTATACCGTCGTTGGCATATCTCATTCTCTTGGGACCCTCGAACTTAAAGGGCTTTGTAACTACTGCTACGGTAAGTATGCCCATTTCTCTTGCTATTCTGGCAACTATAGGTGCAGCGCCTGTACCTGTGCCGCCGCCCATACCGGCAGTAATGAATACCATATCCACGCCCTCAAGAGCCTGGGATATTTCGGGAGCAGTCTCCTCGGCTGCTTTGGCGCCGATCTCAGGTCTGCCGCCTGCGCCTAAGCCCTTTGTAAGCTTTGCTCCTATTTTGATCTTTCTCTTTGCAAGTGAATTGTCAAGAGCTGTAGCATCTGTATTAACTGCAATGAAATCAATATAGTCAGGATTCATGGTAAGCATTCTGTTGACAGCATTACATCCGCCGCCGCCTACACCCATAACAACTATCTTAGCAACATCTGAGCTTTCGTTTGTTACGTTAAGTATCATTAGTTATACCTCCTATGTAATTTATATTTCATATAGAAAAACAAAATAACACTATTATAAATATTGTACTATTTTTTTGTGTGTTTTTCAAGTAAAAATTTCATATTTGACTGCAATTACATAAATATAATAAAAATTTCATAAATTGCCTTTATATCCGGACTGTCAAAAAAGTAAGATTAGACTGAAAATATAAATTATCAGTGTGAACAGCTTGCAAGCGTGTCGATTTTATCGACACGCTGTTTATGTCATGTATCTGAAAGTGGGATTGGCGCCTGTCAGATTGAGAACTCCGGCATAATTTGTGTCCAGATGCTTAAGCACCTCGTTGAGCATAGAAAGCTTTCTGTTGGCATTGTCAAAGGAGCCGAATTCCACATCTATCTTGCCCATATACAGGTGTATGTCGTTCACATCGCTTACATCCACCCTTATGACATCTGCCAAAAGCTCATGCTTTTCAAAGAGCTTGGCAAACTCCACCATTGTATCAAAGGCAGAGGGATTGTCTACCTTAAGGGTCTCGCCTATAGTAAAGTCATTGAACTTAAGCCCCTCTACAACAGGCAGCTGCCTTGTAGTCTTCTTCTGTATGTCAAGTATAAGACCGTTCTCATTTATATACAGATAGCTGCCCATGTATGGCACATAGCCCCTTAGCTTATATTCCTTAAGGTCCACTGCCACAGTGGATGGAAATATTCTGTTTATCTTAACGGACTCTACATAATGGCTTGCCATTATATTATCTATGGACTTTGACTTGTTCATAAGGAATATATTATCGCCCCTCTGTGAGGTAAGCATACCCTCTACCTGCTCTGCCGTCAGGTTGTCAAGGCCGTTTATCTGTATATCCTTTATATCAAATACAGGAAGCATAAATAGAGTTATAAACACTGCAAGCCCAACAAGAAAAACAAAAGCCGCTATTTTAAGTTTTATATTACCGTTTTTATTCTCCATAGACCGTCCTCCTGTCCTGGGATGCCATTAATCCACCTGATTATATAATAAAGGTTATAAAAGAAATTGTCAATCAGAAATTATATGCATAGGTATTGACTTAAAGCATACTTTAAATGCTAAAATAATGTCGGAAGGTGATAATATGAAATACAGAGAAATAAAAAGATGCAAAAATATAAAGGTAAGCGAGATAGCTCTTGGCTGCGAGGGCTTTATAGGAAAAAGCAGAGCAGAATACATAGCTATGACAGACAAGGCCCTTGATCTGGGTATCAACTTCATAGATATGTATACGCCCGACCCAAGCTTCAGAGACGGCTTTGGCGCCGCAATAAAAGGTAGAAGAGATAAAATGGTACTCCAGGGACATATAGGCTCAGCATGGGAAAACGGACAGTATCTCAGGACAAGAGATGTCGCAAAAGCCCAAAAAGCCTTTGAGGATCAGCTTAAAAGACTGGGTACGGACTATCTGGATATAGGTATGATTCACTATGCAGACGGTGAAAGGGACTTGGACGAAATACTGAACGGAGATTTTATAAGGTACTGCATATCTCTTAAGGAAAAGGGCATTATAAGGGCTCTCGGCATAAGCTCACACAATCCCATAGCTGCCCGAAGGGCCGTTGAAACAGGGCTTATAGATGTGCTTATGTTTTCTGTAAATGCTGCCTATGATATGCAGCCGCCCAGCGAAAACGTAGACGATCTCTTTGAACCCGAAAATTATAAAAAAGGCTTTGTAAATGCTGACCCTAACAGGACTGCTCTCTATGAACTGTGTGAAAGAGAGGACATCGCCATAGACGTTATGAAGACCTTTGGCGGCGGCGATATGCTAAACGCCGAGCTTTCGCCCTTCGGCGTTGCCTTTAATGAATATCAGTGCATAGAATACTGCCTTACAAGACCTGCCGTTGTGTCTGTTATAGCAGGCTGTCACTCCCAGGCGGAAATGGAAAGGCTCTCAGGCTATTACTCAGCCTCAAGAGAGGAAAAGGATTATTCTGCCGTTCTCTCTAAAATGGATAAATTCAAATTCCACGGCAACTGTATGTACTGCGGCCATTGTGCGCCCTGTACTGTAGGCATAAATGTAGCGGATGTCAATAAATATCTTAACCTTTCTCTGGCTCAGGGCTCTGTTCCCGAAACCGTTGCCGATCACTACAAACTCCTTGAGCATCACGCAGGCGAGTGTATCGGCTGCGGCCGCTGCGAGAAAAATTGCCCCTTTGGTGTGGAGATAATAGATAAGATGAATAAGGCTAGGGATGTTTTCGGGTATTAAATTAAATTTTTGTTTATGTTAGTAAGGCGACCCTTCCACCATGCTGCGCATGGTCCCCCTCCCCTCCGACGCTAACGCTAGGGGAGGTTATTTACCGCAAGGCGGTGGTAATGGATAAATTTTTGTTTATGTTAGTAGATACGATAAATCCTATGAATTTTTCGTCGGGAGCCATGCGGTTTCCCATTTTATAGGTAACTTTTCCTATGAATTTTTCCCTCCCGCAGCCGCAGCGTGGCTAAAGCGGGAGTTTTGCCTCTTTTGGGGTCAGTAATTATGGAATGATATAACTTTGTGCCCCAAAAGCCGTTCGGAGGGTATGGGAACCATCGGAAGGTTCCCATGTTTTTTGTTACTTTTTTTCAAAAAAAGTAAATAAAAAATTTCTTATGCTTTTTAAAGCAAAAAGCATATTTATCTTATTATTTAATAAGATAAACAAAAATTTACCTCATCCACCCTTATCAACCCCGACCAATCTATCATTACAGCCATTAAGCAGAGATATTTTCCCAATAAAAGGGGAAACCCCCGATTATTCATCGGGGGCATTTAGTAGGATAAACCATTATTATATAGGATAAAGGAATTTTTAACAACTGCATCAATTAAATTGAAACATAGGAGGAATAAACCATATCATTAAAATTCCTTACCATCAAATTATATTAGTTCCAGCCGTAGTGACCGGTTGCCTGGATCTCAGCATCTGTCTTTAAGAAGTTGTCGTAGCTTAAAGCACCTAAGTCATCAGTTAAGTTGTCATCCCAAGCTACGTCAGCGTGTAACTGAGTACCGTCTACAGTAACAACATTCCAAGCGTGGTTCATAGCGTCGCTTACTACTATTTCACAAGGAACGCCAAGCTTTTCACAAGCATACTTGAAGCCTAAAGAGAAGGCGTTGCAAGTACCTGTCTTGTTTACGAATAAGTCGTAAGCAGTGTAAGAAGTGTGTGAGAAATCATAGCTGTAGTTGTTGATGAAGTAGTCATGAACAGCTGTAAGCTTTTCAACAGTAGTCATTGAAGGATCAACTGTTGCAAGAGCCTCGTTAGCAGCCTTCTCAAAAGATTCCTTCTGAGCCTTGATAGCGTTGCTGTCGCCGATGTAAGAAACTACAAGCTCCTTAGCATAGCCTGTGTCAGCCATGTAAGTACATTCTACAGAATTGTTTACGAAGAAGTAGTTAGGGTTAGAATCTACCATATCTAAGTAAACGTCCATAGCCTCATCAGTTGTTACATTATATTTGCTGATATCGATAACAGTGTTAAGACCGTCGATACCGTTGTCAATTGCATTCTCTAAGCCTGCTACATCTGCTGCGCTTACTGCTGCAGTCATCATTAATGCAGCTGCTGTTGTTGTGATTATTGCTTTTGCTATATTTTTTAATGTCTTTTTCATATCCGTCATCCCCTTGATCTGATTTGAAATCTTTAACTGAAAATAAAAAACGTTGCCTTTATGTGAGTGGCAACGCAACTAATTCAGCGAGTCATTTCTGACTTTTAGCTTTATGCTGAATCTACTGTCCTAAAAAACAGGCAACCGGCTGGCTTGCTCTTTCGAGGTTAGCCCCATGGCTTTGCGTCCTTGACTTTCATCAAGTTTGCCCAATATTCAATTAGCGATTTCAATAAGAGAAATCTGAATATGGCACATAATATGCTCGCAGGATATTTCCTACGTTAGACTTAGTATACTACTATGCAAGTAAAAAGTCAATACCTTTTTTGTAAAAATCTTGCATAAACAATTACATAAATTATGGCGTTCATTTGTGCAATAATTCAAGCTTTTCCATAAGCTCGCTTACAGTCACAAACTCTATACCCTTGTTTTCAAGGCCTTTGCAGGTGTTTTTGATAGCCTGAGCCGTTACAACACCGCCCTCGGCGCCAACATGACCTATTGCTACGGCATAGCCCCTTTCAAGAGCTATCTTTCCCGTTTTATTCATATTTTCCGTTATTTTGCTGATATCCTGAGTGCTGTCCAGAAAAACGTCTCTCTTTATATAAGGAAGAGATATTTCCTTTGCTATTTCTTCTGCCGCTGATTTTCCCGTGGTGACGCTATCTACAAAAAATATGCCCTTATCCTTTGCATAGGTAAGTATGGCTCTCATTTTGTCCTTGTCCTCTGTTATGGCAGAGCCCATATGATTATTAAAGCCCTTTACCTTGTCAAGAGAGGCAAGATTTTCGGCAAATACATTTTTTGCCTCCTCCGTACTCATGGCGGAAAGTATAGGCACAGGTCCCAGCCAGCTGCGTTTTCCTGTATGGGCCTCCATAGGCTGATGGAGTATCGCTTCTTTTCCGCAGGCAATAAGTCTGTCCTGCTCATCCTGTGAGTATGGCATAGACGGCATTACCGCTCCCGTAAACTTAATGGGAAGATCAAGCATTTCCTCTGTTCCCTTTGAGCCGTTGCCGAAATCGTCTATTATTATTGCTATGTACTTCTTGTCCTCCGCCGCATTTACCTTTGCCAGTCTGAAAAGCAGAAATGCAAGTATGGCGGCAAGTATTATTTCTACTATAATATAGAAGAGTTTTTTTGACATAATTTTTCTCCTTTACCATATATTAATATATATGAGGTGAAAAATATTTTTAGACAGAAAAAAGCAGCCTGCGATCGGCTGCTTTTTCCTAAAGAGAAGGTATTTTTATGGGGTTTACAGTTTAATTTACATTTTTGAGGGATGTATAAACTGTAATGTGAAAATATTAGGGGTTTTCACAGTTGTTATTATAGCAGAACGCAATAGAAAAGTGTTCACAAACATAGGCTTGTTTTGAAAATTTTTTTGTGTATTTTGGACACGGTTTTTACACAAAAATCAATATTGTACAAAAAATCGCCTCCTGGCGCTTAAAAATGCAACATTTTTTTACACCCTCAGAACAGGCATAAATTGGCATTTAACAGGCTTATACAAGGGCTGCGGCGCCTTAGCCGTGCTAAAGGATTATGTCTCCAGGCTCTCCAGATAACGCATAAGATTTAACTCGCCATCAATGTCTACACCCTGTTCAAAAAGCTTTTTATCGGCTGCGCTCAATGAGGCTACAGGTGTTGAAGTAATTTCCTTAAGAGCATCGCTTTCTTTGTAGTACACTGCCACATAGCCATCCTTTTCTCTGAGCGTGTAGTGCTGTGAGCTGCGGCAGTCCATATTTTTATTGAACACTATACGCTTGTCGCTAAAGCTTGTCATCTGCCATGTGTCATAAGCCTGAGCCACGTCCTCTCTGTCCCAGCCATACATATAGTACTGGGGCAGACGTTCTATGGTCTCGGAAAAGCCGTCATTGTAGTTATATACAAATTCCATGACCGTATTTTCGCCTACCGTTTCGCCCTTTGGAGCCTCAGCGGCAAGGGCAGGACTGCCGTAGGCAATATTTTCCTCACCCTTTAATGTATTCACATATCCAAGCCAGCCTCCCAAGGCGGCTGCCCCTATACCCATAAGCATTATAAAGCATATTTTAATACCTCTCATATAAACCACCTCATTATGATTATTTCCACTCTTTAGCGTTTATATACAATAAAAGGTATTATTTTTGTAAAACAAGGCATAATTATTTATGAATAAATTTAAGGAGTGAAAAATATGGAAAACAAATATCCCTTTGAGCTTATGCCCCTGCCCTATGAATATGAGGCGCTGGAACCCTATATTGACGCAGAAACACTGCACTATCATCACGACAAGCATCTTAAGACCTATGTTGATAATCTGAATAACGCGCTTAAGGACTATCCGGAGCTTCAAAACGCTTCTCTTACTACGCTGCTGGTAAACATTGAGGAGCTTCCGCCTGCCGTTCAGAATGCAGTGAGGAACAACGGCGGCGGTGTGTTCAATCATAATCTCTATTTTTCCGCCATGAGAAGCCCAAGAGAGGACAACAAGCCCACAGGCACCCTGGCTGAAAGAATAAATAAGCAGTTCGGCTCCTTTGAGGGCTTTAAGAATGAGCTTGCCGCAAAGAGCATAGGTCAGTTCGGCTCAGGCTACGGCTGGCTTGTGACGGATAAGGACGGCAATCTCGATATAGTGTCCTCGCCTAACCAGAATACACCTATAGGTATGTATGTAATGCCCCTTGTCCCCATTGACGTATGGGAACACGCCTATTATCTGAAATACAAAAATTTGAGGAAGGACTATGTTGAAAACTGGTTCAAGCTTGCCAACTGGGACTATATAGAGGAGCTTTATAAAAACAGAGAAAATTTCTTCAAATAAATTGAATTGTATGGAGATTTATGTTATAATGACTATCGAAAAATAGTTATTATTTCCAAAGGAGGATAAAATATGCTTGACAAGAAAGTTATCAAATTATTAAACGAACAGGTAAACAAGGAATTTTATTCAGCCTATCTCTATCTTGACTTTGCTAATTTCTTTAGCGCAAAGGGTCTTGACGGCTTTGCTAACTGGTATGAGATACAGGCTATGGAAGAAAGAGACCACGCTATGCTCTTCTATAAATACCTTCACAACAACAATGTGGCTGTGGAGCTTGACGCTATAGATAAGCCTTCCGTAAAGCTCAGCGCTCTTATGGATCCCCTTAAGGAGGGTCTTAAGCATGAGGAATACGTTACAAGCCTTATCAACGATATATATGCTGCCGCTCACGACGCAAAGGACTACAGAACTATGCAGTTTTTGGATTGGTTCGTAAAGGAACAGGGCGAGGAAGAAGTAAATGCCAATGATATGATAACTAAGATGGAGCTCTTCGGCAATGATCCAAAGGGACTTTATATGCTTAACTCTGAGCTTAAAGCAAGAGTATACAGTGCTCCTTCTTTAGTGCTTTAATTAATAAAGATAACGCATTAAGCGTTAAATAAAAGAAGCTACAACAGTGTACCATCCCCAAAAGTCAGATCAAATTATGGACAGGGCTGGGATATTGCAGTAGTTTCTTTTTTTAATTTTTTTAACTGTGAGTTATAACTCACAGTTAAAAAAATTAAGTTCGGAAATTGCTTGCCAGGCACTTTTAAAATCGGATTTTTCCCTTAATAATTATAATTAGGAAAAATCCGTTTTATACTGGCAAGCTTTAAATTTTCGAACTGAATCGACGGTTTTGCCACGATGGCAAAATCGTCGATCCTGCGGTGTGAATGGCTTTTTTCAACTAACTTTATTTTTGTAAATTTAAAGCTTAGATAAATATCGACCCTTCCACCAACCTTCGGTTGGTCCCCCTCCCCTCCGACGCTGACGCTAGGGGAGGTTATGCACCGCAAAGGCAGTAGCAATAACTTAATTGTTGTTTTTCTAAGTAAATAAGGGATTTTGCAAAGCACCCACCTAAGGTTCCCCTTCGCAGGTTCAGCACTTTTGCCTTCGGCAAAAGCAAACCTTCGGTTTGGCGGATAACTTCTTCCGCTGCAATGGAGCTGTCAGCCGCGGCAAAAGCTTATATAAAAATAGCTGTGAGCGGGGCTGACTGAGAGGTCGAACCTATTCATATAAACACAAATTTATAACAATAAAAGTGCCTTAATTTTCAATTATCTGATTGTGGGATAAATTTTCATCAGTCTATATTACATTAAGAAATCCCCACAAAAAAACCCCTTAAAGCATAGGCTTTTAGCTTTCTGCTTTAAGGGGGAGCATATTAATTTCTATTATTCTTCAGTTTCTTCCTCAGTTTCTTCTTCTGCGGGTTCTGTGGGTTCTGCGGTTCCCGTTATCTTCTTATACACCTCGATGTATTCCTGAGCGCTTGTGTCCCATGAGAACTTAGTCTCAATGGCATTCTGCACTACCTTCTTCCAGAGCTCAGGGTCTGCATAGATCTCTAAGGCTCTGTCTATAGCCCATAAAAGACCGCCTGCGTCATAGTCGTGGAACTGGAATCCGTTGCCTTCGCCTGTTTCAGCATCGAAGTGCTTGACAGTATCTACAAGACCACCCGTAGTCCTTGTAACGGGAACTGTACCATAGCTCATACAGAACAGTTGACCTAAGCCGCAGGGCTCAAATAAGCTTGGCATAAGGAAGAGGTCGCTGCCTGCATATATCTTCTGAGCAAGGGTATCGTCAAAGAGTATGTTGGCGCTGACCTTATCGGGATAGCGGTATGCCAGATCCCTGAACATATTCTCATAGTGATAGTCGCCTGTACCCAGTACAACAAGCTGAACATCCCTTGAAAGAAGGTTATGGGCTGCCTGTAATATAAGATTGATGCCCTTCTGATCAACAAGACGTGATATAATGCTGAACATAGGCACATCCGCTCTTTGAGGAAGTCCTAATTCCTCCTGGAGCTTTTTCTTATTTTCTGCCTTGCCGCTCATATCCTTTGCTGAGAAATTGGCATATATCTTTGTACTGTCTGCAGGATTGTTTATATCGTAGTCTATACCGTTTACAATACCGTAAAGCTCATGGCTCCTTGCGCGCAGCACACCGTCAAGACCGTAGCCATACTCGGCTGTCTGCACCTCATAGGAATATGTCCTGCTGACTGTAGAAATAGCGTCAGAGTAAAGAAGTCCTGCCTTCATAAAGCTTACTGCGTTGAAGAACTCCAGCTTATCATTGGTAAAGTAATAGTTATCGTCTAGCTCCATCATTCTCAAAGTATCTCTGGGGAACATACCCTGGTACTGAAGATTGTGCACCGTAAAGAGAGTCTTTATATTTGAGAAATACTTTATCTTGGAATATCTGTCCTTTACATAAAGACAAATAGGTCCCGTCTGCCAGTCGTTGCAGTGGATAACATCGGGTACGAAATCAATATAGTCAAGGAACTCAATGGCAGCCTTGCAGAAAAATGCAAATCTCTCATTGTCATCGCCGTAGCCATAGTAGCCTGCTCTGCCGAAATAGAAGTCGTTACCTATCATATAGGTAGGAACATCTGCGTTGAGAGTGAATATATCGGCTTTCTGCTTGCGCCAGTCGAGAGTAACATCAAAGGATGAAACATACTCGCAGCCTGTAAGAAATTTGTCATTAATGGTCCTGTACTTCGGGAATACTACTCTTGCGTCTACTCCCGCCTTGCGCAGTGCCTTTGGCAGAGAGCCTGCAACGTCACCTAATCCGCCGCTCTTGGCATAGGGTGATACCTCTGATGATACGATCAATACCTTTAAGTCCATAAAAAATCCCTCCTTCTGATTAAAAGCAAAACAAAAATTTAAAAATTTCTGTTTATTTTTTCTGAAATTATATTATAATTAATTTAAGCCAAGTTATATTTCGCAACGATGCTCCGAAATATACTCTGCGTTTTTGCAGAAATACTGTGTATTTCATGCTGCCGCATTATGGCAGCGGCAAAGTACAAAAACGTATAGCTGACTTATCTTTGGCAAAGCCGGAATTATTTCCGTTTTTCCCTTTAGCTAAGTTAATTATACTATGTAAAAAGAAATTTCGCAACATAAAAAAGGAGAATTTTGATAAAAATGAAAAAAATATTATCAAGAGAAGAGGTAAAAAAGGAATATAAGTGGAAAACGGAGGACCTTTTTAAAAATGACGAGATATGGCAGAAAACCTATGACGAAACAGAAAAATCATTCTCTGAGCTTGAGCCTTACAGCAGGGGTATGGACATTGACAGCCTTTATGACTGCCTTAGGCTGAGAGATAAGATATCAGTCAATGTAGAGCAGCTTTATGTATATGCAAATCTCAAAGCAAACGAGGACAGCACAAACACCTTTTATCAGGAAATGAGCGGCAAGGCGGATAGACTTATAACACTGTATTCTCAGGCTGTTTCATTTATAGAGCCTGCAATACTTGGTATGGACAGGGAAGGCCTTGAAAAAGCCCTTAATACCAATCTGAAGGAGTATAAGCATTATACAGAGGATATATTGAGAAACGCTGAGCATATACTCTCTGCCGACAAGGAGGAAATGCTTGCTCAGGTATACGAGGTGGCAGAGGGTCCTTCAAATATTTTCTATATGCTCAACAATGCGGATATAGAGTTTAAAAATGCTATAGACAGCAGGGGAGAGGAGCATACCCTTACTCACGGCACCTATTCCTCCTGTCTTGAAAGCAAGGACAGAGTGTTGAGAAAATCTGCCTTTAACAATGTTTATGACAGCTATTACAAGCAGAAAAACACCCTTGCCGCAATATACTCCGCCTCAGTAAAAAAGGACGTGTTCTCAGCAAGGGTAAGAAATTACGGCTCATCCCTTGAGGCTATGCTCTTTGCAAACAATATACCCACAGAGGTATACCACAGGCTTATTGAAACGGTCAATAAGCATCTTCCTCTTATGCACAGGTATATAAGGCTGAGGAAGAAAATACTGGGCCTGGAGGATATGGATATGTACGACATATATACCCCTATAGTGGACAATATAGATACCAAAAAGACCTATGAGGAGGCAAAGGCAACTGTACTTAAAGCGCTTAAGCCTCTTGGCGCGGAATACTGCAGTACCCTTGAAAAGGCTCTCAATAAAGAGGGCTGGGTGGATATATATGAAAACAAAGGCAAGAGAAGCGGAGCCTACAGCTGGGGCGCCTACGGCTGTCATCCCTTTGTGTCCCTTAACTATGACGACAAGGTAAATTCCATGTTTACACTGGCTCATGAAATGGGCCACGCTATGCACTCTCATTATACCTGGAGTACTCAGCCTGCCGTATACGGTGACTATACTATATTTGTGGCTGAGGTAGCGTCTACAGTAAACGAGGCTCTTCTTATGGAGTATCTCTTAAAGAATGCAGAGGAAATAAATGAAAGGAAGTATCTGCTAAATTACTTTATGGATCAGTTCAGAGGCACTCTTTTCAGACAGACTATGTTTGCGGAGTTTGAGCTTAAAACTCATACTATGGCCGAGAACGGCGAAACTCTTACCTTTGAGAATATGTGCAGGCTGTACTCCGATCTGAACAAAAAATATTACGGTGAGGATATCATAAATAATGAAAAAATATCATGGGAATGGGCAAGGATACCTCATTTCTACACTGCCTTTTATGTGTACCAGTACGCTACGGGCTACAGCGCCGCCATAACTCTTTCACAGAAGATACTTAATGAAAACGGCGCCGAAAGTTACATTAATTTCCTTAAGGGCGGCTCCTCCAAATACTCCATAGACCTGCTCAAGGGCGCAGGTGTGGATATGACAAAAAGCGATGCCGTTGAAAACGCTATGAAGGTGTTTGAAGGTCTGCTCGACGAAATGGAAGGTCTGATATAATGAAAAAAATATATATTCTGTGCGTAATTCTTATGATTATCCTTGCTCTTATATATGCCCTGCATATCAGGTCAATGGGCTTTGATATGAGGCAGGGAGCCCTGTTCTTCGGGGTGTTTGCGGCAACTGGTATAATAGGTTTTTTAATTGTAAAGCTTCTTACTAAAAAAATCGGTAAAAGCATGGAAGATAATTAAGATTTTAAAGTGCTGACCTGTTGTATTCCATAGGCAAAATATGGTATAATCAAGCTACGATAAACTATACAACAAATTATAAAAGGAGGATTTTTTTATGGGAGAAACTGACAACAAGGGGCATGTACACGACCACGGAGAGGAATGTGACTGCGGTCACGATCACGTACAGTATATGACGCTTAAGCTGGAGGACGATACTGAGGTAAGATGTGCCGTTGTAGGCATATTTGAGGTAGAGGAAATAGAGGGCAAGGAGTATATAGCTCTTGTTCCCGATGACGGTGAAGAGGCATATATTTACGAATACGTTGAAAACGACGGCGAGGACGGCTTTGAGCTTAAGAACATAGAAACCGATGAGGAATTTGATATTGTGGAAGAGGCATTTATGTCAATGCTTGACGAGGACTTAAGCGATGAGGAATACGAAATAGAGGAATTGGAGGAATAATCACAGAGCAGGCAAGTTGATATTTTTATAAAAGCTCCGGAGTTGGTATAACCAAACTCAGGAGCTTTTGTTATTCCGTACTGTCCCCGGTATGCCGGGGACAGTCTTTTTATATTTTCTTGAACTGATTTACAGCGGAGGCTATTGCCCTTATTGAGCTTTTTGCCGTGTTGGAGCTTATGCCTACTGCATAGTAGGATTCGTTTCTGCAGTTGTATACCTGTACATAGGTGATAGCTCTTGACTTGTTGCCGAATTCCATAGAATGCTGGCTGTAGTCCGCTACATTGAAGGTAATGTCGAACTTATCCATAAGCGCCTTGCAGAAGGCGTCTACAATACCGTTGCCGTGACCCTTAAGCACAATATCCTCTCCTCTGTATGTAATGTTACACTCCATATCTACATTGTCCTTTGTAGAATGCTCTGTGTAATATACAACTGAAAGAGGCTCCTTTACATAATAGGTATCCAGGAACAGATCGTATATCTCCTGGGGAGTAAGCTCCTTGTCACCGTCTACGGATGCCTGTGTTACCTTGGGGCCGAAATCCTGCTGCATTGCTTTAGGCACATGCAGGCCGAAATTGGTCTCCAGTATATAGGCTACGCCGCCCTTTCCGGACTGTGAATTTATCCTTATGATAGGGTCGTAATTTCTGCCTACATCCAGAGGGTCTATAGGAAGATAAGGCACCTCCCACCTGTCGGGGTGGTCTATCATCTTTGCCATACCCTTCTTTATAGCGTCCTGATGTGAGCCTGAAAATGCCGTGTATACAAGATCGCCTGCATAGGGATGTCTGGGATGTACCGCAAGGCCTGTAGAGGATTCGTAAATGTCTATAGCCTCGTTCATCTTTGAGAAGTCAAGCTCAGGGTCAATGCCCTGTGAGAACATATTAAGAGCAATTGTAAGTATATCTGCATTTCCCGTTCTCTCTCCGTTGCCGAAAAGCGTACCCTCAACTCTGTCTGCACCTGCCATTATACCCAGCTCAGACGCGGCTACGGCGCAGCCTCTGTCGTTGTGAGTGTGAAGGCTTATTATTACGTTTTCTCTGTACTTTATGTTTCTGCAAACATATTCTATCTGGTCTGCATATACGTTAGGCGTAGCCATTTCCACTGTGTTAGGAAGATTGATTATGACCTTTCTGTCAGCCGTAGGCTTCCATACGTCAAGCACTGCGTTGCTTATTTCAACTGCATAGTCCATTTCCGTACCTGAAAAGCTTTCCGGTGAATATTCAAATAAAAATCTGTCCTTGCCGTATTCCTCTGCAAGCTTATCCACAAGTATGGCGCCGTCTACGGCAAGCTGTGTTATCTCCTCCTTAGACTTGTTGAAAACAACATCTCTTTGGAGGGTAGAGGTTGAATTGTACAGATGCACTATTGCCCTTGGTATGCCCTCAAGAGCCTCAAATGTCCTTCTTATGATATGCTCTCTTGCCTGCGTAAGCACCTGTATGGTAACGTCATCGGGAATTAAATTCTGCTCTATAAGCGTGCGGCAGAAATTGAACTCCGTATCGCTGGCTGCGGGAAAGCCAACCTCTATTTCCTTAAAGCCTATTTGCACAAGATATCTGAAAAATTTTATCTTCTGATCCAGATTCATAGGCTTCTCAAGAGCCTGATTGCCGTCTCTCAGGTCTACACTGCACCATATAGGCGCTTTTTCTATGACCCTTGAGGGCCACTGTCTGTCAGGCATATCGATGGGTGGGAACTGTCTGTAGCGTTGATGATTCATTTTGTTTTTCTCCTTTCATTTTAAACGATATATCAATATACGGAGCCCTTGCCAAACCTCAAAGCAATAAAAAAATCTCCGTCTCCTACAAGAGACGAAGATATAAACTCCGCGGTACCACTCTACTTCATTAATAAATTAATGCTCTCTCAGGTACAGGTAATAAACCGATACCCTGCTCCTCTATCGGTGAGCCTCCGTTCGCACCTACTCTTATTTCAGCACGACCACTCAAAGGCGAGTTCGGTCAGATCAAAATATCGGCTCACACCCTCCGCCGACTCTCTGAAAGTCCTTTCTGACTTACTGCTCCTTATCACAGTGTTACCTTATTGATAGATGATATTGTAACAGATACAAGAGAAATTGTCAAGGATAAAAATTAAAAATAATTTTGATATTTTGTTGAGGTACAATAGATAGGTAAAAATTGAGAAATTTATAAGGGAATGCTGAATTAAATTTGCGTTTATGTTAGTAACTCGACCCTTCCACCATGCTACGCATGGTCCCCCTCCCCTCCGACGCTAACGCTAGGGGAGGTTATTTACCGCAAGGCGGTGACAGCAGCTTAGTTGTTGTTTTTATAAGTAAATAAGCGACTTTGAAAGGCATAAACCTAAAGCTCCCCTTCGCAAGGGGAGCTGTCAGCCGCGGCAAAAGCTTATATAAAAATAACTGTGAGCGGGGCTGACTGAGAGGTCGAATCTATTCCTATAAACAAAAATTTAATTAAAATCCTCAACCCTTACTGAAACTTTTTCCAATACTCATTAATTCTTCCTGTTTCCAAAGCCTCTAAGTACTCATCGGCGATATCGAATATTTCGCTTTCGTCCTCTATGCCGAATTTAGCCTTATCCCCTGTGCCGTATACATTTTTCTTTTTAACGGGGCTGTCAAGCCATTTTCTGAAGCCCTGTTCCCAGTTTTCGGCGCCCTTTTCGCCTATTTCGTCATAGCAGATAAGCTCCTCCTTTACCTCGTATATGAAGTCCTCTATATCCATTTTAATCAAAGCTTTCCCCTCCTAAGAGCTTAAGTCCAAAGTAGTTGTATGCAGTCATTGTGGCAACTCTGCCTCTTGGCGTTCTCTTTATAAAGCCCTGCTGTATGAGATAGGGTTCGTAAACGTCCTCTATGGTCTCTGCCTCTTCGCCAATGGAAACAGCCAGTGTTTCCAGGCCTACGGGTCCGCCGTCAAACTTTTCTATCATACAGCGCAAAAGCTCCTTGTCTATAAGGTCAAGACCGTTTCTGTCCACCTCAAGTATATCAAGGCTCTCCTTAGCCACGTCCTCTGTGATAATACCGCCGTACTTCACCTGGGCAAAATCCCTTACCCTCTTTAAAAGCCTGTTGGCAATACGGGGAGTGCCTCTTGAACGTCTGGCAAGCTCATAAGCGCCTTTTTCGTCTATTTCAATATCAAGCACATTGGCAGAGCGCTTTACAATAGAGGCAAGCTCATCCGCCGTGTACAGTTCAAGACGGCTTATAACACCAAATCTGTCTCTTAAAGGCGCTGTCAGAAGTCCTATTCTGGTAGTAGCGCCCACAAGCGTAAATCTGGGCAGATCGATCCTTATGCTCTTGGCATCTGCGCCCTTGCCTATTACTATATCCAGTACATAATCCTCCATAGCGGGATAGAGTACCTCTTCTATAAGGCGGTTTACCCTGTGTATCTCATCTATGAACAGAATATCCCCTTCGTTAAGATTGTTGAGTATAGCCGCCATATCTCCGGGACGCTCTATTGCAGGCCCCGATGTGATCTTTATATTGGTATTCATCTCATTGGCAATAATATTGGCAAGGGTAGTTTTGCCCAAGCCCGGAGGACCGTATAAAAGCACATGATCCAGGCTTTCACCTCTCTGCTTTGCCGCCTCCATATACACACGCATATTTTCCTTGACCTTAGTCTGTCCTATATAGGTATCCAGGCTCATAGGTCTCAGATTAAGCTCCATTGCCCTGTCTTCAATTTTAAGATCGGGGGTCATTATCCTGCCCTCGCCAGTGTCCAGAATTTTCTTTTCCATAAGTCACCTTTTAATACAATGCTTTCAAGGCAAGCTTAATTATATCTCCGCTTGTCATACCGTCTTTATATACCTTATCTACTGCCTTTGCCGCCTCTGTCCTGCTGTAGCCAAGCACAAGAAGTCCCGCAAGGGCATCGGCTCTTTCGGAGCTGTCCTCTGCAACCGATATATTGATATCGCCAAGCTCGGCGCTTTCAGTCTTTGCGACCTTATCCCTAAGCTCAAGAGCTATCCTTTCAGCCATTTTTTTGCCTACTCCCTTGCCTGAGGAAAGAGTCTTTATGTCGTTGGAGGCAACTGCAAGAGCTATTTCGGCAGGGCTGAGTACTGAAAGTACGGCAAGGGCGCCTTTTGGTCCCACGCCGTTTACACCTATAAGCATATTGAACATATCAAGCTCCTCTCTGCTTATAAAGCCGAAAAGGGTAATGCCGTCCTCCTTGACATTCATATATGTAAATATTTTGACTGTTTCGTGTATATGAGGCAGTCTTGCAAGAGTATTTGAGGAAATGCCTATATTGTAGCCTATGCCGTTGTTATCCACAATAATCGAGTCATTTCCTATATATACAAGCTCACCTCTTATATAGCTTATCATCATCTCTCACCTAATTTCAATGACGGATATGCATTAAGGCTCATATCCGCAATATTGCCCTTCATATATTCATAATATCCTGCCGAACCTATCATGGCTGCATTGTCCGTGCATAGTATTGGCGCAGGCACACAAAATTCTATGCTCCTGTCCCTGCAGTTCTTTTCCATTTCCGCCCTTAGCTGAGTATTGGCAGAAACTCCTCCCGCAAGGGCAAGCTTTTTAACGCCTAAGCTTTCACAGGCTCTCATGGACTTCTCCACAAGTACATCTACTACAGCCTGCTGAAAGCTTGCGGCAACATCGGCAGGCTTTATTTCCTCGCCTGTCATACGAGCCTTGTTGATATAGTTAAGCACAGCAGACTTAAGTCCGCTGAAGCTAAAGTCATAGCTGTCGCTTTCAAGAGTTACCCTGGGGAATTGTATAGCCTCAGGATCGCCTTCCTTTGAAAGCCTGTCTATATGGGGACCTCCGGGATATGGCAGCCCAAGTACTCTTGCCACCTTATCCATTGCCTCGCCTGCGGCATCATCTCTTGTATGTCCCAGTATGTCAAAGCTGCTGTAGTCTCTGATATGCACAAGATGAGTATGTCCGCCGCTAACTACCATACATATGAAAGGCGGTTCCCAGTCCTTGTTCTGAATATAGTTGGCTGCTATGTGTCCCTCTATATGGTGTACCGGTATCAATGGCTTGTCAAGGGCAAAGGCAAGCGCCTTAGCCTCCGAAAGCCCTACAAGGAGAGCGCCTACAAGCCCCGGACCATAGGTTACGGCAACGGCGTCTACATCCTCCTTTTTAACTCCCGCATCCTTGAGGGCGCCGTCTATCACCCAGTCTATAGCCTCTATGTGCTTTCTTGAGGCTATTTCAGGCACAACACCGCCGTATATCTTGTGCGTTGCTATCTGTGAGGCTATGACATTTGAAAGCACGTCCCTACCGTTTCTGACAACAGCGGCTGCCGTTTCGTCACAGGAGCTTTCTATAGCAAGTATCAAAACATCTTTGTCCATTTCAGTCACCTTCAAACAAGAGCGTTACGCTCTTTCTGTCCGTACCCACATGGGTATTCTTAAAGTATTTTGCGGCATTTCCTATAAACTCACGGGGGAAGGGCATAGAAGGTGAAAAATGTGTGAGCCACATTTCCTTTACATTTCCTTTTGCCGCAAGCTTTCCCGCCTCTGAAAAGAGCATATGCTTATATTCCTTAGCCTTTTGCAGCTTGTCATCCTCGCCGTACATACCCTCGCATATAAACAGGTCTGAACCCTGTATAAAATCGGGCAGCGCGTCTACAGGACGTGAATCCGTGGCATAGGATACCCTTATGCCCTTTCTTTCCTCGCCAAGCACCATATCCGAGGTGTATGTCCTGCCCTCGAACTCTACGCTTTCCTGCTTTTGCAGTACTGACCACAGTCTTACGGGAATATTAAGCGCCTTGGCCTTCTCCACATTGAATTTTCCTATTCTTTTTACATCTATTCTGTAGGCATAGCAGGGTATCTTGTGATTGAGCCTACAGGCGGATATATTGAATATGCCTGCCTTAATATTTTCCTCCGGCTCTATCTCCTTGAGTACTACCTCAAAGGGCAGCTCAGGGCATATCGTCTTAAGTCCATCATATACTCTCTTAAGACCGGGAGGACCCATTATCACAACAGGCTCCGTTCTGTCGGAATTGCCTATAGTAAGCAGAAGTCCGGGCAGCCCCGAAATGTGATCCGCATGATAGTGTGTAAGACAAATGACATCCGTATTTTTAAAGCCCCAGCCCATTTGCTTCATAGTGACCTGAGTACCCTCGCCGCAGTCTATAATAAGCATATGTCCGTTAAGACGCAGCAATAATGATGTAAGAAATCTGTCCGGCAAAGGCATCATACCGCCTGTGCCCAGCAGCGCAACATCCAGCATATATACTCTCCTTTTAAAAAAGGGCTTATTAAGCCCTTTGTGTAAATTATTTACTTTCGGATTCGGAGCTCATATTAGGAGCCTTGTTTCCGTATATCTCGCTTTTCTTAACAGGTATTCTTATACCTCTGTTAGTACCGAACTCTACAACTACTACCTGATCGTTTATCTCGGTTACCTTACCGTAGAAGCCTGAGGAGGTCATAACGTCGTCGCCTATCTTAATAGACTCCTGCATATTCTTAAGCTCTTTTTCCCTCTTCTTTGACGGTCTTATGGCAAAGAAATAGAATATAGCCACAAGGGCCAGGATATAGAGAATAAGACCTATGCCTCCGAGACCGCCTGAACGCTGTGCAGCCTGTCCCGCAGCCTGTGTTACAGCCTCTGCGGCATTTGCGGCAGCCTGAGTTGCAGCCTGGCCGGCTCCCGATTCCATTACTATAGAAGGAACTGTGTCCAGTAAATTCAGTAATATACTCATTTTCATTTCTCCTTACAAATTATATTTATTATATCATTATATTAAATTATCGGCTTGTAGTCAAGATATTTATAAAATTATGAAAGTACAAAATACAGTCCCATAAGCGCAGCAAGGAATATCACATTTACCGCAGTGAAACGGCATAGGTATTTTAATCTCAGCTGAGGGTAGTTCTTTGCTATGTACTTATAGGAAATAAGGCTTGCCATAGAGGCTATAAGAGTGCCTAATCCGCCTATATCTGTGCCTATTATAAGGTGATCCCATTTCTCCGTAAAGCCTGAAAGCAGAAGAGCGGCAGGCACATTGCTTATTATCTGGCTCAGCAGCACAGAGATGACCACCTCGCCTCCGTCTATTGTCCGTGCAATAAGATCGTTTATGCTTTCTATCCTGCCTATATTCCCCGTAAATACAAAAAAACCTACGAAGGTAAGCAGAAGTGTATAATCTATGCTTTTAAATATTTTTCTGTCAAATATCAATAGCGCAGCTATCACTATTGCCAAAAGAACAATGTATGGCAGCAGCCTGCCTAAAGCACACAGGCTCAGTACAAACAGTACAATGTAAAGTACTGCCTTTTTAATCGAAAAAGCCGAGCTGTCACAGGCAACCTCTATGTTTCCTATGCTGTCGTTTTTACCAAAAACTATAAACACTGTCAGGAGTATAAAAGCAAGGATGGTGTAGGGCAGCGTCAGCAATAAAAATCCGCCCATATCCATGCCCGATACGGAATAGAGATAGATATTCTGTGGATTGCCTATGGGAGTAAGCATACTGCCCAGATTTGCCGCTACGGTCTGGAGTACCGTTATGCCTGCAAGACGTTTCATATCTTTTCCGCCTGTCATTTTAAACACCTGGAGCGTAAAGGGTACAAAGGTGATAAGGGCAATATCGTTAGTGACAGCCATACTTGTGAAAAAGCAAAGCATTACAAGTACAAGCTCCAATGCCCTTGCTGAGCGCACTCTCTTTAAGAGCCGTGCTCCCGCCATAGAAAATATGCCTAT
Organism: uncultured Clostridia bacterium; assembly: GCA_947589665.1. Taxonomy (GTDB): domain Bacteria; phylum Bacillota; class Clostridia; order Lachnospirales; family CAG-274; genus CANPXH01. The sequence continues at coordinate 35,754 of CANQBJ010000018.1, forward strand.
GCTGTCAAGACCTGCCATGACTGCCATAAGGCAGAAAAGAAGTATGAGGGTATCCGTATTTATGTATGTTATATACTCCCTGTCTGGGTGTACCGTAAGCATTGACAGAAGTCCCAGAAGTATAGCCACACAAAGTATTGTTTCTTTTTTTATAAAATTTATTATGCTTTTCATATGTGTCTGTCCTTTTGCTTTTTTTATATGATAAATGCTGAAACAAATTTTGTCAAGCTGCATAAAATTTCTTGCCGTAGACTTAACTGTGTGTTATACTGATTTTGTTGAAATATAAATAAATCAGAAAGCATTTGAGGTGAAGAAAATGATGTCTAAAAAAAGGATCACTGCATTTGTCTTATCAGCAGTTCTTATGCTCTCTGCCATAAGCTTTTCAAGCTTTACGGCAGCGGCTGCGGAAAGAGTGCTGACAAAGGGCACATGGTATGAGTCTATGTACATTGAGTGGAACGGCGTAGGCGGCACGGACTACAATGTATACAGCAAGGAAAGCTCACAGGCAGACAGCTCTTACAAGAAGGTAGATGACGAGCTTGTAAGAAATGTAGGCTCTGACACCTACAGAGTGGACGTGTTGGGCTTAAAGGGAGATACGAGCTATGATGTAAAGGTTGTTCCCGTTATCGGAGGAACAGAGGGAGATCCCTTTATAACATATACAGATACTCCCGAAGCCTATGACCGTTCAGGCTTTGCCTTTGCCGTAAACAAGGCTCCCGGCGCATACAATGCCGATGGTACCGTTGCCGACGGTACGCTTATAATATACGCTACTGAGCAGAACAAGAGCAAGGTATATAACGGCAAGAGCCTTATATCTATTCTAAGCGGACTGAACAGCCTTAACAAGAACAAGCCTGTCATAATAAGAGTTATAGGCAAGATAACTCCCGTAGGTTCCTCCACAAGCCCGGGTATGTGGAAAAACACCTGCGGCGTTACAATAGAGGGCGTAGGTCCGGGCGCAGGCTTTTCAGGCTGGGGCATAGGTTCCGGAGAAAACAAGGATACGGAGTTCAGAAATCTGAACATCGTAGACTATAAGGAAGATGCCTTGGGATTTGAAAATTCCGAAGAGCTTTGGGTACATAACAACACGTTCTATTCAGGCTGGAATCCAAAAGACAGCACGGCGGACAGGGATAAGCTCCACGGAGACGGCTCCTGCGACCTGCGGGAGTGCAATAATGTAACGGTATCCTACAACCATTTCAAGAGTACCGACAAGACTGCTCTTATAGGCTCCTCTGCAAGCAGTAGAGAAAGCACGGGAAATATAACCTTCCATCACAATTTCTTTGACGGCACGAGCCAAAGAACGCCAAGAGTAAGGTGGCACAATATCCATGTTTACAACAACTATTACTACGGCACCCTAAACTATGGTATAGGAGCTACCTGTAATTGCAGCATATTTGCGGAAAACAATTATTTTGAAGATGCGTCATCACCCTTCCTTACTTCATCACAGATAGGTTCACCTTCTTCATTCTCAAAAGATGACGGCGGTGTTATAAAGGCCTTCAACAATGTAATGGTAAATACAAGGAAAAGCGTATCCGGTGTAGATTACTTTGAGGCTCCGTCAAAAGATTACAGAATGACGGCGGCAGATTATAAAACAGATAAGGGCGGATATACCTACAATAATTTTGATGCCGGCGGATATATAGCAAGTAATGATTATATACTGGATACTCCCGAAAATGCCAAGGCTATAGCCATTTCAAAGAGCGGCGCTCAGAAAGGAACAGCGGCAGCGAAGGATACAATCGCTCCGCCTGAGGTAACGGGAGATGTAACTGCCGTTTACTACTATGACCCTGAAACAACAGGCTCTACAGGCAAGAACTTCGGCGGACTTGACGGCACAGGCACATTCTTCAAGGGAGCGGATACAAGCTGCAAGTCAATCAGCACATCAGGCTACAGAGGCGCAGAGCCTTACAGCTATCAGGGCTGCTTTGCAACAGGCTCCGAGATAAGCTTTACCACATCCTCAGCCGCTAAATTTACGGTCATTGCCTCTACACCGAGCAACACTCCTCAGAGAGTGGAGGTAAAGTGTCCTGACAATGCCGACAATGTTTATCACGGTATATTCCAGACTGGCAACAACAATGACAGTGTGCTCACCACCATCGAGCTTCTGAGTGCAGGTACATATACCTTCAAGCCTTCCACAAATGTGAATATATATTATATAGAGGTCGCTGAGTATGACGGAAAGATACCAGAAACGACTACCGTCACAACAGAGACAACTACAGCCAAGGAGACCTCAACGGAGACAACCACTGCCACAACCACAGCCAAGGAGACTTCAACGGAGACAACCACAGCCACAACCACAGCCAAGGAGACTTCAACAGAGACAACTACCGAAAAAGCACCTGATCCGAGTGAGCCCTTTGAGCCTGTATACGGCAATGCAAACGGTGATGAAAATCTGAGCGTATCCGATGTTTCATCTCTTCTCAGCAATGTTCTCACAGGCACAAAAATGGGTATAGAGAATAAGACAGAGGACTTTATGAGCTATGTGGATGTAGATGGTGATAAAAGATTAACATCAATAGACGTTGCTCTTGTGCTTCAAAAGATATTGGACAGCAGCTTTGAATTGCCTGTTGAGAAGCAAAAGGCAATATCATGAGTCCTATTAATTTATTCAATTAAATAAAACTTGACTTATTTTGCCTTATATGGTAAAATGACATTTGTGCGTGGTATAAGCGCATATCCTTGCTCTCACATAGGGTGAGGGCCAAAGACCAGAAGGAGGTGCAAAACAATGAAAAAGTATGAACTTGCTTTAGTTTTATCCCCTAACTTAGAGGAAGAGGCATTAGCTGCGGAAAAGGATTCCGTTAAGGCTCTTATTGAGAGATTCGGCGGTACTGTAGAGAATGTTGACGATTGGGGTAAACGCAGACTTGCTTACGAAATTCAGAAGGTTACAGAGGGCTACTACAGCTTTATCACCTTCAGCGCAGAGCCTACCGCTCCCGCAGAGTTAGAGTCTCGTATGCGTATTAAGGAAAACGTACTTCGTTATCTTATTGTTGCTCAAGAAGAAGCTTGATTTAAGGAGGTCGCTTTATGAACAAGGTAATTTTATTAGGTCGTATGGCGAGAGATCCCGAGGTAAGATTTACACAGAGTGCTGAGCCTATGGCAGTGTGCAAATTTGCCATTGCAGTTGACAGACCTGTCAGAAGAGACAGCGGCGAAAGAAATGTAGATTTCATAAACTGCGTATGCTTTGGCAGAAGAGGAGAAAACATAGGTCAGTTCTTCCACAAGGGCAACAGGATCGCAGTCACAGGCAGATTACAGGTAAACGAATATACAGACCAGTCAGGCAACAGAAGATTCTCAACTGATGTTGTTGTAGATGAGTTTGACTTCTGCGAAAGCAGAAATGACAGCAGCGCAGGCGGCTATACGGCTGCTCAGTCTGCTCCTTCACCTGCTCCTGCTCAGCCCGATGGCTTCTACAGTGTAGACAGCGATACAGATGATGAGGATTTACCATTCTAGTTTTTTGAAATTTATGTAAGGAGGTCTTTAGCATGATCAATAAAAAGCGTGGTCGCAGAAAGAAGAAGGTTTGTGCCTTTTGTGTAGATAAGGCAACTTCTATCGATTACAAGGATGTAGCTAAGTTACGCAGATATGTATCCGAAAGAGGCAAGATACTTCCAAGAAGGATCACAGGTAACTGCGCTAAGCATCAGAGATTACTGACTACAGCTATAAAGAGAGCAAGACACGTTGCTCTTATGGCTTATATTGCAGAATAATATATGGGCTGAGATTTAAGCCCTGAATAAAAAAGGCTTGATCCAAGAGGATCGAGCCTTTTTATAATGTAATATTGACTAGTGTAAATTTCTCCTGCAATTAGATAACTGAAAATTAAGGCGCTTTTATTCTGATAAATTTTTGTTTAGCTGAATAAAATAAACCTCTCCACCGCCTAACGGCGGTCCCCCTCCCCTGATTAGGGGAGGCTGTGTACCGCAAAGCTATGGAGATAGCTTAGGCGTTGTTTTTTCTAAGTAAATAAGGGCTTTTGCAAAGCGCACACCTAAGGCTCCCCTAATCAGGGGAGCTGTCAGCCGCGGCAAAAGTTTATATAAAAATAGCTGTGAACGGGGCTGA
>CANQBJ010000019.1 GCA_947589665.1 uncultured Clostridia bacterium
TTTTTCCTTTCTTTTTTTATTTCTATTCTATCAGATTTTTGGGTCTTTTGCGACTGCACTTTTAGTATATCACTCCACTTCGTTGAATTTAAAATACATTTGCGTTGGGCTGTCGATAGGGTCGAGTTATTAACTTAAACACAAATTCAATGCGACAATCCCATAAAAAAAGAACGCCTAAGCGTCCTTTAATTTATTTTAGTTTCGTCTGTTCTATTTTCGGCTTTTCTTTTAGATTCCTTTTCCAGGTTCATATTTTCCTTGGCGCGGCGGTCGGCAAGCTCCTTGGCTATATCATCCCATGTAATGCCCTTTTCCACCATCATGACCTCTGTATGGAAAAGTACGTCGCATATCTCGCCGACAATTTCGTCCTTATTGCTGTTCTTGGCAGCAATAATGGTCTCCGCTGCCTCCTCTCCTATTTTTTTGAGTATTTTGTCAAGTCCCTTTTTGAAGAGGTAGCAGGTATAGGAACCTTCCTGATAGTCTTCCTTTCTGCCCTTTATCACATTGTATTCCTCATATAGCATATTTCCCAAATCTGACATAATTTATTCTCCTTTGTAATTCTCAAGCCTTCTGTAGAAGCAGGAGCGGTTGCCCGTATGACAGGCTGCGCCTTCCTGCTCCACAAGCAGGAGTATGGTATCGCAGTCGCAGTCATATCTTATTTCCTTAACGTGCTGATAGTGTCCGCTTATTTCTCCCTTTACCCAAAGACACTGACGCGAACGGCTGTAGTATGTGCCTAAGCCCGTCTTTACAGTAAGGTCAAAGGCCTTCTGATTCATATAGGCAAGCATAAGCACTTCCTTATTTTTATAGTCCTGGGCTATACACGGCACAAGACCGTCCTTGTTGAATTTAATTTCCATAGCTTTCTCCTAATCTTACAGGTATGCCCTGTACGGCAAGATATTTCTTCAGATCAATTATTTCCATTTCCCTGTAATGGAAAAGACTTGCGGCTAATGCCGCCTCTGCACCGCCCACTGTAAGAGCCTCGGCAAAGTGTTCCATAGTTCCTGCGCCGCCTGAGGCTATAACGGGAATAGAAACAGCGTCGCTTATCATTTTTGTAAGCTCCAGATCATAGCCTGCCTTAGTACCGTCGCAGTCCATACTGGTAAGCAGTATTTCGCCTGCGCCTCTTTTTTCCGCCTCGACAGCCCATTCAAGAGCGTCCTTGCCTGTATTTACTCTTCCGCCGTTTAAGTATACGTCATAACCCGATGTATCTCTTCTCTTTGCGTCTATGGCAACTACTACACACTGATCGCCAAATCTCTCAGCCGCTTCATTTATAAGCTCAGGTCTTTTTATAGCAGCAGAATTAACGGCTATCTTATCCGCTCCTGCGCTGAGTATTGCTCTGAAATCCTCTACACTTCTTATTCCGCCGCCTACAGTAAGGGGTATGAACACCTGTTCAGCCGTTCTTGCGACTACATCCAGCATTATATTTCTTGCGTCGGAGGACGCCGTTATATCCAGAAATACTATTTCATCTGCAAGGGACTTGTTATACATTGCGGCTATTTCCACAGGGTCTCCCGCATCTCTCAGATTAACAAAGTTTACACCCTTTACAACTCTTCCGTTGTTTACGTCAAGGCATGGTATTATTCTCTTAGTGTGCATAGTCTATTCCTTCTTTTTCTTTATATGCTTTCCGACTATTTCCGAAACGTCGGAAACAGTCATAAAGGCTGAGCCGTCATCATCCTGCACTATTCTTTTGAGCTCGCTCAGTTCGATACGGGTAACAACACAGTAAAGCACTATTTTCTTTCCGCTTATAAGTCCCTCGCCCTGAAGGAGAGTAACAGTCCTGCCTAAATGCCTGTATATGGTATCGGCTATCCTTTCGCCGTTTTCCGTGATTATCATAACTGCCTTTCCCTGATCCAGACCTGTTTCCACAATGTCTATTACCTTGGATGTAATAAAATAGGCAAGCAGGCTGTACAAGGCTCTGTCGGGGCCGAATATCAGTCCTGCGCAGGAATAAATTATAAGATTGAAGAAAAGTATTATCTGCCCCGTTGAGAACTGCGTCTTTTTGCTCAGCAGCAGTGAAACCGTGTCTATACCGTCTACACAGCCGCCGGAACGCATTATGATACCTACTCCAAGACCAAGGAACACACCGCCGTACACCGTAGCAAGCAAGGGATCGTCAGTTACCTCCTGCATTTCCTCAAAAACCACAAGAAAAGCTGAAAACACAAGCATTGCATATGTAGCCTTAAAGGCAAAGGTCTTGCCCATAAGCTTAAGTCCCATTATAAGAAAGGGTATGTTTAATATAACAATAAATATACTCAGCTTTATATGGAAAAGATGATTGAGTATGATAGATATACCTACTATACCGCCGTCAAGTATCTGCTTTGCAATAAGAAATTCCTCTATGGCAAAGGCGGCTATGGCAGCGCCTACCGTTATAAAAAAATATGAATAAATATATTTAAGGATGATATTCCTCTTATTATTCATAAGCATTCTCCGTTCAGCCAAATTTTTCTATTACTTCCTTAAGGTCAAGAGCGCCGCTGTAGAGCGCCTTGCCTATTATAACTCCTGCGGCATTTATATTCTTTACATTTTCAACATCACGCATATGAGATACACCGCCCGATGCGATTATATCCATACCCGTTTTCTCTATAAGCTCCTTTGTAGCGTAAATATTGGGGCCGCTCATCATACCGTCTTTTGCGATATCTGTATATATTATGGTATTTACACCGTATTTTTTCATTTCGTGGCAGAGGTCAACAGCCCTTACGCTGCTTATTTCCTCCCAGCCTGAAACAGCGACCATACCGTTTTTGGCATCTACGCCCACAGCTATCTTATCTCCGTAAAGCTTTACTGCCTCTCTTACAAGCTCAGGATTTTTCACGGCGGCAGTGCCTATTATCACCCTTGATGCGCCTGCGCTTATCCTGTCCTCTATATCTCTCAGACTTCTTACTCCTCCGCCTGTCTGTATATTTACATTATATTTGGATTTGATGTCCTTTATTATATCTATTACAAAACTTCTGCCGTAGCGCGCGCCGTCAAGGTCTACTATGTGTATATAGTCCGCTCCTGCCTCCACCCAGTCCTTAGCTGCCTCGGAAGGCTCGTCATTGAAAACCGTCACACTGTCAAAGCTGCCCTGTGAAAGTCTTACAGCCTTGCCGTCAATTATATCTATTGCAGGATATATCTGCATATTAAATTCCTCCGAAATTCTTTAATATTTCAAGCCCCACGTCACCGCTTTTTTCAGGGTGGAACTGCAGGGCAAATATATTGTCCTTCTGTACTGCGACCTGTATTTCCCTGCCGTAATCCGTAGTGGCGGATACTACAGGAATATCCTCTGTCTCCAGATAATAGGAATGCACAAAGTATACATAAGGACTTTCTCCCAGTCCTTCAAAAAGGGGAGAACGTATTTTTATATTAAGGTTATTCCAACCGATATGGGGCTTTTTAACATTGTCGGGAAGAAGCTTTATTTCACCTCTTATAAGTCCAAGCCCTTCATACTCGCCGTATTCATAGCTTTTGTCAAATATAAGCTGCATACCTAAGCATATGCCTAAAAAGGGCTTATTTTTGTCTACGGCATCATATATTACCTTGTCTATGCCTCTGTTCCTTATAGTGGCTATAGCGTCCCCGAAAGCGCCTACACCGGGGAGTACAAGCTTATCGGCAGCCTGCATCACAGCCGTATCATCTGTTATAACAGCCTCCTGTCCCACAAACTCCAGCGCCTTCTGTACACTTCTCAGATTGCCCATTCCATAATCTATGATCGCTATCATTATTCCAACATTCCTTTAGTAGATAATACACCGTCTATTCTGTCGTCTATAGACACAGCCATATCCACAGCCTTGCCAAATGCCTTGAACATAGCCTCGGCTATATGGTGATTGTTTTTTCCGTCAAGAACCTTGATATGAAGAGTCATACCGCAGTTGTCCGCAACAGCCCTAAAAAACTCCTCTACCATTTCAAGGTCAAAAAGACCTATGCTTGGCGCTGAGAACCTGCCGTCAAAATTAAGATATGACCTGCCTGAGAAATCCAGTGCGCAGAGTACAAGAGCCTCGTCCATAGGCACAACGGCATAGCCGTATCTTCTTATGCCCTCCTTATCGCCAAGAGCCTCTTCAAAGCACTTGCCCAGTACTATGCCTACATCCTCAACAGTGTGGTGGCAGTCCACATCCAGATCGCCTTCACAGTCTATATTAAGGTCTAAAAATCCATGCTTTGAAATATGGGTCAGCATATGGTCAAAAAAGCCTACTCCTGTATTTATGTTATTTACGCCGCTGCCGTCAATATCAAGGCTCATTTTGATCCTGGTCTCATAGGTATTGCGCTTAATGCTTGCTATTCTGTTCACTGTATTCCCTCCTTGTCCTTATAATCTTACTTTAACCGAGTTTGCATGGGCAGTAAGTCCCTCTGCCTCAGCAAACTTTATAACATCCTCGCCAAGCTCCTCAAGGGCTGACTTGCTGAAGGATATTATGCTTGATTTCTTTATATAGTCATCTATTGAAAGGGGTGAGAAAAATCTTGCCGTACCACCTGTAGGAAGAACGTGATTAGGTCCTGCCATATAGTCGCCTAAAGGCTCCGGTGTATAATGACCTAGGAATATGGCGCCTGCATTCCTTATCTTTGACAAAAATCCAAAGGGTTCCCTTGTGGAAAGCTCCATATGCTCAGGAGCTATCCTGTTGCAAAGCTCACATCCCTCGTCAAGGTCGTTCACAACTATTATTGCGCCGTAGTTGTCAAGAGATTTCTCTATTATAGCCTTTCTTTCAAGTACTGCCGTCTGCTTTTCCACCTCTGCCTTAACCTTTTCGGCAAGCTCAGGAGAGTCTGTAATAAGCACGGCAGAGGCAAGCTCGTCATGTTCTGCCTGTGAAAGCAGGTCTGCCGCTACATACACAGGGTCTGCGCTGTCATCTGCCAGTATAAGTATCTCGCTTGGTCCTGCCACAGAGTCTATATTTACATAGCCGTATACACTTCTCTTGGCAAGGGCTACGAATATATTGCCCGGTCCTACTATCTTGTCTACCTTGGGTATGCTTTCTGTACCGAAGGCAAGAGCGCCTATAGCCTGTGCGCCGCCTACCTTGTATATCCTGTCTGCGCCTGCTATATCCGCCGCAACTATGGTAGTGGGATATACCTTGCCATCGGCTGAGGGTGGAGTAGTCATAACTATTTCATCTACTCCGGCTACCTTAGCTGGTATTATATTCATAAGCACGCTTGACGGATAGGCAGCCTTTCCGCCGGGAACATACACTCCTACCCTTTCAAGGGGTCTTATAAGCTGACCCAGCATTTCTCCGTTGCTGCTTGGTTCAAGCCAACTGTTTGTCTTTTGCTTTTCGTGGAATGCCTTTATTCTGTCGGCAGCCTTTTTTATAACTCTTATAAGCTCCGCATCCACCTGTGAATATGCCTCTTCGATCTCTGCCTTTGTGACAAGTATATTATCGCTGTTTACATCAAATTTGTCAAATTCCTTTGTGTAACCGAACAGCGCCTTGTCGCCCTTTGCCTTTATATCGGCAAGTATATTGTCAACTATATGCTGTACATTGCCATGCTCCAGCTGAGAACGGGATAAAAGACTTTCTGTAAGTCTCCTGCCCTCCTCATCGTTATATTTTATAATTCTTATCAACTGTTTTCACCTGCCATTTTTCTTAAGCCTTTCATTATTTCAGCTATTCTCTCATGCTCCAGCTTCATGCTTACTCTGTTTACCACTACTCTTGCGGAAACAGGGCATATATCAGCCAGTACCTCAAGGCCGTTTGCCTTTAATGTGGAGCCTGTTTCGACTATATCCACTATTACATCGCTAAGTCCCACTATAGGCGCAAGCTCTACACTTCCGTGAAGCTTTATTATCTCTATAGTCTGATGCTTTTTCTGATAAAAATACTCCTTTGCCACATTGGGATACTTAGTAGCAACTCTCAGATCCAGCGAATTGTTGAGCTTGTCCATAGTATCTCTGTAGCCTGCAACTGCAAAGCGGCATTTACCCATATTAAGGTCCATTACCTCATAAAGATTTCTGCCCTCCTCCAGAAGAGTGTCCTTGCCTACGATACCTATATCAGCCGTACCGCTTTCCACATATGTAGGCACATCGGATGCCTTTGCAAGAAAAAATTTCAGCTTTAGCTCTTCATTTGTAAAAATAAGCCTTCTGGAGTTTTCCTTCATTTCATCACAGGTTATCCCTATTTTTTCAAGAAGCTCCATAGTCTTGTCTGCAAGTCTGCCCTTGGCAAGAGCAAAAGTCAAATATTCCATTACTCTGCCTCCTTTATGCCTGCATACAATATTTTTTTGATGCCTTTTCTTGCGGCATATTCCTTGTTTTTGTCAATATCACTGCCTATAAGGCTTATTTCAACGGTAAAGCCCTCTGCTCTAAGCTCCTCGGCTCTTTTAAAGGCAGAGGCTCTGCTGTCCTCATCATATACCACAAGTATATCTGCGCCTGTCTTTGCATCAGCCCTCATTGTACTCATTATATCGTTTACCTTAAGTGAAAAGCCTACTGCAGGCATAGGTGAGCCAAATTTTTCCACCATATTGTCATAACGTCCGCCGTCCAGTACGGAAGAACCCGTACCCTTGGCATAGCCTCTGAATATAAGCCCCGTATAGTAGTCCATAGAGCCTATAACTCCCAGATCAAAGGAAATATATTTACTCATACCTAAGCTGTCCATAATGGAATATACCCTGCTCAGATAGTCAAGAGCATCGATTGCGGCGCTGCTCCTTACTCTGTCCTTCACATTGTCTATAACCGACATATCGCCTATAAGGAAGGGCAGCTCCTGTAGAATATATCTTATGTTTTCATTGCTTATTTTTTCCGCAAGCTCATTTACCGCTACATAATTCTTGCCTATGATCGCCTGCTGTATTTTTTCCGCCGTCTTTTCGTCAGCAGAACCTTCGTCTATTACGCTCTTAAGAAAGAGAGCGTGTCCTATATCCAGCTTAAAGTCCTTAAGACCTGCTGCCAAAAGGGAATTAACGGCAATGACCAGCACTTCGATATCGGCGTCTATGGAATTAACACCTATAAGCTCTATGCCTGCCTGTGTAAACTCTCTCAGCTTGCCCTGATAGTTCTCATTGGAGCGGAACATATTCTCAATGTATGAAAAGCGCATAGGTATATCCTTATGGCTGTAGGCAGTCGCCGCTATCCTTGCTATAGCAGGCGTCATATCGGGCCTTAAGACAAGGAGAGAGCCGTCTCTGTCAAGAAACTTATAGGTCCTCCTGTCCTTTATACCGCCCATATTGCAGAATACGTCATTATATTCAAAGGTAGGGCTTGTAATACGGGCATAGCCTGATTTACGGAATACCTCCGCCACATTTTTTTCAATTTCACTTTTTGATCTGCATTCCTCGGGGAGATAGTCCTTAACTCCCTCGGGTGTATGTAATTTACTTATAAGCATAGCTGTTATGCTGAATACACAGCTTTCCTTTCCGACATAATTTGCTTTATCGTGCTAAAGCGATAAATTATTACAATTATATCACATAAACCTGTTTTGTCAAGCCTTATAACAAAAGGGCTGCAAGGTATTAACCCGAAGCCCTTTCATATTTTATCCCGCTGCGTTAGTTTTCTTTGCCGCAGTTGTTCTTCTTTTTCTTACGGGAGATTGTCTGTCAGCGTTTATTACAAGCTCAGGCGGCTTGTTATTCTTCACTGTATCCTCTGTGATGATGCATTTTTCTATAGTGGCATCTGAGGGTACGCTGTACATAACATCTCTCATAAACTCTTCTATAATAGCCCTTAAGCCTCTTGCGCCCGTTTCCTGTTCAATAGCCTTCTGTGCTATTGCCTTAAGGGCAGCAGGCTCAAACTCAAGTGAAACACCGTCTAACTCAAGTATATACTTATACTGCTTTATAAGAGCGTTCTTAGGCTCTGTCAATATTCTTATAAGGCTGTCCTCGTCAAGGCTCTGCAAAGCTGCAACTATAGGCATACGTCCTATAAGCTCAGGTATAAGACCATACTTTACAAGGTCCTGGGGTATAACGTGTTTAAAAAGCTCGCCGCTGTTTCTGTCCTTCTTGCTCTTGACCTCTGCGCCAAAGCCTATTACCTTGTTTGTAAGCCTTTTGTCTACTATCTTTTCAAGACCTGCAAAAGCGCCGCCCAATATAAAGAGAATGTTGGTAGTATCTATCTGTATAAATTCCTGATGGGGGTGCTTTCTGCCGCCCTGGGGAGGCACATTTGCAACAGTACCCTCAAGTATCTTAAGAAGAGCTTGCTGTACACCCTCGCCGCTTACATCCCTTGTAATAGAAGGATTGTCAGACTTCCTGGCAATCTTGTCTATCTCGTCTATATATATGATACCCTTTTCCGCTCTCTCTATATCGAAGTCCGCAGCCTGTATTATCTTAAGGAGTATATTTTCAACGTCCTCACCGACATAGCCTGCCTCTGTAAGACTTGTGGCATCGGCTATTGCAAAGGGTACATTTATTATCCTTGCAAGAGTCTGAGCAAGATATGTCTTGCCTACACCCGTAGGACCTATCATAAGTATATTGCTTTTCTGAAGCTCTACTTCATTCTTATCCTCATTTGCGGCGATCCTCTTATAGTGATTATACACTGCCACGGCAAGGGATTTCTTTGCCTCGTCCTGACCTATTACATATTCGTCAAGAGCAGCCTTTATCTCCTCGGGCTTGAGAAGTCCTCTGTCGTCATAGTAGTCCTCTCTCTCCGCCTCAAACTCGTCCTGTATTATCTCATGGCACAAGTCTATACACTCGTTGCATATATACACATGAGGTCCTGCTATAAGTCTTTTGACCATATCCTGGGATTTACCGCAGAATGAACACTTTAACTTCTTGTCGTCAATTTTAGATGCCATATATTCTCTCCTTTAGCGGGGCTTGACTATAATATCGTCTATAAGCCCATATTCCTTAGCATCGACAGCAGACATAAAATTATCTCTTTCGGTATCTGCCTGAATTACCTCTAATGGTTTTCCCGTATTTTCGGAAAGTATTCTGTTAAGCTTATCTCTTGTCTTAAGTATCCAGTCGGCATGAATCTTTATATCCGATGCCTGACCTCTTGCGCCGCCCAAGGGCTGATGTATCATTATCTCGGAGTTGGGAAGAGCAAATCTCTTGCCCTTTGCCCCGCCTGAGAGCAGGAAGGCGCCCATACTTGCCGCCATTCCTATACATATGGTAGATACATCGGGCTTTATATACTGCATAGTATCGTAAATTGCCATACCAGCAGTTACGGAGCCGCCGGGACTGTTGATATAAAGATTGATGTCCTTGTCAGGGTCCTCTGCCGCAAGGAAAAGAAGCTGAGCCACAACAAGGCTTGCCGTAACGTCATTTACCTCTTCGCCTAAAAATATGATCCTGTCCTGTAAAAGCCTTGAATATATATCATAGGACCTTTCGCCCATAGCCGTTTTTTCTACAACGATAGGTACCAAACTCATTCATATACCCCCTCTGTCTGTAAAATTATTTATCTTCCTTAGCCGCCTTTTTCTCTGCCTTAGCCTCTTTCTTTGCTTCCTTTGCCTTAGCCTTGGCCTCTTTCTTTGCTTCCTTTTCAGGCTTTTCCTCCTTAGCGGCTTCTCCAACGAGCTTCAATGCCTTCTGTCTTGAAAGGTCGTCCTTTACAGTCTTGACAAAATCGGGACTCTTCATAACCTGCTCTGCCTCGATACCATAGGATTTTGCCACCTTTTCAGCCTCTTCCTTGATATCGTCGTCACTTATCTCTATTTTCTCAGCCTTGGCAATAGCCTCAAGCACAAGTCTTGCCTTAACGTGCTTTTCTGACAAAGGCTTGTATGCCTCCTTCATGGAATCAACTGTCTGACCCATGTACTGAAGATACATATCAAGGGATAAACCCTGCTGCTGCAGCTGATATGAATATTCCTGTATCTTCATATCTACATCTGAATCTATCATAGGCTGAGGTATATCCACCTCTGCGCCGTCGCAAAGCTTATTGATAAGCTCTTCTTCCTTTTCTGCCTCTGCTCTTTGTACATTCTGTGCAAGGAGCTTGCCGCAGATATCGTTTCTGTAGTCCTTTATATTGTCAAACTCAGTGGTATCCTCCACAAACTCATCTGAAAGCTCGGGAACCTCTCTTACCTTTATATTCTTTATCTCTACTTCAAATCTGGCAGCCTTGCCTGCAAGGTCCTTCTGACCATAGTCCTCTGGGAAGGTAACATTTACAGTTACGTCATCGCCCACATTATGGCCTGCAAGCTGCTCCTCAAAGTTGTCTATAAATGTGTGAGAGCCTATATTAAGGTCAAAATCCTTGCCCTCGCCGCCCTCAAAGGCAACATCGTCTACATAGCCCTTGAAATCAATGGTTGCAATATCGCCATTATTAATAGGTCTGTCAGTTACGGTAACAGTTCTGGCAGCCTTTTCAAGCTCTTTGTTTATCTCGGCATCTATTTCCTCATCTTTAGGATTGACCTCCTTCTTTGTGTAGGTAAGACCCTTGTAATCGCCAAGCTTTACTTCAGGCTTAACATACACCTCTGCTGAAAAAGTAACGCCGTTGTCAAGCGATACTACATCTATCTCAGGCTTTGAAACAACCTCTATGCCATTTTCCTCAACAGCCTTTTCATATGCATCGGGAAGTACGAAATTAATGGCGTCATCATAGAAAATAGCCTTGCCGTACTGTGCCTCTATAAGCTTTCTGGGAGCCTTGCCCTTTCTGAAGCCCTGGATATTTATTGAGTTTTTATTTTTATTATAGGAGTAGTCCATACCCTTTTCAAAGGTTTCTGCATCTACGGAAAAGGTAAATTTTACCTTGTTCTTATCTATTGTTTCAACTGTGCTCATTATAAAAATCCTCCTTAATTATGATTGCACTTCTTAGTATTATAGCATAGACAACTGTAAAATGCTAGTATTTTTTTAAAAAATTTCTCTTTCTACATTATCTATAACGGCATCTGTATTATCCTCTATAAAATTAAGCACATTCTGTATTATTTCATCGGCATGCCTTACCTCATTTGTAACACAGGCAAAGCCTATTACTATGGACTTGTGTATGTCCTGCTTGTCTATCTCTGCTATAGATACATTGAATTTATGCTTTGTCTTTTCGATGATGCTCTTTACGACCATTCTCTTTTCCTTAAGGGAATTTACCCATTCGGCAGTCATATATATTGTACAAGCTCCTATTATCATAATAAAGTCCCCTTAATATCTGTGATTTATATAGCTGTCTATACGCGAGTGGCACACTCCCTCGGAAAAGCAGTTTTCATCCCTTAGCTTATTGAGTATGACCTCTGAGGTAGAGTGCAGTATCATATTGTTGTCCTCCAGAACTATTTCAAAAAGCTTGTTCTTAAGCTCTCTGCTCCTTACCTTTATAAAGTAGGCATGTACATTCTTATACTCCAACAGCTGCAGTACTCTCAATGTAGCCTTGTCCTTCATATGGTAGTAGTAATCGCTTTCACTGTTGTATATCCTGTTGTATTCCCTGTCTGTCGAACCGTATCTGTTTGCCTCCATACGGGCGTCCTTTGCCATAGCGTTATAGTACTGATAGTTGAAAAGTCCCTTGTCCACAGTATCTACATTCTGAAAGGGCTCAATATTAAGCGCCAGTACAGCGTCAAAATTCTTGTTGAGATACTCCCTCTTGGTCATATCTCCCTTTATATACTGGTCAATCAATGCCTGCCTGTAATTAAAGTATTTCTGCAAAGCATTCATATCAACACCTCTATTCCAAAATTTACAGGTGGATTTTAGGCTCACGGTAAATTATAATCAGTATAAGGAGTGAATTAAATGAATTTCTACAATACATATACCAACAACATAAGCCCTGCCTTGAAATCCCTGGATATCCTTATAAGGTCCGGAGAGGACGACATAGAGCCCGATGAAATATGCTCAATACTGGACATATCCCGCAAGGAAATGAATTACATAGTAAAGGAAAAGAACATAGAGCATATTTCCTCCGAATGCATACCTGTAATAATGCTTAACGGAAGCAGCTACATATGCAGACTTTTCAGAAAGTCCCTGAGCTATACGGAAAACTCAGTATATACCCCTGAGGATATTGCATATATTTACTCCATAGACAGGGGAAAGGTAATAAATGCCTGCAATAAGCTGCGCATAACCGAGATCACAGAAGATATTCTGCCTAAAATTTTCAAAAATATCAGGGTAAGTGTTCCCTAACCGAGTATAAGCCCCTGAGCTACACTGTCGGCAGCCTCGTCGCCCTTAAGGGCTCTTAAAAGCTCAACTGCAAACAAAAAGGCTGTGCCGGGACCCTTTGAGGTTATAATATTGCCGTCCTTTACGACCTTTTCATCTGATATCTCGGCGCCCCTGCACTGCTCCTCAAATCCGGGATAGCAGGTCGCTTTCCTGCCCTGCAGAATACCGTTTTCGCCTAAGACACTGGGAGAGGCGCATATGGCTGCAACATACTTTCCCAGCTCGTTGAATTTCTTGCATACAGTCACAACATTCTTATCCGCCATCAAATTGTTTCTTCCGCCTAAACCACCTGGAAGCACTACCATTTCCGCCTTGTCAAAATTTACATCCTGAAAAAGGCAGTCCGCCATAAAGTCTATACCATGGGCGCCGTTGACCGTAAGGCTGTCAGATATGGACACTCCCTTTACCTCAACATTGCCTCTTCTGAGTGTATCTATTACAGACAAAGCCTCTATTTCCTCACATCCGTTTGCCAAAAATACAATTACCATATACAAAACCTCCATTTTATGTTATACTCTAATAAAAACATTTATCTATTAAAAAGTATACCATATTATACCGTACAAAATCAAGTAGGAGGAAATTATGAGCAAAGAAATTTACGAAATAGAGCGAAAATTTTTGATAAAGGAGCTTCCCGATGATCTGGACCGATATGAAAGCCACAGAATAAAGCAGGCATATATATCAACTGACCCTACAATAAGGATAAGGCAGTGGGATGACGAATACATACTTACCGTAAAGGGAAGCGGCTTAATGAAAAAAATAGAGTATGAACTGCCAATTACAGGGGAACAATTTAAGGGATTGTGGAGCAAGACAGAGGGCAACGCCATAGAGAAGACAAGATACATCATTCCCCTTGACAGCGGTCTTAAGGCGGAGCTTGACATATACGAGGGTCAGCTTAAGGGTTTTATGAATGTGGAGGTAGAGTTTTCATCGACTGAGGAAGCCATATTATTTGATGCGCCGACATGGTTCGGACAGGAAGTGACACAAGACTACAGGTATCGCAATACCTATTTGGCAAAATTTGGAATTCCTTCAAAAAATTGATAAATAATACTTGATTTTTAAAGCTAAATATACTATAATATCCATATATGGTAAATCTTACCAATTAACCATTGTAAACATTTTAATTGTAAATTTATCAAAATGGAGGTAATTATAGTGAAAGAAGGAAAATTAACTGTACTGATCGCTGATGACAACAAGGACTTCTGTGATTGCTTGAGCAACTACATAGGCAAGCAGGAAGATATGGAAATAGTATCTCTTGCCTATGACGGGGAAGAGGCTTATGAAAAAATAGTAAAGGACAGCCCTGATATAGCTCTTATCGACGGTATTATGCCTAAGCTTGACGGTATAGGCGTTCTGGAAAAGCTCCACAAGGAAAACAAGGGCAAGAATACTATGTGCATAATGCTCACTGCCATTACGGGAGAACAGATAACCCAGAAGGCATTTACTCTTGGAGCTAAATACTATATAGCCAAGCCCTTCGATATGGAGCTTCTGGTATCCCGTATAAGACAGCTAAAGGAACCTGTTACAAAGAAAGGCGCTCTCAACACAGGCTTGTGCTACAGTAGACAAAGCGATATAGACCTTGAAACAAGAGTTACCAATATACTCCACGAGGTAGGCGTTCCTGCCCATATAAGGGGCTATCACTATATGCGGGAGGCTATTATAATGGCGATAAACGATATAGACGTGCTCAACTATATCACAAAGGAGCTCTATCCCGCTATTGCAAAGAAATGCAATACCACTCCAAGCAGGGTCGAAAGAGCCATAAGGCATGCCATTGAGGTAGCGTGGAGCAGAGGCAAGGTAGACGCTATAGACTCCCTTTTCGGCTACACTGTATCAAACAACAAGGGAAAGCCTACCAACAGCGAATTTATAGCGCTTATAGCCGACAGATTAAGGCTTGAGCTTAAAGCATCATAAAAACAAGCGGTATTTCGTTTTACACGGAATACCGTTTTATATTATAAAAAGATGTAGATTATTTATTCTTTTTGTAGTATACTTATATCAGCAAATAAAAAAGGGAGGTCTGTTATGAAAAGATCAATCGCATTTTTGCTGGCAGCCGTTATGATGGTCGGCAATGTATATGCAAGGGATATTACCGTAACTCTGAATGATGAGGAAGTCAATTTTGACAATCAGCAGCCCGTTATAGTCGAAGGCAGAACACTTATACCGCTGAGGGGCATATTTGAGAAGCTGGGTTATACCGTTGTATGGGACGGCAATACCAAAACAGCCACGCTTTCGTATAAAGAAAAAAGTATAGATGTAACCGCAAACAGCAGCAGTATGACTGTGAACAAGGATACCGTTTCTCTTGACGTACCCGCTCAGATAATAAACGGCTCTATGATGCTGCCTTTAAGAGCAGTTGGAGAGGCATCGGGCTTGGTAGTAGAATGGGACAGCGATAACAAGACAGTCATACTCAAAAGCAGCCAGGATCAGTCTGACGCAGCTACGGAAAGTACAACGGAAAGCACTACGGAAGCAACTGTCGTTAAAAATGATAATTATGTTACCGGAATAAGCGCAGATACTGCGGAATATGCTCGTACTACCGAGATCGTCTTTTTTATCAATGACATAGCATCATATCTGCCGCCGCTTTATATCAGCACACTGGCAACACTTATAGAGGATAAGGACGAAAATGCAGAGATATTTAAAAACGCCTATGGAACGATAGACACATTTAAGTCCATGGTAAACAAAATATCAGCCGAAAACGACAACGAAACAAAAATCAAAGCACTTATACTTGAACAGCTTGACCTGTATAATGAAGTTATAAAGGTCATTGAACTGGAAGAATCAAAAAGCATTACGGAAGAGGCGTCAAATAAATTATTGGAGCCTCTCAGTGAAAAAAACGATAAATTAAGCGCTCAGCTTTATTCAGCCCTCAATCAGTATTACCATAAGGCAGAAGGCTTTTATCTCAAGAACTATGATACAGCAGGCTTAAACGACGCAGACACAGAGAGATTAGGCGAATTTATTAATATGCTTACGGAAATAGACAGTAAAAATTTGCCAAATCTGGCAGAAACAGATCTGACAGTAGAGGATGTGCTCGATACTCCTCTTTACTACGCAAGGAATATGAGAGAAACTGCTAAAGCAAGGGATGAAGCATTTGCAAAGATTGAGACAGAGCCTGCCTTTGCAAAAAGAGTTGAAATACTCTACTGCGCCAACGATATGCTGGAAAAAGCAGCGGATGTATTGGAAAAATACAGCAATAAAAAGCTGACTGCCGAGGAAGCGGAGAATTACCTTACCTTGTACTGCGAATTGTACGAAATCTATAATATAGACGGTGCAGACGGTGAGTTTAAGGAAATTATAAGCTACACTCCATCCCTTGATATGGACGAAGGCTTTGATATAACCGATATATATGACAAGGCATAAGCAGGACTGTAGTATTGAATAGATGGGTTTACTGACTTTGTTTTTGTAAGTGGAAGTAAGAATGATGAGATAAGTTTTGGTTTATCTTAATAGGTTCGACCTCTCAGTCAGCCCCGCTCACAGTTATTTTTATATAAGCTTTTGCCGCGGCTGACAGCTCCCCTTGCGAATGGGGAGCTTTAGGTTTATGCCTTTCAAAGTCGCTTAAATAGTTTAAAAAGCGATAATTTTGCATATATCACCGCCTTGCGGTAAATAACCTCCCCTAGCGTTAGCGTCGGAGGGGAGGGGGACCAACCGAAGGTTGGTGGAAGGGTCGAGTTACTAACATAAACACAAACTCATCACTAAAACCCGCCGCAGCAGGTTTCCTTGTCACCTGATGCGGCGATTTTTTATTGTTCTCCCGAAACCTCAATACCGTTTATGACCACAGTGGGAGAGCCTATAGCCGAGGAATTGAATTTCAGATCGGAGCATACTGTATCTATGTTTTTTAATATTTCATAGAAATTGCCTGCAATGGTTATCTGGTCCACAGACCTTGTTATACTGCCATTTTCTATCAAAAATCCCTCTGCGGCAAGAGAAAGGTCTCCCGAAATACTGTTTGTACCCGAATGGAGCCCTGCCACGTCATTTATATAAACGCCGTACTCGATGCCGCTTATTGCCTCTTCCCTGCTCTTATTACCCTTTTCTATATAGAAATTTGTAGGGGCTGTGCTTACGGTAGCTCTGAAGCTGCCCTTAAATCCGTTTCCCGTAGATTTTACACCGTCTGCATTGGCAGATTTAAGGTTATAGAGATAAGTCTTTAAAATACCCTTTTCCACAATTGTTTTTCTGTGGGACGCAACACCCTCGCTGTCAAAGGCTGTGGTGGCATAGCCGCCCTCCATAAGAGGATCGTCTGTTATAGTAACTATGTCGGAGGCTATCTGCTTTCCCTTTTTATCCTTCAAAAGTGAAAAGCCCTTCTGTACATTTTCCGCTATAAAGCTATTTAAAAAGCAGCTCAGAATATCTGCAAAGGTCTCGTTTTCTATAACTGTCTTTAATGTCCCGCCTGCTATACTTTTTGCACCCAGGGCTGACAAAGCCTTTTTGCATGCCCTTTCCGCAAGCTCCTTTTCATTTAGCCCGGATATATCTGTGCCTATCCATATTTCACCCTTTTCCCTTGTATCCTCGCCGTCCTTTGCCATTACCTCAACATAGGCAAGTATATGATTGCCCTTTTCGCTTACCTCAAGACCCTCTGTATTGCAAATATACACATAGCTGTCACCGCTTGTGACCATAGACCTGTTGACGGTTATTCTGCTGTCATATTCATTTGCATATCTTTCAATGCTTAAGGCTGTCTGTATCTTCTGCTCGGCTCTCACATCTTCAAGAGCAGCATTATATACGTTTACGCTTGGATATTTCTTATCCCCTTTGTATATAAATTCCCTGTCCTTTATTGTTATTACCTCGGCATTTTCTTTAGCTGTCTTTACCGCCTTGTCAACATCTATATCCAGAGCCTCGCTGAAATAATAGCCCATATTCCCCTTGTAAAGTCCTCTGAAACAAAAGCCGCCGTTTTCACTGCTCTGATACTTTTCGATATTTCCCTTATATATACTTACTGTAAAGGAGCTGCCTGACTGATAGTATATCTCACAGCTTTCAAAGCCCTCTTTTTCGGCGCTTTCAAATAACCTGTCCTTTAATGTCCTTATATCCATTATCCTCTGCCTCCTACTGTTATGTTCTGTACTCTCAGCATGGGCTGACCTACACACACCGGTATTGAGCCGCTTGATGCTCCGCACATACCTTCGGCAAGAGCAAGGTTATCGGAGACCCTATCTATGCTCTTAAGCACTAAGGAGCCCTTGCCTATAAGCGTTGCTCCTCTTACAGGCTCGCATATCTTACCGTTTCTTATTATATACGCCTCGCTTACTGCAAAATTGAAATCTCCGCTGGCGGGATTGACCGAACCGCCGCCCATATATTTAGCGTATAAGCCGTATTCCGTATCTGCTATGATATCCTCCTTCTTGTCTGTGCCGGCAGCTATATATGTGTTGGTCATTCTTGAAACAGGTACGAGCTTATAGCTTTCCCTGCGGGAATTTCCGCTGGGAGCCATACCTATGATACCTCCGTTATAGCGGTCTGTCATATAGGTCTTTAACACACCCTTTTCTATAAGCACGTTCCTTCTTGCAGGTGTGCCTTCATCATCAATGTTTATGCTGCCCCATTGATTTGGTATAGTGCCGTCGTCTATGGCAGTTACCTTTTCGGAGGCTATCATTTCGCCTATTTTATCCGTAAATACGCTTGCTTTCTTGCTTATGGCAGCCGCCTCAAGCCCGTGTCCGCAGGCCTCGTGGAATATAACGCCGCCAAAGCCGTTGTCCATTACTACAGGCATTTTTCCGCCTGGACAGTTATCTGCCTTAAGCATAGTAACGGCACAGCGCGCCGCCTCATCAGCAATAGCCTCTATATCCATATTTTCACAGAATTCAAAGCCCTGCAGCGCGCCGGGACCGAAATATCCTGTCTGCTTTTCGCTTTCGTTGGACGCTACGGCAGAAACCGATATCCTTGTTCTTACCCTTTTGTCCTCTGCCCACAGACCCTCCGTGTTGGCAATAAGCACATCCTGTACGGAATCCATATAGGACAGACCCGTCTGTGTTATAAGGCTGTCATATGCCATAGCCCTGCTGTGTCCACGCATAAGGAAGTCAACTATCCTTTTCTTCTCAACAGTATCGGGCATTATTACAACAGGGTGAGCATTGCTGCCTTCAAGCCGGTTGAACACAGTAATATTATGCTGCGTATCTCCCTTTATGGCGGCTGCGCCCTCCCTGGCAATTCTTATAAGATTGTCATAGGCCATATTGTTGGTATATACATATATGACCCTTTCCCTGTTTATTATCCTTATACCGCAGCCTCTGTCCGTGCCTGAATTGGCTCTTTCCACAACTCCGTTGGTTATGCCTATATTGTTCCTGCAGTTGTTTTCCGCAAAGACCTCCGCAAATTCGGCTCCCGTTGAAACCGCAGCCGTAAGTACAGCCTGTACTGTTTTTTCATTTAACATATAAAAACTCCCTTTTGAATATTTATTAAAAATTTGTTTAAATTTTACTTGAAAAAATACCGATAATAGTATACAATGAAATTAAGTAAGAATACTCTTACAAAAAAAATATGGAGGTGCTGACTATGGCATATAAGATCAGTGACGACTGCATCAGCTGCGGCGCTTGTGCAGCAGATTGTCCTGTAGGCGCAATTTCTGAAGGCGACGGCAAGTATGTTATCGACGAGGATGCTTGCATCGAATGCGGTGCTTGCGCAGGTACTTGTCCTGTAGGTGCTCCTCAGGCTTAATACTTATTAAGATAAAAAGACCTGATTTTTCAGGTCTTTTTAATTTACTGTTCAACATCGGGACTATCCTCTGGCAGTGCATTGTCAAAACGTGTAAACTCGCCTCTGAATATAAGATTGACCTTGCCTGTTGCGCCTTTTCTGTGCTTGGCTATTATCACCTCTGCCTTGTTCTTAAGCTCAGGATCGTCCTTCTTATAGTATTCCTCTCTGAATAAAAGGCATATCAAATCGGCATCCTGCTCTATAGCGCCCGATTCTCTCAGGTCCGACATAACAGGTCTTTTATCGTTTCTGCTTTCGTTTCCTCTGCTCAGCTGTGAAAGTGCTATTACGGGAATATTCAGTTCTCTTGCTATCGCCTTAAGTGAACGGGATATATATGAAACCCTCTGCTGGTCGGACTCATTCTTATTGCCCGTACCCTGCATAAGCTGCATATAGTCCACAACTACAAGCTCTATGCCCTTTTCCATCTGGAGCCTTCTGCATTTTTCTCTCAGCATGGTGGGATTGAGCTCAGGTGAATCATAAATATATATAGGCGCAGAAGAAAGAGCGCCCATAGCCATAGCTATGCTGTCAAATTCCTCTGCTGTAAGTCTGCCGTCTCTTATATTTCTGCTGTCTACAAGAGCCTGCGCCGAAAGCATACGGCTGCCCAGCTGTTCTCTGGACATTTCAAGAGAAAATATGGCAACGGGTATATTATGCTCCACAGCAGCATTCTGGGCAATATTAAGGGCAAATGTAGTCTTTCCCATTGCAGGACGACCTGCCACTATTATAAGATCAGACTTTTGCAGGCCTGCTGTTATGAAATCGAAATCTATAAAACCCGTAGGCACGCCTGTAATGGAATTATGAGAGCGTGACACCCTGTCTATAGTTTCTATTACCTCTGCCATTACCTCGTCTATAGGTGTAAAGTCCGTTGTCTTTCTGTTCTGCGATACCTCAAATATATCCTTTTCGGCATCGGCAAGTATAACATCTATTTCGTCGGAGCCCTCATAGCCTGACTGTGATATCCTGTCGCCTGCCCTTACAAGATTGCGGAGTATTGCCTTTTTCTTTACTATATCCACATAGTACTTTGTCTTGGCGGTAGTCGCAGCAAGACCCGATAGGTCTACAAGATACTGTATGCCGCCTATTTGCTCCAGATATCCCATGGACTCTATTTTCTCCCTGACAAGTATGAAATCCACAGGCTTATTATTGTTGTAAAGGTCTATACATGCCTCAAATATAAGCCTGTGAGCAGGACTGTAGAAATCCTCGGAATAAAGCTCCTCTGCGGCTATACGCACACCCTCTTCATCGGGATAGAGCATACAGCCCAGCACCATCTGTTCGGCATCGTTGTCATGAGGCGGTATTCGGTTCACATATGAATTATTTTCAACATTCTCAGCCATAATACTACCTCCGCATAAAATTTACCCTTCAGCTATTATTACCTTTACCTTAGCTGTAACATTGGTATGAAGCTTGACTGAAACCTCTTCCTCGCCTAAAGTCTTTATAGGCTCGGCAATTATTTTCTTCTTATCTACATCAATATTTCTCTGAGCCTTAAGCTCGGCGCTTATTTCCTTGTTGGTAACGGCTCCGAAAAGCTTGCCGTTGCCTCCTGTCTTAACATTTATTGTTATGGGCTGTGCCTCCAGTTGGGCTGCAAGAGCCTGCGCCGCCTCAAGCTCAGCCTGAGCCTGCGCCGCCTCATCTGCCTTCTGCTTTTCAAGCTTTTTTACATTGGCAGGTGTTGCCTCTACTGCAAATTTCTTGGGTATAAGGAAGTTCTTGGCATAGCCGTCGCTGGCATTTATAGTCTGATCCTTCTTGCCTACACCCTTTATATCTGTTAATAATATTACTTTCATTTTAATTATTCTCCTCTATATACTGCTCTATTGTCTCCTTAATAATTTCTATGGCTTGGGCTATGGTTACATCCTTAAGCTGGGCTGCCGCTCCTGCCTGATGCCCGCCGCCACCAAGCTTTTCCATAAGCTTTTGCACGTTTATCTTGCCTAAGCTCCTGGCGCTTATATTGACAACGCCCTCGCTTTCACAAAGTACGAAGCTTGCCTCTATTCCCTCCAGATTAAGAAGCTCATCGGCTGTCTGAGCTATAAGCAGCACAGGATTGTCAACCTGCTGATGAAGTACCGACAAAGCCATATTTCCATATATCATTTCTGCACTTCTGACGGTGTCCGAACGCGCAAGGTATTCACCTAAGGAGTTCTTGAAAAGACGTCTTACGGACATAGTGTCCGCGCCGTTCTTCTTAAGATATGCCGCCGCCTCAAAGGTCTTTATGCCTGTCTTAAATGCAAAGTTCTTGGTATCTAATGTAATACCGGCAAGAAGTCCCTCTATTTCCGTTCTTGTAAGCCTTACACCCTTTATATACATAAGCATTTCCGTTACCATTTCAGAGGTAGATGACGCATAGGACTCATGATAGGTAAGGGAGCAGTTCTCTATGGCATCAGCGCACTTCCTGTGATGGTCAAACAGCACCAGCTTTTTTGTCCTCTCTATAAGCTCGGGACACTCTGTAAGCGCTGCTCTGTGGGTATCAACTACTATAAGGAGCGTTCGTCTCCTCAGCATACTCTGTGCCGTTTCGCTGTCTACAAATACATCCTCATATCTTCCGTCATTACACAACCTATCATATAAATTCCTTATAGAGCTTGTGACCTTATTAAGCACTATATGGCACTTCTTGTCATAGAACCTGGATATGGCAAATATACCGGCAGCAGAGCCAAGTGAGTCCAGATCGGGATTTTTATGTCCCATTACCATTACGTCAGAGGCGGAAAGTATAAGCTCTACAAGACCATATGCCTTTACTCTTGCCCTTACCTTGGAGTTCTTGCTGATCTCACTGCCGTCGCCGCCAATAAAGGAATATCTTTCCTCATCTTCCTTTATGACTATCTGATTACCGCCCCTGCCCAATGCCAAGTCAAGAGCGCCTCTGGCAAAAGCCATATCCTCGTTTACAGTCTTGCCGTTCATACCTATGCCTATGCTGAGGGTGGCGGGAGTTTTGTTGCCCATTTCTATCTTGCCAATCTGCTCCGCTATTGAAAACTTGTTTTCCTTAAGAACAGGAAGCATATCCTTATTGAGCACAAAGAGGAATTTATCCTTTTCAAACTTCCTCAGAAGTCCACCATAATTATTGAAATAATCGGTTATTTTTCTCTCAATGATAGCCATGAAGTGAGGCTGACGTATTTCGTCCATATCCTCCTGTATCTCCGCATAGTTATCCAGCATAAGCAGGCCTACAAGTATATTGCTGTCCACCTGTCCCGCATTGTTTATATAGGGGTTCTCTATAAATATGACATTATATCCCGTCTTGTCCCCCGTGGTATAAAGCTCGTAATACTTATCCCCTATAAGCGCTCTCTGCTTTTCCTTGTCAATACTGTATTCGGGCATAAGGTCCTTAATGTTTTTGTACGCATCGATATCCTTTACCCATGACCTGTATCGGGAATTGCTTTCATCTATATTCAGTTCAAAGTCAATATGCACATATGGAAATGGCAGTGTTATCGTATCTTTCATAGTTGTTTTTTCATATCCCCCTTAAAAGATAAGTATTAGTATATCACAGATATATTATTTTTGCAATCTGTTATCCCGTATAGCATAGCAGCCCAGATTTTTGCAGAAAGAGCTCTTTCGTTCTATAAGCTTTATGGCGTCCTCTATATCCTTTGAATTATTATTGACATCCAGATCGATAAGGAAAACATATTCCATAGGCTTGTTTCTCATAGGTCTTGAGGCTATCTTGGACATATTAACATCAAATATTGAGAATATATCCAGTATCTTGTAAAGTGCGCCGGGCTCATCCGTTGTTGAAAAGCATATTGTGACCTTATCCTTATTATACTCTATGCTCTTTTTCTTTGACACACGCACAAACTGAGTAAAATTGTTATCTGTATTCTGTATATTCCTTTTTATAACGCTGAGACCGTAAAGGTCTGCCGCGCACTCAGCGCCTATCCCTGCCACCTTTTCATCGGAAAGAGATACCTTCTTGATCGCTTCGGCTGTAGAGCTTTCCGTCACTATCTCGGCATTGGGCATATATTTTTCTATAAAATCCCTGCACTGAGGTATAGCGTGAGGATGTGACATAATGCGGGTCACTTCCCTAAGCTCGGTGCCTTCCTTTGCTATAAGGCATTGTCTTATAGGCAGTATAAGAAGCTCCTGTATGTATAAGTCCACATCAAAAATAAGACAGTCCGCAGTACCGTTTACCACACCCTCTATAGAGTTTTCAACAGGGACTACTGCCTCGTCCACCTCGCCTTTTTCAACTGCCATAAGGGCATCGTAAAAGCTGTGATAAGGAACGATATCGTTATCCCTTGCCAGTATTTTAGCGGCCATTTCGGTAAATGTACCCCTGGGTCCCAAATAAGCGATCTTCATAATACTATCTCCCGATTTTAAATATTTATAGTCATTATACCGCAAAAAAATAAAAAAGTACAGAAAAAAATGTAAAATTATTTTACCGATACTTTAAATTATGTTATAATCTATAGCGAGGTGTAGCTATATGATAAAAATAGAGAGAATAAACAGGGCAGAGGCTCTGAGATATATGGGCTATAACAAGGACATAGACTTAACAAATATAGAAGGACTTCTTGACAGCTGCGAAAAGGAGCTGTTATCAGTAATAAAGCCCCGTTACTGCTGCCGTATATTTGACATTGAAATAAAGGACAGTGTGGAATTAAAGGATTGCAGGCTTAGGCTTACGGGAAAGGATATTACAGAGCATCTGAAGGACTGCAATAAGGCAATTATATTTGCAGCCACACTTTCGGCAGATGCGGACAGACTTATAAACAGATATAAGGTAAAGGATATGACCTCCGCCCTTATACTGGACTGTATGGCAAGCGCAGCAATTGAGCAGTACTGCGATATGGCAGAGAAGGAAATAGGCAATGACAGAAATATGACATGGCGGTTTTCTCCGGGCTACGGCGATCTGCCTATAGGACTGCAAAGAGAATTTATAAGCAGCATAAACGCGGAAAAGCTTATAGGACTTACCGTAACAGACAGCAATATACTTATACCCCGAAAATCCGTAACTGCCGTTATAGGCTTATCGGACAGAGAAATACCTAAGGGCAGGAGAGGCTGCGCTATATGCAGTATGGCAGAAAGCTGCCAATACAGAAAAAGAGGTGAACACTGTGGACTTTAATACCTTGCTTAAAAAGGACTATGTTATACTTGACGGAGCTATGGGTACAATGCTTCAGGCACAGGGACTTGAGGCAGGAGGCATACCCGAGCTTCTGAGCATAACGGAACCGGAAAAGATAATAAATATACACAAAAGCTATATAAATGCAGGCAGTGATATAGTATATGCCAATACCTTCGGTGCCAACCGCTATAAGCTTAAGGACAGCGGATATTGCGTCGGAGATGTTATAAAAGCGTCTGTAAGCTGTGCAAAAAAGGCATGTCGGGGTACAAATACACTTACGGCTCTTGATATCGGTCCTATCGGCCAGCTTTTGGAACCCACAGGAAGTCTCAGATTTGAAGAGGCATATGATATTTTCAAGGAAATAATATTGGCAGGAGGGGATGCCGATGTTATAGTGCTTGAAACCATGACCGACCTCTACGAGGTAAAGGCAGGCGTCCTTGCCGCAAAGGAAAATTCCCATAAGCCAATTATAGTGACCATGACATTTGAGGAAAATATGAGGACGTTTACAGGCTGCGCCATATCTTCAATGGCAATGACTCTCGAGGGCTTAGGCGCAGATGCTATAGGAGTAAACTGCTCCCTTGGACCAAAGGAGCTTTATCCCATTATTGAGGAAATGTCCAGGTGGACAAACCTGCCTATAGTAATAAAGCCTAATGCTGGCCTTCCCGATCCCGTTACAAATAAGTACAATGTATTACCTGCCGAATTTGCTCAATATATAGCCAAGCTCAATAAATTCGGCATAAGACTTGTCGGCGGCTGCTGCGGTACAGACCCCGATTATATAAGGGAAACCGTAAGGGTACTCCAAAGCTTAAAGCCTATTATTGCCGAAAAGGAAATACCCTCAGCAATATGCTCTCCTGCAAATACGGTAATTGTGGATATGCCCCGTATCATAGGCGAAAGAATAAATCCCACAGGCAAAAAGCTTTTCAAGGAGGCACTCAGGAACAGGAATATAGACTATATACTGGGACAAGCTATAGAGCAGGTACAGGGCGGAGCCGAGATACTGGATGTAAATGTAGGTCTGCCCGAAATAGACGAAATGGAAATGATGGTAACGGCAGTCAAGTCCATACAAGGCGTTGTGGACGTACCGTTGCAGATAGACACCACTATCCCCGAGGTGCTGGAGGCGGCTCTCAGGGTATATAACGGCAAGCCCATTGTAAATTCCGTAAACGGCGAGGAAGAAAGCCTTAATACCGTACTTCCTCTTGTGAAGAAATACGGCGCCGCCGTAGTGGGACTTACCCTTGACAAGGACGGTATACCGCCTAAGGCAGAGAAAAGAATAGAAATAGCAGAAAAAATAATGAACAGAGCCCTGGAGGCAGGCATACCAAAAAGGGATATATATATTGACTGCCTTACGCTTACTGCCTCAGCAGAGCAGGCAGCGGTCATGGAGACACTTAAGGCTGTAGAATATGTCAAAAATAACTTAGGTCTCCATACCGTACTGGGTGTATCAAATATATCCTTTGGTCTGCCTAATAGAGGGCTTATAAATTCCACCTTCCTGACAATGGCGCTGACGAGAGGACTTGACCTGCCTATTATAAATCCCAACATTGAGGCTATGACAGGCGCTGTAAGAGCCTACAGGCTACTTGCGAACCACGATGTGAATTCAGCGGAGTTTATAGATTTCTACGGCAATGCCGCACCTGTGCAGACGCAAAGCGCCCATACCGACCATACTCTGGAATATGCCATAGAAAAGGGTCTTAAGGGGGAGGCAAGAGCCATAACATCTGCACTTCTTGAGACCAAGACGCCTATGGAGGTAATTAACGACGTGATAATACCTGCTCTTGACAAGGCAGGCAATGAATTTGAAAAGGGAAGGATATTCCTGCCCCAGCTTATACTCTCCGCCTCAGTTGCACAGGAGGCCTTTGAGATACTGAAAGCAGAGATATCAAAATCAAACAACAGCATAGACAAAGGAAAAATAGTAATTGCCACAGTAAGGGGCGATGTACACGATATAGGCAAGAATATAGTAAAGGTACTTCTGGAAAACTACGGCTATACTGTTATAGACTTGGGCAAGGATGTGGAATATGAGACAGTTGTAAATGCCGTCAGAGAAAACAACTGCCGTCTTGTAGGCTTAAGCGCACTTATGACCACAACTCTCGGCGCTATGGAAAATACTATAAAGCTTATAAGAGAAAACGGTCTTGACTGCAAGGTAATGGTAGGCGGAGCAGTGCTTACTCCCGAATATGCGGAAAGCATAGGCGCAGACTATTACAGCAAGGACGCAAAGCGCTCCGTAGATATTGCAAAGGAAGTGCTTGGATAAAAAATAAGAAACATCTGCTAGCATACAGGCAGATGTTTCTTATTTTGTCATTTCATTTTTAATTCTAGGCTTTCTGCCCTTTATAAGCTCATACATAAACAGCTTATCGGTATATACCTCGTTTATCTGCGAGCCTATAAGTATTACGCAGGAAAGCAGATAAAGCCACAGCGCAAATACAAAGAGAGTACCGATACTGCCGTATATAACGGAATATCTTGAAAAGTTATTTATATATATATTGAAGAGCTTTGAAACAATGAGCCAGCAGCCTAAAGTAAAGCAGATACCGGGGAAAATATACCTCAGTCTTGTTCTTATGCCTATTGCAGACTTATAAAGCACAACAAGGAATACGAACATAACTGCCATATATGCTATATTTACAGGCACACTGTCAAATATATGAGGAATGTGCTTAATTATTTTAAAATCAATAAGTGCGTGATTGATAGCATCGCCGAAGATGACAAGATACAATGTCGCCACAATGCTTACTATGAATATGAACATAAGCAGAACGCTTAAAAGCCTCAGCTTTATATAGTTGCCTTCAAGACTTTTGCCATAGGACTGGCATATGCCCTTAAGCATTGTATAAAAGCCTGTGGATGCGGTGTATATGGCAACAAGCAAGCTTGTAGAAAAAAGGCTTATGCGCTTTTCACCTATGACCTCGCCTACAAATGAGGATATCATTTGTCCCACATCGCCCGGCAGAGCATTTACAATAGTATTTATAATACTGTCCGTAGGCAGATTAAAAAAGCCGAACAATGTAAGCACAGATATTATAAGCGGAAATATTGCCAATACCAGTCGGAACGAAAGAGAATTGGCATAGGTCATAAGGTCGTTTTTAAGCACTCTGTCCATGACCTCACGTATAAATTTCAGTATTTTCAAGTTAGATTCCTTCCCTTATTAAAGGGCAGCCGAAAATGGCTGCCCTTTTGTATTTATGATATTACAAGGTACTATAACTTAATATGTCTTGGCAGACCATCAACCATGTATGGTAAAATTTCGCCCTGGATAAGAGGCTTCATATAGTCAATAGCGTCCTGTGAAAGATAAGTGCCGTCATTGATGATCCATTCCTTAGGAACAGTCTTTTCAATATTGGCAATATCGTTTACATCATGTATGCCTGTATTCATAAGGTAAGGCTTATTGGATATTCTGTTGTAGATACCAACCTTGCCTGTCTCACCGTCAAATGCAGCCTTTACAGCCTGTCCGCCTATAAGAAAAGCCTCGTTTACATCAGTGAGAGAACCTATATGGCTTGCGCATCTCTGAATGGTGCTGAACTCAATAGGTCTTGTCTTGCAGCCAAACTTATTGGCAACAAGTCTTGAAAGAGCAGTAGCAGTACCGCTTAATGCCTTGTGTCCAAAGCTGTCTACCATAAGCTCGCCCTGAGCGGCAGCCTCACAGATATAAGTACCCTTAGCGTCCTTTATACCCTCTGATACAGCTACAACTATCTGCTTCTTGGTCTTGCCTATTTCCTCTATCTTTGCAAGGAATTTGTCAATATCAAATGCCAGCTCCGGAAGATAAATAAGGTCTACGCCCTCACAGTCATCGCCCTTTGCAAGAGCAGCTGCAGCAGCAAGCCAGCCTGCATTTCTGCCCATTATTTCAACTATAGTTACAATATTGATAGGCTGAACAAGAGCATCTCTTATGATTTCCTTTAATGTTGCGCCAATGTATTTAGCCGCTGAACCATAACCGGGAGTATGGTCTGTAATAGGAAGGTCGTTGTCGATAGTCTTGGGAACACCCATAAAGGTAATATCCGTGATATTCTTATCCTTGGCATATGCGCTTAACTGCTTGATAGTGTCCATAGAGTCATTTCCGCCGATGTAGAAGAAATGCTGTATATCCATCTTTCTTAAAATAGCTATGATTTTGTCATAGGTCTCAGGACTCTTGTCCACTGTAGGCAGCTTAAATCTGCATGAGCCTAAGAAGGCAGAGGGTGTTCTCTTTAAGATTTCCACATCCATATCGTTCTTAATGTAATCAGTCATATCTATATACTGTTCATTAAGCAGACCCTCAATACCGTTTCTCATACCGTAGATCTTGTCTGCGCCAAGCTCCTTAGCTGTCTTGAAAACACCTGCAAGGCTGGAGTTGATAACAGAAGTAGGACCGCCTGACTGACCAACAATAATATTTTTTGCCATAATATAACCCCTTTCGTTTACTGTTTTTAGTATATTTTTTTATATTATACCAAAAATAAGCAAAGAATACAATACCATAATGAAAAATTTTGCCAAATTATTAACAGATACTGCGACAAAATTAGACTGAATATACAAAAAAGGACGCCGCAATAAGCATTATAGAAAAAAGCTATTGCGACATCCCTCGCACTACCTACCCAGCTTTCTGAGTAATATATTTACATCTATAGGCTTGGTAAGGAAGTCATTCATACCGCTTTTAAGCGCCTTGTCCCTGTCCTCCTTAAAGGTATTGGCAGTACATGCGTAAATAATGACTGTCTTTGCGTCGGCTCTGTCCATAGCCCTTATGGTCTGCGCTGCTGTGCAGCCGTCCATAACAGCCATTTGCATATCCATAAGAATGACATCTATAGAACCCTCTTCGGACTCCTTGAATATATCCACTGCCTCCCTGCCGTTAGATGCAAGGTATACATTAAAGCCTGCGCCCTTAAGTATTTCCACAAGTATCTCTGCATTCAGTTCATTGTCCTCAGCTACCAGAACATTAATAGTCCTTTCCTTGTCCGACAATATCTCGGAGGCTATTGAATATGTGTCCTCGGGTATGCTCTCAGATATGTCTGTAGTCAGCACAACAGTAAATTTAGAGCCCTTGTCAAGCTGGCTTTCCACATATATATTGCCTCCCATAGCCTCTATAAGCAGCTTTGATATAGGCATACCAAGACCTGTACCCTTTACGCTGTCGGAATTTTTGTTTCTCTCCTGAGCAAAGGTCTCAAATATATGACCCAAAAATTCCTCGCTCATTCCCACACCTGTATCTTCTACGATTATGGTATTCATAACAGCCGTATCGCTTATCTTTTCCTGAGATACATCAAGGATAATGGTGCCGCCTGCAGGAGTAAACTTGGCGGCATTGCCTACAATATTCATAAGCACCTGCTTGAGCCTTATATCATCTCCTATAATATAAGGCACCTTTATATCCTTGTTTACAACAAACTCAACGCCTCTGGACCTTATATTATCCCTTTGCATTATCTCTATATCCTCAATAAGCCTGTCAAAGCTTACAGGTCTCTCCGCAAGGTCTATTTTGTCTGCCTGGAGCTTGCTCATATCCAATATATCATTTACAAGGGACAAAAGATAGTCGGCTGTGCTTGAGGATTTGTCGAGATAGTCCTTCAGTCTGTCCTTTTCGTTTATGTGCATTTTCATAAGGTGATTAAAGCCTATTATACCGTTAAGAGGTGTCCTTATCTCATGGCTCATATTGGAAAGAAATTCACTCTTTGCATTTGCCTGAGCGTTTGCCGCAACTACTCTCCTTGAGGATATGCTGAAAAACAGCATTGCCGCGCATATTATAAGTATAACTATGACAAGCATTGCAAGGCTCATATATATGAAGGTACGACTGCCCTTGTAAAACACATTATTGGATACCTCCATTACAAAATACCAGTATGTGCCGGCGACCCTCTGCATATTTACAACCATTCCCTCATTGTCCGAATTTGTATATCTGAAGAAATACGCCTTGTCAAAAGATGTTTTGTTGACTATATCCTCAACGCTCATATTACCCTGGACTTTTCCTTTTTTCAGTATATCGAAGAAATTTCTTCCTTGGTCGATATTATGCTCTTTTTCAAAATTTACTATAAAATTGCCTTCGGAATCTATTATACTGCTGTAGCCTTCACCGCCAAAGCTGTCTATTTTTATTTTTCCTCTTATGAAGTCAATATCTCTGATGCCTATAAGACATACGAAGTCTGTACCGCCTATGCTGTGATCCTTAAGGGTTACGGAATAGAGTATTACATCCCTTTCATCGCTTTCGGGACTTTCCTTATAATCATGCCTTACAACAAGCCTTCCGCTTTCTCTCGGTATGAACCTGTGAAGTTTATGTTCATCAGGCTCAACTATTATATGATCATCCCTGTATAATCTTCCTTCACTGTCCAGTATGAAAAGATCATCAAATATAGAGGTGGAAGCCTCCCTGTATAAATGATCCATAAGCATATCTTCGGTGGAAATATTGCTTATTTTGATCCTGTCTGAAATATTTTCAAGCTCTGTCCAGCCGTAATCCAGATATGACTGTATACTCTGCAAGTCATGGGCGGATATTTCCTGCATACTGGACATGGTGTTGTTATTTACCACCTGCTGCAGCTGTAATACGTATATGTATACGATACTTACTATAGCCATAGCTATTACCACTATTACGGGCAGCAGTCTATAGCCTCTTTTTTCATCTGACATATTTTTTCTCTTTCTTATCTTCGATTTTTCTCTTATTGAACATTATAATGTAGATTATACTAGATTTTTCACGATCTTTCAATTATTATTTTTAAACAATGTACATTATATAATTGAAATAAAAGTCTTGACTTATTTCCAAAAAAAATATATATTATTATTATCGTTTATTTTGGAGGGGATTTATTAATGAGCTACAAGAATTTAAGAAAGATGGCAACTCCTGATGAAATAAGAGCTGTAACACCTTTTGCAGATGAATTAAAAGCGATAAAGGAAGAAAACGACAAGAGAATAAGAGCCATATTCGAGGGAAAGGACGACAGATTTATAGTTATAGTAGGTCCCTGCTCTGCCGACGCAGAGGAGCCTGTATGCGAATATGCCAGAAAGCTTGCGGAAGTAAATGAAGTAGTTAAGGACAAGCTTGAGATCATACTCAGAGTATATACGGGAAAGCCCAGAACTACAGGCGAAGGCTACAAGGGTATGCTCCATCAGCCCGATCCCAACGCAGCGCCTGATATGTCAGAGGGTATAAGGGCTACAAGAAGAATGTACTTAAGAGTTATAAAGGAAACAGGTCTGCCTATAGCAGACGAAATGCTCTATCCTTCTAACCTGCCTTTTGTAGAGGACATTTTATCCTACATAGCAATAGGCGCAAGAAGTGTTGAAAATCAGCAGCACAGACTTACATCAAGCGGTATAGACTGCCCCGTAGGTATGAAAAATCCTATGAGCGGCGACCTTTCCGTTATGTTCAATTCTGTAAGAGCTGCGCAGCAGTCACACGATTTCATTTACAACGGCTATGAAGTACAGACAAGCGGCAATCCTCTTACCCATTGTATTATGAGAGGCTCTGTGAACAAGAGAGGCTCACATTTGCAGAACTACCATTACGAGGACCTTATGCTTGCAGCAGATATGTATGATCAGGGACATTATCTTAATCCTGCTATCATAGTGGACGCAAACCATTCAAATTCTCAGAAAAGGCATGAAGAACAGCCCAGAATAGTAAAGGATGTACTCCATTCCAGAAACTGCAGCGACAGACTTAAAAAGCTTGTAAAGGGTGTTATGATAGAAAGCTATATCGAAGGCGGTAATCAGTCCTGCGATACCGAGCATCATATTTATGGAAAGTCCATTACAGACCCTTGCTTAAGCTTTGAGGATACAAGAAAACTCCTTATAGAAATGGCATCACTTGTATAAAAAAATATTGAAATAAATTTGTACCTAGGACAATAAGTTATTTGAATTGAAAATATCTTTACAAAAAGAGGCTGTCGCCTTAGAATTAAAAAGCGACAGTCTTTTTTATTTTGATAAATTTTTGTTTAACTGAGTAAAATATACCTCTCCACCGCCTAACGGCGGTCCCCCTCCCCTGGTTAGGGGAGGCTGTGTGCCGGAAAGCTATGGCAGTAGATTAGGTATTGCTTTTTCTAAGTAAATAAGGGCTTTTGCAAAGCACCCACTTAAGGCTCCCCTAATCAGGGGAGCTGTCAGCCGCGGCAAAAGCTTATATAAAAATAACTGTGAACGGGGCTGACTGAGAGGTCGAGCTTACTAACCCAAACAAAAATTTATTTCAAAAGCCCTTTACTGTGTAAACGCTATTATTCCCCTTGATATTCCTATGGCGCATTTTTGCTTGAAGGAGGGTGTTGCCAGCAATGCCGCCTCCTCGGGATTGCTTATGAAAGCGACCTCTACCAGTATTGCAGGCATATCCGTAAGCCTGAGTACGGCAAAATTTGCCTGTGATATACCTCTGTTTCTTGTTTCTATTTCAGCTACAAGAGAGGAATTTACCTGCAAAGCAAAGCTTTCCGAAACAGAACCCTCTCTGTAATAAAAGGTCTCCGTGCCTGTGTATATAGGATTGACGTTTGAATTACAATGTATGCTTACAAAATAATCAGCGCCCCATTCGTTGGCTAGCTCTGCTCTTCTCTGCAGCGATACGCTCTGATCCCCTACCCTCGAAAACCTTACGCTGTAGCCCTCGCTTTGCAGCAATCTTCCTGTTCTCAGCGCTATATCTAGGTTCACATCCGCCTCTCTTATACCATTAGGACCTCTTGCTCCCGGATTGTTTCCGCCGTGTCCCGGATCTAAAAATATTTTCATAAAATACCCCCATTGAATATTAAAGCAAGCTTTATTTTCATCTTCAGATAAGTTATTCTATGAAAACATCACTTTAAATATGTTTATAAATAAGGAAAATAAGCTGTTGCAGCAGGTTTTTATTTTTGGTAAATATTTGTTTAACGTAGAAAAACGACCCTTCCACCATGCTGCGCATGGTCCCCCTCCCCTCCGACGCTAACGCTAGGGGAGGTTATTTACCGCAAAGGCTGTGACAGCAGCTTAGTTGTTGTTTTTTCTAAGTAAATAAGGGTTTTTGCAAAGCGCCCACCTAAGGCTCCCCTTCGCAAGGGGAGCTGTCAGCCGCGGCAAAAGCTTATATAAAAATAACTGTGAACGGGGCTGACTGAGAGGTCGAACCTATTCATATAAACAAAAATTTACCAACCCCATCACATTAACTCACCTTTTCCCAGCCCACCTTATCCATATTGGGATAGGACAATTCCACATTGTATTTATAGGCGCCACTGTCAAAGCAAGTCACTACGCTATTTCCAAATTTGGAGATATACTGTTTGTCAAGGCTGCCTATATCGGCAATGCCTTTCATAACCTCCTTTGATTTTTCTGCAAATTCCTTCTTTTCCTTTTCACTTAAATTTGCGGCTTTTTTCCATTCAGATTTTTTGCGGCTGTAATAGCTGTCAACACTTAATGTTTTTCCCGTATAAGCGTCTATATCTACAAAGTAAACATAATAGGGCTTATTTTCCTCTGCAAGATAAGGTTCATTTAGGGGAGAAAAGCATACTGTATAAGCGCAGCTGCCCTCTTCTCTGCCTATATCGCCGTTATAGGCGCAATCCATATTAAAGTTTTTAAGCTCTGCGCTGTAAAAGGCTTTTACCTCTTCTTCAGCTATTTTTTCAACGTCCTCCTTCGTTATCATATCTTCTGTGGGATGAGGTCTGTTCTTTTCAAAAAGAGTATTTATATTTGCATAGAAATCACAGAGAGCAAGTATTTCTTCATCCGTCAGTTCTCTTTCGGGAAGCACTACCATATTTTTCTCCCTGTCAAAATAGAG
Source organism: uncultured Clostridia bacterium (assembly GCA_947589665.1). Classification (GTDB taxonomy): domain Bacteria; phylum Bacillota; class Clostridia; order Lachnospirales; family CAG-274; genus CANPXH01. The sequence goes on from CANQBJ010000019.1 coordinate 34,614, forward strand.
CCCGTCCTCTTTGGCTCTTTCGTCCATTGTCTTTGACGGCATAGCTTTGTTATAACTGTATTCATAATTGAGCTTTCCGCGTCTTTCGATTTCACTCTTATAAAAATTTCTGCTGTAGGAAATGTTGTCTACATCAAAAAGCGGGTCATAAATGAGCTTATTGCCCTTTTCCTCATTTATCTCCATATTCTGCGGTGCCTTTTCGGCAAAGATATTGGGTATTATGAGAGCATTTGCCCCCAGTACAAGCATAGCTGTCAATACTATGAATATTTTCTTTTTCATGTGTGTTCCTCCTTTTATTTTTATATCAATATAATATAAAAATATATATAGGTCTTATATCACTTGTTAAAAAGCTGTAAAAATATCATAAACTCGGTACCCCTTCCTTTCTGTGAGTGTACCTCCATATATCCTCCATGTACCTTTGCTATGCTTTCACAATAGGATAATCCCAGACCTGCGCCGCCCTTTTCTCTTGACCTGTCCTTATTGACTCTGTAAAAGGGCTTGAATATGGATAAAAGCTCCTTTTGATCCATACCGCAGCCGTTGTCCGCAACGGATATCCTATAGTACTCTTCTGTTTTATCAAAGATTATTGTAATTTTGTCGGCATCTGCGTTTACGGCATTGTCAACAAGATTAATAAGCAGATCCGTTATAAGTATTCTGTCGCAGACTATTTTATCGATTTTATATTCTAAACCCACTTCCTTATATTTCTTTATTTCCTCTCCTATATCTCTTGTATTCACTTCCTCAAAGTCTATATCGGTATTTTCCGTAATTCCCATATTGAGTATCTTGTTGCTGAGGGCAGAAAGTCTTTTTGCCTCCGAATCAATGTAACAAAGTGCCTTGTGTCTGTCCTCATCATTTACATCACAGCTAAGAAGATATTCGCTGAAGCCCTGTATGCCCGCAAGAGGATTTCTGAGCTCATGAGCCATATTGCGCACAAGCATTTCCTTTTCCTCAGCATTTTTATTTATCTGTTCTATACTTGCGCCTATCGTTTCCGCCATATTGTTGAACTCGTCGGCTATAGGCTGAAATTCGTCCCTGGTATTTATACTTATCCTGCTGCCATAATTGCCCTTTCTGAATTCCGAAAGGGCTTTTGTAATGGCATATAAGGGTCTTGTAAGATAGGATGTGATACCGTATACCAATACAAAAAGCACACCTGCAAATATAAAATTCACAATTACAAAAAGCCTTTTCCACTCCCTCTGCATATTGTAATAATCCGATATGTCCTTTTCATAGGATATCACAATATCGTCATAGGGCATTGACAGAGCCTTTGTCATATATATATTATTCCCCGTGTATATGCCCTCTTCTATATCTATTTTTGTACTTCCCTCATTGTAAAGGGTCTTGTACATATTTATAATGCCCTTACAGAAGTCCATATCTCTTTTGCCGCTTTCCGTGTATGTTTCCCGTATAAATTTATCTATGCTCCTGTATATAGACGAAAATTCATCGGCTGCGGCGCTTTCACGGGCTTCAAGTACCATAGACTGTCCTCTTGAAACAAATATGACTACGCTTATATCAAAGGCGATAATAAAAACTATAAGCATTGAAATTATAAGTTTTGCTCTGAATGTCATTGCTTGTCCTCCAGTCTGTAGCCGTATTTGTATACCGTAACAATTTTATCTTCAAGGGATAGTTTCTTTCTAAGCTTTTGAATATACACATCTACCGTTCTTGTATCTCCCTCGTAATCATAGCCCCATACAAGCTGCAAAAGCTTTTCTCTTGACAAGGCAATGTTTTTGTTTAGAGCAAGAGTTTCCAAAAGGTCGTATTCCGTTTTTGTAAGAATGATTTCATTATTGTTTGCGAAAACTCGTCTTTCTCTCGTGTGTATTTCAATATCACCTATTTTTATATCCTCATAACCATATTTGTTTCGCAGCACTGCGTTTATCCTTGCCATAAGCTCAAGGACCTCAAAGGGCTTGACTATATAGTCCCAAGCCCCTGTATTGAAGCCCTTTATTTTGTCGGGAAGTGAGTCAAGGGCAGTTATAAATATGATAGGTATGTCCATATGCCTTACTCTCTGCGCCAGTTCAAAGCCGTCTATAACGGGCAGCATCACATCCAGAAGAAGAAGGTTATATTTATTTTCATATATCATATCCAAAGCGTCGCTGCCGTTATACGCCTTGTCATAGCTATAGCCCGCTACCTCCAAATTCATAGTTATAAGGTCATTTAATGACTTTTCATCCTCTACCACAAGTATTCTGTACATATACTCACTTCCCTTAAATATTTATTATAGAATCTATACAAAAAACAGAACCGATAAATTAATATCAGTTCTGTTATTTTACCATATGTTTATTAAAAACCTGTAAATATGTCCTCCAAAATTTCTTTTGGACTTTTACTGCTGTAGCCCTCTTCATCGCTGAGAGCAGTCCACCTGAACAGATCATAGTGTGTCAGGTATGCCTCGTTCCTTGAGCTGTCGGGGAATTTAGCATACCAGTCGGGATAATACTTTTTCATATACTCCGATGCAAGCTGTATTGCCTGTGAATTTTTGTTACCGTCCGCCGTATACGTTCCCGTAAGCTGCACTCCCGGAGGGCTTGAATGTAAGAGCAGCAAGCTGCCGTCGTCACATTCTCCCAGGCAGATATAGACGTGCTTGCAGTCGTCACAGTTGCTTGCCATAATATCTCCTGCTCTGTGTTCGGTTATATTGCTTTTATCTGTAATTGTACCCAAGCCCATATCCGCCAGCATATCGTCCATTTTATAGGAATTTGTAACATAACCCCTGCCGTCGTTCATAACATTGTATATTACCCAGCCTACAAAGCCTGAACAATCCAGACCGTCATGTATAAGCGAATTATCTATCTCATAATCATAATCGGCATAGTTGTAGCTGCTGTCCTGCTTTGATGTAAAGTCTATCCAGCTTTGAGACAAGCCAAGAGTAAGAGCCTCTTTTCCTGCGCCGTCGTCTGCCTCGTTCCAGCCGCCGCCGTATATGTACATTACCTTGCCTACAGGCTCAAAGGCTGTTTTTACCAGATTTTTAACAGTCCTTACGCCTCTTTCCCCCGTTATAACGGTGTTGAAGGGATTTTCATTCACTTTCCTTACCTCCCTGAGTTCGGGCTTAAGCGCCTTGCATATCAATATTGCGCTGTCCTCTCTTGTAAGGGTATTGTCGGGATCAAAATTACCGTTCTGATCGCCCTGTACTATGCCCCATGCAAAGAGATAGCTTATATCCTCAGCATATTCGGTCTGTGAAATAATATTCCAATCATTTATAATACTTGTATCTGTTTGATATGCCAAATTTTCACTGCTCAGTTTGGTAATGGAGCTACAGAGCATATGAGCAGCCTCGGCTCTTGTTATAGGCTCGTTCCATTCATCGCCTGTATACTGCTTTGAAAGTCCTAATTTTAAAGAATTTACAAGCATATCATTGGCTGAACCGTTCCATACCTTGTCAAAGCCGTTTTCCGCAACTATTTTGTTATATTCCTCTTCATCCGTTGTTTCCGCCGTATTTCTGTAAAAGGAATTATAGCACATACTCAGAAACTCAGCCCTTGTGACCGTACCACGGGGTTTAAATGTATTGTCTGTATAGCCCTTTATACCGCCTTCATTTACAAGCAATTCAACATATTGTCTTGAATAGCTCTGTATTTCGTTATCATCCCTGAAGGATGTCTTTGCAAAAACGGAAGTGCAAAAAACACCTATCATAACGGGAAAAATTATTTTCTTACTCAAACTCATATTATTCCTCCTAAAAAACTGCCGCACTAGGCATTAAAGATAAATACGCTGTTGCGGCAGTTTCTTTTTTGTTTTTGGTAAATTTTTGTTTTGTTAGCAAGACGACCCTTCCACCAACCTCCGGTTGGTCCCCCTCCCCTTGCGAACAATGTCATCAACTTAAGAAATGCACAAAAACAGGCACCAAACTTTGTTTATTCTGCGAATTGACAAATGAAAATCGCCTACATAATCGAATTGAAGACTATTTTAGGGAGGTCAATTCGATATGTTAGAAAAATTTTCAGAGTTTGCAAAAT
>CANQBJ010000020.1 GCA_947589665.1 uncultured Clostridia bacterium
GAAGTAAAACGGAACAGAATTTGATGACAGCCTTTGCAGGCGAGTCCCAGGCAAGAAATAAGTATACCTATTTCGCAAGCAAGGCAAAGAAGGACGGCTATGTTCAGATATCCAAGATATTTGAAGAAACTGCCAACAATGAAAAAGAGCATGCTAAGATATGGTTCAAGCTTCTGGACGGTATCGGCTCTACTCCCGAAAACCTTAAGGCAGCTGCCGAGGGCGAGAACTATGAGTGGACTGATATGTATGCAGGCTTTGCAAAGGATGCCAAGGAGGAAGGCTTTGACGATATAGCTATTCTCTTTGAGATGGTAGGCGAAATCGAAAAGGCTCACGAGGAAAGATACAGAAAGCTCCTTGCCAATATCGAAGGCGGCCTTGTATTCTCCAAGGACGGAGATACCGTATGGGAATGCTCTAACTGCGGCCATATCTGCGTAGGCAAGAAGGCTCCCGAGGTATGCCCCGTATGCGCTCATCCTCAGAGCTTCTTTATGGTAAAGCCAACTAATTATTAATACATATTTAGATTTTCCCGTGACCTGGTCACGGGAAAATCGGTATTTTAATATTGATACTTATTGTTGTGTCAAGCTTCTTAATAACAGGCTTTTGTGAAAAAGAGTGGGAAAGTGTTCTGAATAAATAATAATGGGCTATTGCATTAAAGTTGACTGATAATGCAATAGCCTCTTTTTTTGTGGGTATAAATATAAATTAATGTTTCGTTAAGTGTTTGAGCGTTGGACTGCCACTTTATAAGTAGCATTTGCTGTAGAACGACACTAAGGGCGACTCTTCCAATGCTTGAATTACTATTCATTGTTTTCAATTCTGAAATTTTTTACACATTGACGTATCAGATATACCACCTGACTATTTATACTTCTGCCTTCATACTCCGCAACATTGCGCAATTCACTCAGCAGACTTTCCGGTATTCTTATTGAAACGCTTTTAACTACATCATTATGAGACATATTTACTCTCCTTAGATTTTCCCGTGACCAGGTCGCAGGTAAATTATTTTAAGCCTTTTACGAATTCCTTTACCTTTTCAAGGTCTGCGCCTGTTTCGTATATTCTTCTTATAATGGCAGAGCCTACTATACAGCCATCTGCCACCTTGCCAAAGCGTTCCGTGTCCTTTTTTGTTGAAATGCCGAAGCCTATGCAGGCGGGAGTATCGGTACATTCCTTTACTCTTGCCACAAAGGAGTCAACTCTGGAGTCAAATTCCTTTCTTTCTCCTGTAACGCCAAGAGAAGAAACGCAGTATATAAAGCCCTTTGCATTTTCAACAAGCATAGGTATTCTGTCATTTGATGTAAGAGCGATAAGAGGTATCATATAAAGCCCTGTACCCTCCAAAACAGGAAGCATCTCATCATATTCCTCATAGGGCAGATCGGGTATAATAAGTCCGTCTACTCCCGAAGCTATACACTCCTTTACAAACTTTTCCTTGCCGTAGCCCAGAATAGAGCTGTAGTATATCATAATAGCAAGAGGTATGTCGCTTTTCTGCCTTACGTTCCTGACTATATCAAAAACATATCTGATCTTGAATCCGCCTGACAAAGACCTTACAGAAGCTGCCTGTATAACGGGACCGTCTGCAAGAGGGTCTGAAAAAGGTACGCCCAATTCAATAATATCTGCTCCTGCCTCTTCAAGAGCGTACACAAGCTTTTCTGTAGTTTCGCAGTCCGGGTCTCCTGAGCATATATAAGGTATAAGCGCCTTTTTGCCCTCTGCCTTAAGCTGAGTAAATTTTTCATCTATCCTGTTCATAATCAAATCTCCTTTCCAAGGTACTTTGCAACAGTATTGACATCCTTGTCGCCTCTTCCTGAAAGACATACAACTATAATATCGTCCTTGTCCATTTTCGGTGCGTCCTTCATAGCCTCCGCAAGAGCGTGTGAGCTTTCTATAGCAGGCATTATTCCCTCATATTTGCAAAGAGTCTGGAAGGCATCTATAGCCTCGTCGTCCTTTATAGAGGTATACTTAACTCTGCCTATATCGTGGAGATAAGCGTGTTCGGGACCTACACCGGGGTAGTCCAGACCGGCGCTTATGGAATAAGCCGTCTTTATCTGACCGTCGTCATCCTGCAAAAGATAGGTCTTCATACCGTGGAGTACGCCTATTCTCGCATCGGGAGCAAAGCCTGCGGCATGCTGTCCTGTTTCAATGCCATGACCTGCCGCCTCAACGCCTATAAGCTGTACATCCTTATCCTCTACGAAAGGATAAAACATACCTATGGAATTACTACCGCCGCCTACACAGGCATATACCTTGTCGGGAAGTCTGCCTTCCGTTTCCATCATCTGTTTTTTTGTTTCCTCGCCTATTATCTTCTGAAATTCCCTTACCATAGTGGGATAGGGATGGGGACCTACGGCAGAGCCTAAAATATAGAAGGTGTCCTCCGCTCTTGCCACCCATGTCCTTATAGCCTCGTTCGTAGCGTCCTTAAGAGTACCCGTGCCGCTTGTTACAGGCACTACCTCTGCGCCTAAAAGCTCCATCCTGAAAACATTGAGCTTCTGTCTTTCGATATCCTCAACACCCATAAATACCTGACATTCCATATCGAAAAGGGCTGCGACAGTAGCCGTTGCAACACCATGCTGTCCTGCGCCTGTTTCCGCAATTACCCTTGTTTTGCCCATTTTCCTGGCAAGAAGAGCCTGAGCTATAGCATTGTTTATCTTATGAGCGCCTGTGTGGTTAAGGTCCTCTCTCTTAAGATATATCTTAGCGCCGCCAAGAGCCTTTGTAAGCCTTTCCGCATAGTAGAGTACGGAAGGTCTGCCTACGTACTGTTTCATATAGTACATATAATCCCTTCTGAACTCATCGGAATAGCAATATTCCTTAAACTCCTTTTCAAGCGCCTTCAATACGTTCATAAGCGTTTCGGGTACGAACTGACCGCCGAAAACACCAAAGTCCTTGTTAAATTCCATACCTATCTTCCTTTCTTACGGTATATATTAATTCCTTTATTCTCTCATAACTTTTATAGCCGTTTTCCTCAACAGAGGAGCTTAGGTCCACTACATCGGGAGCTACAATATTGCAGGCTGAGATTATGTTCTCGGCGCTTATGCCTCCTGCAAGCACCGTAAAATATTTCCTGGAAAAGCTTTTGGCAATATCCCAGTCAAAGGTCTTGCCAATGCCCCCTCTTTGCCTGCCGCTGTCGCTGTCCAGCACAAAGCCCTGAACATTTGTATACTGCCGCGCTTTTTCAAGGCTTGAACTGTCCTTCATGGCTATGGACTTCCACACGGGTATCTGTATCCTGCCGCAGTCCTCGTTGGTTTCGTCTGAGTGAAGCTGGCAGATGTCAAAGCCTGCCCTGTCAACGATATCCCTTATATCGTCGATACTGTATTCCGCAAATACACCGACGGTCTTTATATCGGGTCTTAATTTCCTCTTTATATCAAGGACCTCATCTACTGTGACCTTTCTTCTGCTCCGCTCAAAAAACACAAAGCCTGCATACTTTATTTCCTCAAATTCACTTATATACTCTGCGTCTATGGGTCTGCGGAGACCGCATATCTTAATATCCATAGGCATCCCTGAACTCCTTTGCCTTTTCGGCTATGCTGCCGCTTTTCATAAAGCTTTCACCTACAAGTATACCGTTTACGTTGGCACTTTTCAATATCTTTATATCCTCGGCTGTGTGTATGGAGCTTTCGCTTACAACCACCTTATGATCAGGCACAAGCTCCCTGAGTCTTACCGTAGTATATATATCCTCCGAAAAGTCCTTCAGATTTCTGTTGTTTATACCTATTATATCAGCTCCTGCATTAAGCGCAAGGTCAATTTCTTCCTCACTGTGGGTCTCTATCAAGGGTTCAAGCCCCACCTCTCTTGCCGTGCGTATAAATCTGCGGAGTATATCCTTTTCATTGAGTATGGCGGCTATAAGGAGTATGGAGGAGGCTCCCAGCTCTCTTGCCTCGTATATTTGTAATGTGTCTATTACAAAGTCCTTCCTAAGCAGGGGCAGATTTACCTCCTTGTGTATAGCCTTAAGATATTCGGGACTTCCCATAAAAAAGTCCTCTTCCGTAAGCACCGAAATAGCGTCTACTGCATTTTCGTACTCCTTAGCTATGGCAACGGGGTCAAAATCAGGCTTTATAAGTCCTCTTGAGGGCGACGCCTTTTTCACCTCGCCTATTATTGACAGCCCCTTTTTATTAAGAGCCTCGTAAAATGACGGCACAGGCTTTTCCATAGCCATACAAAGTCTTTTTCCGTCAAATTTATAGGGTCTTTCCTTAAGGGTCATTTTCTTTTTTGCAACTATATCGTCAAGTATCATAGCGACCCTCCTAATATTTTCCTTCAATGAAGTTTTTGATTATCTGCATACCGTTGGGAGTATTTATGCTCTCAGGATGAAACTGAAGTCCCACTACATCGTATTCCCTGTGCTTTATAGCCATTATCTCGCCGTCTGCCTTCGCCGTTACCTCAAGGCAGTCGGGAACGGTATCTGCCTTTACGGAAAGACTGTGATATCTTGCTACCTCCATGGGATTGGGGCAGTCCTCGAATATGCCTCTGCCGTTATGCGCCATCATAGAGCTTTTGCCGTGAAAAAGCTCCCTTGCGTTGCTTACTTTTGCGCCATAGGCAGCGGCTATGCACTGATGACCCAAGCATACGCCTAAAACGGGTATCTTGCCGCCTATTGTCTTTATTATTTCTATACAGCCCCCTGCCTCCTCAGGGGTCTTGGGTCCCGGAGATATAACTACTCTGTCAGGTTTCATTTCAAGTATAGTCCTGCCGTCTATCTCGTCATTCCTGAATACTCTTATATCCCTGTCAAACTCGCCTATATACTGATACAGATTAAATGTAAAGCTGTCGTAATTATCCACCAGAATTACCATTATACCTCGCCTCCTATAGTCTTAACAAGGGCTCTTACCTTATTGTGGCTTTCCTCATATTCCATGGCGGGAACAGAGTCGGCTACAATGCCTGCTCCTGCCTGCATATATACCTTGCCGTCCTTTATTATCATAGTCCTTATGGCAATACACATATCCATATTTCCGTTAAAGCTGAAATATCCTACTGCTCCGCCGTAAAGGCCACGTCTTTCCTCCTCAAGCTCCTCTATTATCTCCATAGCCCTTATCTTAGGCGCTCCCGAAAGCGTGCCTGCGGGAAGGAAGGTAGAAAGCACGTCAAAGCTGTCCATGTCCTTTCTCTTTGTACCCTCTACAAGGGAAACAAGGTGCATAACGTGTGAGTAATAGTGTACCTGCATAAACTCCTTTACATTTACACTGCCTATCTCAGCCACACGTCCCATATCGTTCCTTGCCAGGTCCACAAGCATAATATGCTCAGCCCTCTCCTTTGGATCGGCTAAAAGCCCTTCGGCAAGAGCTATGTCCTCCTTGATATCTGCTCCTCTTTTCCTTGTGCCTGCTATGGGACAGGTCTTTACCGTGTCCTTGTTTACCTCTACAAGCATTTCGGGTGAAGAGCCTGCAACATGGTAGGAGCCGAAATTAAAGAAGAAAAGATAGGGAGAGGGGTTTATAGCCCTTAGTCTTCTGTACAGATCAATGGGTTTCTGCTTTGTTTCGGCAGTAAGCCTCTGGGAAAGCACTACCTGGAAAATATCTCCCTCATATATGTACTGCTTTGCCTTTCTGACTATGCCCTCGTATTTTTCTCTTGTCATATTGGATGTAAACTTAATAGGCTCAGGCTCCTTTATGGCATAGTGCTCGGAAGGAACAGAGGACTTGACCTCTCCTTCCATTCTGTCCAGTATCTCTTCGGCGCCCTTCTCGTCCTTTGGGTCTGCCAGTACTATAAGCTTTATTCTGTCGTGGAGATGATCGTATACTATGAACTCGTCAAACACCATAAGGTGTACCGTGGGAGTGTCCACTACCTCTCTGTTTTCATCGGGTATCCTTTCATACTGCCTTATTACGTCATAGCCTACGGCGCCTACAGCCCCGCCTATAAAGTCCATATCAAGGTCTGTTTCTACATTAAAGCTCTGTAGGTATTCCCTTACGCTGTCAAGGAGCCTGCCCTTGCATACAACGGGTTCCCTGCCCCTTTCCTCTATTGTAAGTACGTCATTTCCCGAAAGCACGGCTCTGGGAGCCTTGCCCATAACAGAAAAGTTGGTCTTTCCCTCTCCTCTGCTCTCAAGCAGAAAGCCCTTTTCATCTCCTACATATTTGTAAAAAAGTGTGATAGGCGTTTCCGTATCGCCTGAAAATTCTCTTATAAACGTTTTTAGGTTTGTCATTTTTCCGCCTCCCAATAAAAAAGACTTTGCCCAAATTGGACAAAGTCACAAATAACTAAAAAGCCACCAATTCGCAGATACTACCATATCCTGTCTCTGTAACGGGAGAACCCGCTGTAAGCTACTATGATTTCACCACAGGTCTCATAAGTCCATTCGCCAAAAATCTTTGCACCGACTTGCACCAACCGTCGGCTCTCTGAAGCATCGTCTTAAGGTTACTACTCTTAATCATCGACATTAGTTTTAAATTAAATAGAGTATAACACAGTAAAATATATTTGTAAAGAGGAAAATTTAAAATTTTACGATATTTTTTTGTTAAAGCGCCAAAGACAGGCAATACTTTTTTAAATGCAGACCGAAGGCGGTCAAAATGCCAGCTTTCAGAAAGCCCGATTTTACACCCGTATATCTGCGCCCTACAGACCCTCTATCGATACTGCCTTTTTCACATATCCTCTTTTATTATAACGGCAGCACCCGAATATGGCTCCGACTTTTCCTTATAAAGTCCATATCTCTTGCACAAAAGCTCTGCCGCCTTCATACGCAGAGTGCCGCTCATAGAGTTTTCAACGGCGTCATACACTACCTCGCCCTTTTCATTCTTTCCTTTTACAAGCTCGGTTTCCTTTTCCTCGCCCCGCATAACTCTGAAAAGATACTGTATCACCTCATCGCTTTCGGCAGAACTGCTTTTTTCCATAATACGCTGTTCTATATATTCCCTTATATCCTTTCTGTTAAAAAAGGATTTGTATGTCTTTGCATATTTTTCGCTGTAGCCTGCATTTAAAAGGGCATTATATCCGTCGCAGCCCTCTGAAAAAAGGTCTGCTGCCTTTTTCTGCCTTTCATTCAAATTATCATCTCCTTAGTCAAGGGTGCAGTTTACAATACCACAAAAACAGCGACAAAGTACGACAACTCTCACAGTATCAATAAAAAACAACCGATTTCCTCGTGACCTGGTCACAGGAAAATCGGTAGTTTTAAAATAATACTTATATTACTTCAGATACTCCGTATAAAAGGCTTCAAGCTTATCAAAGGGAATATATCCCTTATCGCCGCCGTCATACAGATCGGTATGGACTGCGTCGGGAATAATAAGCAATTCCTTATTATCGGCATACTTGCTGTCCTTTGTCATTGCCGTATATGCGTCGCGGCTAAAGTAACAGGAGTGAGCCTTTTCGCCATGGATAAGAAGTACGGCGCTTCTGATCTCATTACTATAGGTATTTATCGGCTGGTTCATAAAGGACATACAGCCGATCATATTCCAGCCGCCGTTAGAATTGAGGGAACGGGCATGATAGCCTCTTTCGGTCTTGTAATAGGAGTGATAGTCCTTTACGAAGAAGGGCGCATCCTCGGGAACAGGGTCGGCTACACCGCCGCCAAGAGTATATTCTCCCAAGCTATAATCTTTAATACGTTGAGCATTAAGCGCCTGTTTCTTGCTAAAACGCTGTTCTTCGCTGTTCTCACTGTCGAAATAGCCATTTGCATTTACACGGGCCATATCATACATAGTAGACGCAACTGTAGCCTTTATCCTTGTATCCAGCGCCGCAGCATTGATCGCCATACCGCCCCAGCCGCAGATACCAAGAATACCGATACCTTCGGGATCTACATTGTCCTGCAAGGAAAGAAAATCAACTGCCGCCATAAAATCCTCGGTGTTAATATCGGGAGAAGCCATATAACGTGGCATTCCGCCGCTTTCACCTGTAAATGACGGATCAAATGCAATAGTCAGAAATCCCCTCTCCGCCATTGTCTGCGCATAGAGTCCCGAACACTGCTCCTTGACTGCGCCGAAGGGACCGCATACTGCAATCGCAGGCAGCTTGCCGTGAGCATTCTCAGGCATATACATATCCGCCGCAAGGGTGATACCGTAACGGTTGTGGAAAGTCACCTTCTTGTGACTAACCTTTTCGCTTTTCGGGAATGTCTTGTCCCATTCCTCTGTCAGTGTAAGCATTTCATCTTTCATTTCATATACCTCCATTTTTCTTTAGATCGTAGGTGAAATAATCAAGGCAGTCAAGCCGTGCCGTATACTCGTGTATTCTGTCCAAAAGCTTATTACGGTATACTGCAAGATAACGCTCAAGGGCAGTATAGCTCTTTGTATTGATCAACTCAATACACCGCTCAACACTTTCCCTGCTCAATCCCGCATCTGTAAGGTTTTCCCATATGACAGCATTTTTGTCGGCTGCGTTTGCCATATTCTCACCTCCATATTTTTCTGTGATTACAGTATATCACAGGGTTTTAGAAATTCAAAATACCTATTTGTAATTGCTTGTCATTCTTGACAGGAATTGCAAAATAAAATATAATAAAAGCGGAGGTGGAGTATGGAACTACGGGTTTTACGCTATTTTATTGCTATCGCAAGAGAAAAGAATATGACAAAGGCAGCACAGCGGCTGCATATATCACAGCCCTCCCTATCAAAGGAAATAAGAAAGCTAGAGGATGAGCTTGGGCATACGCTTTTTATACGTACCAACAGAAATATGCTGCTCACCGACGAGGGTATGCTCCTGCGAAAACGTGTGGAGGATATACTTGCAATGGTGGATAGGATATTTTCCCGTGACCTGGTCACGGGAAAATCGGTTGTTTTAAAATAATACTCTTAGTTTTGAGAAATGCTATTCACCTTTGGCATAGGGCTTTTTTATGTCCGTTCTTCCCATAAGGTAATCAACGCTTGTTTCATAAAAATCTGCCAGCATGGAAAGCGCCTCGGGAGATATGGAGCGTTTTCCGTTTTCGTAATTTGAATAGGTCCTCTGATTGACGTGAAGTAGCTTCCCTATATATTCCTGAGTCAGATCTCTGTCCTCTCTCATATCTCTTATTCGTTTGTAAATCACAATAATCACCTCATAATAAAAGAATACCTCACTGCAATATGGAGTATTGATTTTTACTGCAAAATGAGGTAAAATCATTATATATTATTAATTGTGAGGTAATTATTTATGAAGATGTACAGCACCGAATATATAGTAAAAATAACATCAAGACTTTGTAAAAGAATATACGAAGAAAAACCCGATAAAATTGGTATAGCTTTTAATAATGAAGGCATTGTTATATACGGATATAAGGATAACTTCTTCGTAAAACTTATATAAAAACTGTCATTCTTATAGTATCAATAAAAAAATACCGATTTTCCCGTGACCATGTCACGGGAAAATTATGCGACTCCTTCGCCGTAGTAGTCCAATATGCCCATATATATTGCCCATGCCAGCTTTTCCTGGTATTCGCTGCTCATAAGCTTGTCGTGTTCAACACTGTTGCTTAAAAATCCGCACTCCACAATAACCGAAGGTACCTTTATTTCCTTCAGCACATAATATGCCGTATTGGACTTGGCAACTCTTGTGTTGTTCATATCCACTACCTCCCGAAGTCTTGCCTGTATGCTTTCGGCAAGTCTTTTGCCTTCCTGGGAACTCTTGTAATAGAACACCTGAGCGCCCTTTGCCCCTGCCTGGGGGAAGGAATTCTGGTGTATGCTTATGAACATATCCATGTTTTCACCGTTTGCAATGTCCGCTCTGCCCTTAAGGTCCTCCCTTTTGCTCTTAGAAAGAGAGCTGTCCTCTGTCCTTGTGGATATAACAACGGCGCCGCCCTGCTCCAGAAATCCTCTGAGCTTTTCCGCTATTGCCAGATTTATTGTTTTCTCCGTCACTCCGTCGCCTGCCACCTTGCCCGGATCAAAGCCCCCGTGTCCCGGATCAACTACGATACACCTCTTTTCCACAGGCAGTACGGAAACAGCAATATTTTCATCATAATAGGTCTTGCCTACACCAAGAAAAATAATGAGTATATATAAAACGGTAAGCGTTTTGTTTCTTGTTACCCTCATCTGCCACATAATATATCACTGCTTTCAAAGACTATATGTTAATATATGCAAAGTATTGTGTATTTTATGTAAAAGTATATTGACAAAAGCAATAATAGGGTTTAAAATGTTAGGTGGCTAACATTTCAGTATTTATTAAGGGTATTAATATGAGTTGTGAAAATATAAAACATATAGGAAAAAGAATCCATATAGTTTCAAATCAGATAAAGAGAAGAATGGACAAGGAGATGTCAAAGTACGGACTTACACACTCTCAGAATATTATTCTCACATATCTTGCCAGAAACAGGCACAGAGATATTTTTCAAAGGGATATAGAGGAGGAGTTTGACATAAGGCGGTCAAGCGTGTCCTCCATACTTACGCACCTTGAGGAAAAGGGCTATGTTTCAAGGCAGAGCGTAAGCTATGATGCAAGGCTTAAAAAGCTTACCATTACCCCTGAGGGACTTGACACAGTGGATAAAATATATTCCGTAGTGATCAATTTTGAAAGAGAAGTTGAAAATGTACTGAGCGAGGAGGAAATAAACTCCCTTTTCTCAATACTGGACAAGCTTTCCGAAATAGCCAACAAAAAAGAAAATGAATAACAGGAGGCACAGTGATGACAGAAACAATGAGAGAGAATAAAATGGGAACAATGCCTGTAAACAAGCTGCTTATATCCATGGCGCTGCCAATGATGATATCAATGCTCGTGCAGGCTCTTTATAATATAGTGGACTCTATTTTCGTGGCAAAGTACAGCGCAGCCTGTATGACCGCAATTTCCCTTGTATTCCCTATGCAGAGCCTTATGATAGCCTGCGGCACGGGTATAGGCGTAGGTATGAACGCAATACTTTCAAGATATCTGGGCGCCAAGGATCAGGACGGTGTAAACAGGTCTGCCTTAAACGGCATACTCCTGTATGCAATATGCTTTGCTCTCTTCTTTATAGTTGGTCTGACTGTTGCTCATCCCTTTATGGCGGCGCAGGCAAGCTCAGCAGAGATCGAAGAGGCAGGCACGGTATATCTCAGAATAGTATGCTGTGTAAGTATAGGTATGTATATGCAGTTCTGCTTTGAAAAGCTTTTGCAGTCTACAGGCAAGACCATATACTCTATGTTCACACAGCTTACAGGCGCCGTTATCAATATTATACTTGATCCTATACTCATATTCGGTCTTTTGGGTGCTCCCCGTATGGGTATGGCAGGCGCTGCGCTGGCTACAGTAATAGGTCAGTGTATAGCAGGCCTGTTTGCCGTTATACTGAATATTAAGGTAAATACGGAGATACAGTTCAGGCTTAAGGGCTTCAGACCCAGCAAGGAAACTATACTCAAAATTTTATACATAGGTATTCCTTCAATACTTATGGCATCTATAGGCTCAATAATGGTACTTGGCCTTAATACTATATTCTCACATATGACTATTGCAGACACAACTCTTGAGCTTACAGAGGCAAGAGATACGGCTATTGCCATATTCGGCATTTACTTTAAGCTGCAAAGCTTTATATTTATGCCCGTATTCGGTCTTAACAACGGTATGGTGCCTATAGTTGCCTTCTGTATGGGCGCAAGAAATAAGGAAAGGCTTATAAAAACTATAAAGCTGAGTATTATATATGCCTTTTCTCTCCTGCTTATAGGCACTGTTATTTTCCAGCTTATACCCGACAAGCTCCTTATGCTCTTTGCAAATGAGAGCAACCTTGACCACATTCTTTCTATGGGTGTGCCTGCTCTTAAGATAATAAGCATACACTTCCCTGTTGCAAGCTTCTGTATCATAAGCCTGTCTGTGTTCCAGGCTCTTGGAAACGGCTTGCTTTCTATGGGCGTTTCATTTATGCGTCAGCTTGTGGTGCTTGTGCCTGTGGCATTCCTGCTTTCACTTACACAGCACGTAAGCAATGTATGGTTTGCCTTTGTTGCTGCCGAGTGTATTTCATTTACCCTCTGCTCCTTTGCTTTCAGATATATGTATAAGAAGGAAATAAAACATTTAGGGGAAAGCGCGGCATAAAAAAAACAGCCTTTCGGCTGTCAGCGTGTCGATAAAGCCGACACGCTGAATAATAGACCTCTTATTAATTTATAGCTCCACATAGCATACGGTATTTCCGTTGTCCTCAATTACCCTTAAAAGGTCATTAAATCCCAACCATACCGTAGCTGTATTTATATTGGGGTGGAAACCGAGAATGTCCATATCCTTAAGGTCCTTGTCAAATATGATCTCCACCCTGCAGTCCTTATCGTTGAGCACACCGAAAGGAGATACAGAACCCTGTGTAAGTCCCAGGCAGTTCATAAGCCTTTCGGCAGAGCCGAAGCTTAAACGACTTGAGCCTATCTGCGCTCTTACGCTTTTAAGGTCTACCTCCTTATGCCCCGGCGCCACCAGAAGAAAATGCCGCTTTCCGCTGCCGTCGCGCAGGAAAAGATTTTTGCATATCTCTCCCTTTTTGTACATACCCTTTTTATCCAGCTCTTCTATTGTAAATATTGCCTCGTGTTCATCTACCGTGTAGCTGATATTCAGTTCATCAAGCTTGTCATATACTCTTTGTTTGATCTCCGCATCCATATTTATTACCCATTTATCCACTTAAGATAAGCGTTTATATACATTTCCAGATCGCCGTCCATAACAGGCTGTACATTGGCAGTCTCCGCCCCCGTTCTGTGATCCTTTATCATATTGTAGGGGTGGAAAACATAACTCCTTATCTGTGAACCCCATGCAATATCCTTTACTTCGCCTCTTATGTCCTCAAGCATCTTGCCCTGTTCCTTTAACTTAAGCTCATAGAGCTTTGCCTTCAGCATCTTCATAGCCATATCCTTATTCTGGAACTGGCTCCTCTCGTTTTGGCACTGTACCACAATGTTGGTAGGTATATGGGTGATCCTTATAGCGGAGGAGGTCTTATTGACGTGCTGACCGCCTGCACCGCTGGAACGGTAGGTATCTATCCTCAGATCATCGGGATTGATATCTATTTCTATATCGTCATCTATTTCCGGCATAACGTCACAGCTTGCAAAGGATGTATGCCGTCTGCCGTTGGAGTCGAAGGGAGATATACGCACAAGGCGGTGTATACCCTTTTCGCCCTTCAGATAGCCGTAGGCATTCTCGCCTGTTACCATAAATGTAACAGACTTTATGCCTGCCTCGTCGCCTTCAAGATAGTCCATAAGCTCAAAGCCGAAGCCCTGCTTTTCCACCCATCTGCTGTACATACGGTAGAGCATGGATACCCAGTCGCAAGCCTCTGTACCGCCTGCGCCCGAATGCAGTGTGACTATGGCATTGCAGTGATCGTACTGTCCCGTAAGAAGAGTTGATATCCTGAAATGCTCAAACTTCTCCTCAAATTTAGCCCTTAGGTCCTTAGCCTCTGGGACTATGCTTTCGTCGTCCTCCTCCTTGCCCATTTCAATAATGGTCATAAGGTCCTCATAGTCAGAAACAAGACCCTCGTAGCCTTCTATTTTGTCCTTAAGCTGTTTTGTCTGCTGTAGGATGCCCTGAGCCTTGTCCATATCATTCCAGAAATCCGGGTCCCCTGCAATTTCCTCAAGCTCTTCAACCTTTTCCCTTGCCTCGTCTATATGTAAAGAGGCTCCTAACTCTTCAACGCTTTTGTCATATGGCGCAAGCTCTGTTGCCATCTGTTCAAGCTCCAGTATCATATTATCAGTCCTTTTAATTTTTTACGGGGTACTCGGTACCCCGTAAATTGCTTTTTTATTATAGATTATGCCGTTCTGCCGCAGCAATGCTTATACTTCTTGCCGCTGCCGCAGGGACAGGGATCGTTTCTGCCGACCTTAGCTGTCTTTCTCCTCTTGGGAGCATTGGCTGCGGTGTCCTCCCTGTTGGTAGCCATAGGCTGAGCGACCTGCTCTCTCTTAGGCTCTTCATCGGGTACAACTACTCTTACATGGAACATACCCTTTACAATATCCGTCTGTATATTGTGATTTAGCTCCTCAAACATATCATAGCTTATAAACTGATAGTCGATAAGAGGGTCCCTCTGAGCATAGGAACGGAGCATAATACCCTGACGCATCTGATCCATATCGTCTATGTGATCCATCCACTTGCTGTCTACTACCTTAAGGGTAATAACTCTCTCAAGCTCTCTCATCATTTCGCTGCCAAATTCCTCTTCCTTTTTGTTGTATATGGCAACAGCAGCGTCGTATATTCTCTCAATAAGCATTTCTCTTGTAATATTTTCCTTGTCCTCCTCGGAGAGCAGGAACATCTCTGTAAAGCCAAATATATTTCTCAACTTTTCATTAAGGCCTACCATATCCCACTGAGTAACATCGCCCTCGTCTGAGCAGCACTCCTCCACAAGACGGGTGACTACAAGCTTTATCATATTGAGTATTTTGTCGTTTATATTACTGCCTGAAAGCACTTCTCTTCTCTGAGCATATATTATTTCTCTCTGCTCGTTGTTTACCTGATCGTAGTCCAGAAGTCGTTTTCTGGCGGAGAAATTGTTGCCCTCTACCTTCTTCTGAGCATTCTCTATAGTTTTTGAGAGAAGTCCCGCCTCTATAGGCTCGTTTTCGGGAAGTCCCAGCTTAGCTATCATGGCGCCTGTCTTTTCAGAGCCGAAAAGCCTTAAAAGATCGTCTTCAAGGGATAAGTAAAATCTGGATTCACCGGGGTCGCCCTGACGTCCCGAACGTCCTCTCAGCTGATTGTCGATACGCCTTGACTCATGTCTTTCTGTACCTATTATCTTAAGACCGCCTGTTTCCACAACTCCCTCGCCAAGCTTGATATCGGTACCTCTACCTGCCATATTGGTAGCTATTGTAACGGCGCCCATTTCCCCTGCCTTGGCTACGATCTCTGCCTCGCGCTTGTGATTTTTGGCATTGAGGACCTCACACTTTATGCCCTCTCTCCTAAGTCTTTCGCCAAGCATTTCGGATATCTCTATATTAACTGTACCTACAAGAACAGGCTGTCCCTTTGCATGGGATTCCACCACCTCTTTTATAACGGCGTCGAATTTAGCCTTTTCTGTCTGATACACAACATCGTTCCAGTCCTTACGAATAACAGGCTCGTTTGTAGGGATACATACTACGTCCATATTATAAATAGCCCTGAACTCCTGCTCCTCTGTCTGAGCAGTACCTGTCATACCCGCCTTCTTTTCGTACTTGTTGAAGAAATTCTGGAAGGTGATAGTGGCAAGGGTCTTGCTCTCTCTCTTTACCTCCAGATGCTCCTTAGCCTCTATAGCCTGATGCAGACCGTCGGAATATCTTCGTCCGGGCATCATACGGCCTGTAAATGTATCTACTATCACTATTTCAGGCTCGCCCTTGTCGTTCTCCGTTACATAGTCCTTGTCCTTGAACATATTGTAGTTTGCTTTAAGGGCATTGTTTATATGGTGCTGGAGAGCCATATTGTCGGGGTCTGAAAGATTTTCTACATTAAAGTACTTCTCGGCCTTGGCAACACCCTCCTGAGTAAGAGTTGAGGTCTTGCCCTTTTCATCTACTACGAAGTCGCCCTCCTCCTTAAGCTCTTCTCTGATAAGGGGGTTCATTGCCTCGTCCTCGTTTAATATACGTCCTTTTTTAAGTCCCTTTACAAATATGTCCGCCAGCTCGTAAAGCTTAGTGGATTTGTCTGACTGACCTGAAATAATAAGAGGTGTCCTTGCCTCATCTATAAGTATTGAATCGACCTCATCGATAATGGCATAGGGAAGTCCCCTCTGCACAAGGTCCTTTTCGTAAACCACCATATTATCTCTCAGATAGTCGAAGCCAAGCTCGTTATTGGTCGCATAGGTAATGTCGCTGTTGTATGCCTCCTGGCGCTCTTCCTTTTCCTGATCGTGGAATATCACTCCTACGCTAAGACCCAGGAACTGATGTATCTTGCCCATTTCCTCGGCATCTCTCTTAGCCAGATATTCATTGACGGTTACAATATGCACACCCTTGCCTGCAAGGGCATTAAGATAAGCGGGACAGGTAGAAACAAGAGTTTTACCTTCACCTGTTTTCATCTCGGCAATACGTCCCTGATGCAGCACTATACCGCCTATCATCTGTACGTCGAAATGACGGAGGCCAAGCACTCTCTTAGACGCCTCTCTTACAACGGCAAAGGCCTCGGGCAGTATATCGTCAAGAGTTTCGCCCTTTGAAAGCCTGTCTTTAAACTCGTCCGTCATAGCTCTCAGCTCTTCGTCGGTATATGCCTCAAAGCGAGGCTCGAGAGCGTTGATTTGCTTGACTACAGGCATTATTTTCTTGATCTCCTTGTCACTGTAGTTGCCGAATATTTTCTCTAAAAAACTCATTTTGTATTACACCTCTGTATATAAAAATTACATAATCTTCTATCTTATATGATAACAGATTTTACCTATGCTATGCAATACATATTTGCAATTTTTCGTTTTTCTTAATACTATTTTCTTGAAACATTTTTTATATTTTTCTCTGCCTTTGTTCTGGCTATCATCACCATATGCCCGCAGCCGCAGCACTTCATTCTGAAATCGGCGCCTATCCTTAGTATTTCCCAGTCCTTGGAACCGCAGGGGTGCTGCTTTTTCATAGTGACTATATCGCCTACCTGAATGTCCATAATATCCTCCTCTTGAGTTCAAACAAAAACGGCCACATATTATAAGCAATGCGGCCAGCAATTGTTTTTACTATTATCATCTACAGTCCTTACACCAAGATTGGTTTCTGATTGTCCCATTGCCCATTTTCCTGTAACCAAAATCGCTAATTGGTTTTTCCATACCACATTTAGGACAAACTCGTGTTGGTTCACTCCCATTATATCCGCTTGATTGTATAATAGGTCTTTTGTCATTTTTATTATCTTTATTTTTCATTGTTTTTCCTCCTTACATAATATCAAAAATTTTACTCATTGACTAGTCCAACAATCCATTCCATCCAGCTCTTTATAGTGCTTGCTCTTCTAAAATATGTTTCATCTGATTGTATGTTATAAAGATTTGTCTGCTTCATCAGCCAGACAATATCATTTCTTTCAGGCAATTTGCCTCGTAAAAGATATAATTGCAACACATCCTTAAATATCTTATGCGATAATATCTGCTTGCAAAAGGCTAACTGACGCTGTTTATAGTCCATTTTTAAAATTCTTTTGCCTAATGGACTTAAAGAATATACAAGCATTTCATTCCTTCTGTTTTTTTCAAGCAAACCAAGATATCTGGCAGCATCTGTATAATAATTTGTTTGTCTTACGTCAAAATCATAGTTTTCTGTAACACTATTCCTATCCATGTCCTGATTATTCAAGAGCTCACAAAGGTTAATAATGCGCTCAAACCTATTTGCCTGCGGAAATGGTATTTGGGGGTCATCAACAATTTTTACATTATTTACAATACTTTGAATATCACATATATTTATTCTGGTATCCTCAATTGAATATTTCTGTTGCTTAACTAGTGCAAGTGAATTATATTCATAGGGGGTTTCAAATGCATATTCATACATTCGATAAATTCCATTGGAATAAATAAGAAATATCGTTTTAATATCTTTAGTTATCTTATTTCCCCATGTTCTATATGGATAATATAATTGTCTTACCAAGAAATCATCGGATAAATCATTTTTTGCCTCAAATAAAGTCAAATATTTTAATCCCTCATATGCAGCATCTATTTCTATTTGAGAATTTATTACATTAATATGCTGTTTTTTATTTGTATTTATATTTTCAATGTAAAAATCAAATTTACCTGAACTCATTCGTCCCGAAACAGTAGGTATTAAATTTTCATCTTTTGTAAAATCAGCAATAATTCCTGAAGCAATGGCACAGTTTAAAGCTAATGTTTCACTTTTTATCTCTCTGTAATCCAAACTCTGTATATTTGATGGCAACGAAGCCTGTATAATCGAGGAGTTATCAGGTTCAAAATCATGGTAAGTATTAAAATGCGATATTATATAGTTTCCACGACTAATTGGCAGAATAGATAATTTATTATCAGCAAATAACTTTGGTAAGTTACTTGTATGATCAAATTTTGTCATAAGCCTAGGCTCTCTGACAGCTTTTATCTGTTTTGCAGTGATTTCAAAAACACCATATCTGTCTATTTCATTTAAAATATCATACTGTTCAAAAAGCTCATTCCATGCTTCGTCATTTCTATTCATAATTTCTGATAATCACCTCATCAACATCACCGCGTCTGCTTGCAACAGAATTAATATTGCGCTTAGCCTGTACAATAGTTATATTATATTCTGCATACTGCTCCTTTATAAAATCCGTAGCAGAATTCGATAACATAAACTTAATGCCTCTCTCGTTAAGATCGTCACAACACTTGCGCAATCTAATCTGATCCTCTTGCGTAAAACCGCCCTTTGAATATCCTGTAAAATATGAAGTTGAAGATATAGGATCATAAGGCGGATCAAAATATACAAATGTACTCTTTGGTATATTATTCAAAGCCGTTTCATAATCTGTATCTGAAAAATATATATCAGCCTCGTTGAAATATGCACTTACGGCTCTTAGAACCGGTGTATTTACTATATTCGGATTTTTATAGTAACCAAATGGACTATTGAATTCACCTGCATTATTAACGCGGTACAATCCATTATAACAAGTCTTGTTAAGAAATATTATTCTTGCTGCTCTTTCAACCTCAGATAACAAAGCATATCTGTTTTTATCCCTATCCCAATCTCTTACACTATAAAAAAATTCAGCTTCATTTTTAAAATCAGCTAATGCATCTATAAGTGATTCCACATCTTCTTTAATAACTTTATATACAAGCATTAAATCCTGATTAATGTCATTAATGTAAGCTTTTGAGGGCTGAATATTAAATAATACTGCACCTCCTCCCACAAATGGTTCACAATATGTATTTATTTTTTTGGGAAGCAAAGGCTTTATTACATCTAAAAGCTGCCTTTTTCCTCCCACCCATTTTAATACAGGGGCAACAAGTTTATTTTTTCTCATTATACATCACCTTATCATAATTATGACATAATATTAAAAAAAAGTCAACTTTCATGTATTATTAATATGCAAAAAACAGGGTTACCTTTAAAGATAACCCTGTTCAGTAATTTTATTTGTCCTCTGAGCTTATGGGATTGATATCCTCAGCGCTTATCATTTCCTCTGCATAGCTTTCCTCTACAGTAGGCTCAGGTACATAATCAGGCTTATCCAGCTTAAGATCGACCTTTCTGTAAAGGCTCATACCCGTACCTGCGGGGATAAGCTTACCAATAATAACATTTTCCTTAAGGCCGATAAGGGGATCCAGCTTGCCCTTTACGGCAGCGTCTGTAAGGACCTTGGTAGTCTCCTGGAAGGATGCTGCTGAAAGGAAGGAATCCGTAGCAAGAGATGCCTTAGTTATACCTAAGAGCGTTCTGGTTCCCTTTGCAGGCTCTTTGCCCTCTGCCACTGCCTTGGCATTGGCAGCCTCAAAGGCAAGCCAGTCTACCTGTGAACCCGGAAGCATATCGGTTTCGCCCTCAGACTCAACTCTGACTCTCTTAAGCATCTGCCTTACTATTACCTCAATGTGCTTGTCGTTGATATCAACGCCCTGGAGACGGTACACTCTCTGTACCTCCTTGAGGATATAGTCCTGTACACCTCTTACACCGTTTATTCTCAGTATATCCTGGGGATTTATAGAACCCTCTGTTATCTGGTCGCCGTCCTCTATAACATCGCCGTTAAGCACGCATATTCTGGAGCCGTAGGGTATAGAGTATTCCTTGACCTCACCGTTTGGAGCAGTTACGATAACATCCTCCTTCTTATTGGCCTTAGTGCCTGTTACATTAATAGTAACCTTACCACCAAACTCGGCTATAATGGAACGTCCCTTGGGATTTCTTGCCTCAAAAAGCTCCTCAACTCTAGGAAGACCCTGTGTAAGGTCGTTACCTGAGATACCGCCTGTGTGGAAGGTTCTCATTGTAAGCTGAGTACCGGGCTCGCCTATGGACTGGGCTGCGATTATACCTACAGCCTCGCCTATCCTTACCTGTCTGCCGCTTGCCATATTGGAGCCGTAGCACTTGGAGCATACACCGTTGTGACATCTACAGGTAAGTATAGTCCTTATCCTTACCTTTTCAATGCCTGCCTTTACTACAGCCTCTGCCATATCGGGATCGATAAGTGTATCGGCAGGCACTATTACCTTGCCTGTTTCAGGGTCTATAACAGCCTCTGCGGAATATCTGCCCCTTATTCTGTCCTCAAGAGGCTCTATGGTCTCCTGACCGTCCATAAAGGCGCTTACCTCCATATACGGCTTTTCATCGGTATCCGCTGAGCAGTCGTATTCTCTTACTATTATATCCTGTGATACATCTACAAGACGTCTTGTAAGATATCCTGAGTCCGCTGTCTTAAGGGCTGTATCTGTAAGTCCCTTTCTTGCGCCGTGAGCGGAAATAAAGTATTCCTGAACTGTAAGTCCCTCACGGAAGTTAGCCGTAATAGGCAGCTCTATAGTCTCGCCTGAAGGTGATGCCATAAGTCCACGCATACCTGCAAGCTGCTTTATCTGTCTGTTTGAACCTCTGGCGCCTGAGAGAGCCATCATATAGATATCGTTGTACTGACCAAGGTTGGCGATAAGGGCATCTGTGATCTTATCATCAATCTTTTCCCATACCTCAATTACCTTGTTGTGTCTTTCCTCATCGGTCATAAGACCTCTGCGGTACATCTTTGTTATCTTGTTTACCTCTTCCTCGCCTTCGTTAAGAAGCGTATACTTAGCCTCTGGTATCTTCATATCGGATACGGAAACCGTAAGGGCTCCCTTTGTGGAGTACTTAAAGCCAAGGCTCTTTATATCATCTAAAACAACAGAGGTCTCTGTAGCGGGATGCTTGTGTATACATCTGTCTATTATCCTGCCAAGCTCCTTCTTGCCTGTAAGGAAATCAACTTCGTACTTGCAGATATTTTCCTCTTTGCTTCTGTCTACAAAGCCTAAGTCCTGAGGAATTATCTCATTGAATATGATCCTGCCTACAGTAGTATCTATTATATCCGTTCTCCTAATGCCGTTAAGCTCTACTGATCTTCTTACCTTTATCTTGGCATGAAGGCTTATAACATGGTTGTCATAGGCAAGAAGTGCCTCGTTTTCGTCCATGAATACCTTTCCTTCGCCCTTCTCGCCGTCCTTGGCAAGAGTAAGATAATATATACCAAGCACCATATCCTGTGAAGGAACGGCTACAGGCTCGCCGTCTGACGGCTTAAGAAGATTGTTAGGTGCAAGAAGTAAAAATCTGCACTCTGCCTGAGCCTCTACGCTAAGAGGAACATGGACAGCCATCTGGTCGCCATCAAAGTCGGCATTATAGGCTGTACAAACAAGGGGATGAAGCTTCAATGCCCTGCCCTCTACAAGTATGGGTTCAAATGCCTGTATACCAAGTCTGTGAAGAGTAGGCGCTCTGTTGAGCATAACGGGATGCTCCTTTATTACCTGCTCAAGCACATCCCATACCTCAGGCTTAAGCTGTTCTACCATTCTCTTGGCGCTCTTTATGTTGGCAGCTATCTCGTCTGTAACAAGCTTTTTCATAACGAAGGGCTTGAAAAGCTCTATTGCCATTTCCTTAGGCAGACCGCACTGGTATATCTTAAGAGTAGGACCTACTACTATAACTGAACGTCCTGAATAGTCTACTCTCTTGCCTAAGAGGTTCTGACGGAAACGTCCCTGCTTGCCCTTCAGAAGATCGGAAAGTGACTTCAAGGCTCTGTTGCCGGGGCCTGTTACGGGTCTTCCTCTCCTGCCGTTATCTATAAGGGCGTCAACTGCCTCCTGGAGCATTCTCTTTTCATTTCTTACTATAATGTCGGGAGTACCCAGCTCCAGAAGCTTCTTAAGTCTGTTATTTCTGTTTATAACTCTTCTGTAAAGGTCGTTAAGATCGGATGTGGCAAAACGTCCGCCGTCCAGCTGTACCATAGGTCTGAGCTCAGGCGGTATGACTGGAACTACGTCCAGTATCATCCATTCCGGTCTGTTGCCGCTTAATCTAAATGCCTCTACTACCTCAAGCTTCTTTATGAGCTTGGCTTTCTTCTGACCTGAGGCGTCCATAAGCTCGTTCTTAAGCTCCTCGGATTCCTTTTCAAGGTCTATAGCCTCCAAAAGCTCCTTTATTGCCTCGGCGCCCATACCTACTCTGAATGAACCTCTGCCGTATTTCTCCTCGGTCTCTCTTCTCTGCTGGTCGGTAATGACCTCCTTGTATATGAGGTTGGTCTCGCCTGAGTCAAGTACTATATAGCTGGCAAAGTAAAGTACCTTTTCAAGCTCCTTTGGGCTCTTGCCAAGTATAGTACCCATCTTTGAGGGAATGCCCTTGAAGTACCATATATGAGATACGGGAGCAGCAAGCTCTATGTGTCCCATTCTCTCACGTCTTACCTTGCTTTTTGTTATCTCAACACCGCAGCGGTCGCATATGATACCCTTATGTCTTATTCTCTTGTACTTGCCGCAGTGACACTCCCAGTCCTTTGTAGGTCCGAATATCCTTTCACAGAAAAGACCGTCCCTCTCGGGCTTAAGGGTCCTGTAGTTAATGGTTTCAGGCTTTTTTACCTCGCCGTAAGACCATTTTCTTATTTTCTCGGGAGATGCCAGACCGATCTTGATTGAGTCAAAAATTATTTGCTTTTCTGTATCGTCATTGTGCATAATATTACTCTCCCTCCTGTCCTTCTTCTATAAGCTTGTCAAAGTCTGCAAGCAGCTCTTCCGTGTCAAGCTCATCCTCATCTATTACAATATCCTCGTCGGAAATATCGTCTAAGCTGTCCTCTACATCGTCAAGAGATATGCCGTCTAAAAGGCTGTCTATAGCCATATCGCCGTCGTCATCCATATCCGCCTCGTCATCCTCGGCAGGCTCGGTGCCTTCCATATTGACGCCTACGGTAAGCTCTCTGCTGTCGGCAAATTCGTCTACCTCTACCTCGACGCCTTCGTTGAATACGGCTACATCAAGAGCAAGAGCCTGCAATTCCTTAAGAAGTACCTTAAAGGATTCGGGAACTCCCGGCTCAGGGATATTTTCACCCTTTACTATAGCCTCATAAGTGCTTACACGTCCTACTATATCATCGGACTTTACTGTAAGTATTTCCTGAAGAGTATAGGATGCGCCGTATGCCTCAAGAGCCCATACCTCCATTTCACCGAATCTCTGACCGCCGAACTGCGCCTTGCCGCCAAGAGGCTGCTGAGTAACAAGTGAGTAAGGGCCTGTAGAACGGGCATGTATCTTATCGTCTACAAGGTGGTGGAGCTTAAGGTAATGCATAAAGCCGATAGTTGTGGGATTGTCAAATTCCTCGCCTGTTCTGCCGTCGCGAAGCCTTACCTTTCCTGTCCTGTCAATAGGCACACCCATCCATTCCTTACGGTGATCCTTGTTCTTTTCAAGGTATTCAAATACCTGGGGATCAAGCTTATCCTGCCACTTTGCGGCAAACTCGTCAAACTTGTCCACATATTTATTTTCTTCATCTCTGGAAAGTGAGTTGGCATAGTCGTTTGCCATATCCAGAGTTTCCATAATATCCTGCTCGTTTGCGCCGTCAAATACGGGAGTAGCTATCTTCCAGCCAAGTACATTGCTGGCAAGACCTAAGTGTATCTCAAGTACCTGACCTATATTCATACGTGAAGGCACGCCCAGTGGGTTAAGAACTATATCAAGGGGACGTCCGTTAGGAAGATAAGGCATATCCTCTACGGGGAGAACTCTTGATACAACACCCTTGTTACCGTGACGTCCTGCCATCTTATCGCCTACAGATATCTTTCTCTTCTGGGCGATATATACTCTTACAGACTGATTTACACCGGGAGCAAGCTCGTCGTTGTTCTCCCTTGAGAATACCTTTACATCCACTACTATACCGCTTGTGCCGTGAGGAACCGTAAGTGAAGTATCTCTTACCTCTCTTGCCTTTTCGCCGAAAATGGCTCTGAGCAGTCTTTCCTCAGCTGTAAGCTCGGTCTCGCCCTTGGGAGTTACCTTGCCTACAAGTATAGAGTTGGGCTGTACCTCGGCGCCTATTCTTATGATACCCTGCTCGTCAAGGTCCTTAAGAGCGTCTGCACCCATATTGGGTATATCCCTTGTTATCTCCTCATCACCAAGCTTGGTATTTCTTGCCTCTGTTTCATATTCTTCAATATGGATAGATGTGTATACATCGTCCATAACAAGTCTTTCACTTAATAATACTGCATCCTCGTAGTTATAGCCCTCCCAGGTCATAAAGCCTATAAGTGGGTTCTTGCCCAGGGCAAGCTCGCCGTTCTTTGTAGAAGGACCGTCAGCAATAACACTGCCTGCTTTTATCTTGTCGCCCTTGTTGACTATAGGCACCTGGTTCATACAGTTGGACTGGTTGGAGCGCTTGAATTTAGTCAGCTCGTAAGTCCTTGAAGTACCGTCGGTACCCTTTACGACTATTCTGGAAGCATCTACGAAAATTACCTCGCCGTCTGCCTCAGCTACAACGCATACTCCTGAGTCCTTTGCAGTCTTGTACTCCATGCCTGTGCCTACTATAGGCGCATCTGTGGTCAGAAGAGGCACTGCCTGACGCTGCATGTTGGAGCCCATGAGCGCTCTTGTAACGTCATCGTTCTGAAGGAAGGGAATAAGGGCAGTTGCCACTGAAACAAGCTGTCTGGGAGATACGTCCATAAGCTCTACCTTATCCGGAGATACCTGTACGTTTTCCTCTTTCCTTCGGCAGGTTACCTTTTCGTGAACAAATTCCTTGTTCTCGTTAAGAGGCTCGTTAGCCTGAGCTATAGTATACTTTTCTTCCTCGTCTGCCGCAATATATATAATACTGTCCGTAACTCTTGAAACACCTGAGGACTTGTCTATGATCCTGTAGGGCGCCTCAATAAAGCCATATTCGTTTATCTTGGCAAATGTGGCAAGAGAGTTGATAAGTCCGATGTTAGGGCCTTCGGGAGTCTCTATGGGACACATTCTGCCGTAGTGTGAATTGTGAACGTCTCTTACCTCAAAGCCCGCTCTTTCTCTTGAAAGACCGCCAGGACCAAGGGCAGAAAGTCTTCTCTTGTGAGTAAGCTCGCCAAGAGGGTTATTCTGATCCATGAACTGTGAAAGCTGAGAACTGCCAAAGAACTCCTTGATAGAGGCAGTAACGGGCTTTATGTTAATAAGCGCCTGGGGTGTTATGCTCTCTGTATCCTGAGTTGTCATTCTCTCTCTTACAGTTCTTTCCATTCTGGAAAGACCTATTCTGAACTGGTTCTGCAAAAGCTCGCCTACGGCTCTTATCCTTCTGTTGCCCAGGTGGTCGATGTCATCTCTGGTGCCGATGCCGTAGTCCAGATGTATACAGTAGTTTATGGACGCCATAATATCCTCGGCGGTAATGTGCTTTGTAACAAGCTCGCCCATATTTGCCCTTATGGCAGTCCTTATGCTCTCTGCATCCTCATTTTCCTCCAGTATCCTCTGAAGAGTGGGGAAGTGTACTCTTTCCTTTATTTCAAATTCCTCTGCGCTAAGACCATAGGCAGATATAAAGCCGTCTATTTTCACTGTCTGGTTGGAAAGTATCTTTACCTCTCTGCCGTCTGCAGTTATATATATAGCCGTAATACTGCTGTCCTGAAGAGCATCGCAGATATCGTCCGTAAGGACAGTGCCTGCATCGGCAAGGACCTCCCCTGTCATAGGATCAACAGCGTCCTGGGAAAGCTTATAGCCTGATACTCTGTTCTTAAAGGCAAGCTTCTTGTTGAACTTATATCTTCCCACATGAGCCAGGTCATATCTCTTTGGATCGTAGAACATAGCGTTGAGTATGCTAAGTGCTGACTCCACTGTAGGAGGCTCGCCGGGACGAAGCTTTTTATATATCTCAATAAGACCTTCCTCGTAGGTCTTTGTAACATCCTTTTCTATAGTGGCGATTATCTTTGGCTCCTCGCCGAAAAGGTCTATTATATCCTGGTCTGAACCACAGCCCAGAGCTCTTATGAAGGTAGTTACGGGCACTTTTCTGTTTCTGTCTATCCTCACGGAGAACACGTCGTTTGAGTCTGTTTCATACTCAAGCCATGCGCCTCTGTTGGGAATGACCGTTGAGGAAAGGAGGTTCTTGCCGTCTCTGTCCTTTGCAATGTCGTAGTATATGCCGGGGGAACGCACAAGCTGAGAAACTATAACTCTCTCGGCGCCGTTTATTACAAAGGTGCCTGTTTCGGTCATAAGCGGGAACTCACCCATATAAATTTCCTGCTCCTTGACCTCGTCGTTCTCCTTGTTGCGAAGTCTTACCTTTACGCGCAAGGGAGTTGCGTAGGTAGCGTCTCTGTCCTTACACTCGGCAATGGAATACTTGGTCTCGTTATCTAGCTTAAAGTCCACGAACTCCAGGATATAGTTGCCGTTATAATCGCTTATAGGCGAAATATCGTCAAATACCTCTGAAAGTCCCTTGTCTAAAAACCATTGATAGCTGTCCTTCTGCAATGCAAGAAGATTAGGCATTTCCAGTACCTCATCGATACGTGCATAGCTCATACGCATTGTGTCGCCATAGCGCACAGGGCGTAATCTGTTTTTGTCCATTGGTGCTTTCACTCCTTCTTTATTCTTGAACTAAACAGGGTTTGTGAACGCCTGTTCACATTATTCACAAATCTTTTACAAAAAGCTATTGACTTTTTGCGATTTTTTTGTTATAATTACCTTAAATATGATTAAAATATTATTTAGTGCAGTATATTATTTTACCATTTTTATGAAACCCTGTCAAGGGTTTCTTTTATTTTTGTAAGAAGTTTTTAAGAAAACTTAAAGGGAAATGAGCATATATCCATTTCCCTGTTTTATTTTGTCGTTTTCTGTTGTAATAAGTCTTAATTTATGGTAATATTGATACGGCGCAGGAGAGTGTGCGAAGCGGTTATGCCCCTTTACCCCAAAAAGGAAGGGGGGATGTATTTTGACGGATATACAAATTATATTGTTTTTAATTCTGTTGATCATCATATACATAAAAAAATAACCGCCTCTCGTTGACTGGACTTAGGCGGTTATTTATAACTTCTTAACTTTTCAACAGGGGCAATAGCCAAAGCTATCTCTCCTGTGCTTTTATCTTATCACAATTACATTTATTTGTCAATATCAATACTCCGGTTCAATAAGACCGTAAGCTCCGTCCTTTCTCTTATAGACAACGCATATCTCATCTGTAGACGCATCTCTAAAAACGAAGAAGCTATGACCCATCATTTCCATTTCCATACAAGCCTCCTCAGCGTCCATAGGCTTAACGGAAAACCTTTTATTCTTTACAATTTTGATGCCGTCATCCTCATCGTACTCGTCATCGTCAAAGGCAATGGCATTGAGCTCATCGGCAAAGGCAGTACTTCTCTTAGCCTTGCTGTTAAGCTTGTTCTTATACTTTACCATCTGTCTTTCAAGTATATCCACAGCCTCGTCAACGGCAGCCATCAGATCATCCTTGACCACCTCAGCCTTTATTATTCTCTTATTCGGAAGATTAACGGTAACGTCGACCTTCTTATCAAGCTTTACATCGCTCAGTATGATATTCGCCTCGGAATCGGCAGGAAAGAGCTTAGCGGCTCTGTCTATCTTGCCTATGATCTTATTCTGGAAATTTTCAGTCACATCAACATTCTTACCAATAAATGAATAACGCATAAAATCAACTCCTTTGTTATGAAACCGCTTACATACCTGACCTGTACGGTCTGCCCTGTCCGATTTCTTATTATACTTTTATAATTCTGTACTGCAAATAAATTTCCTTTATTTTTTACATCTGAAATTTTTTATCATATTTTTTGCAAAAAAATTTCACAAATTTTTCAAACCCTATTGAATACATATACTTCCGAAGTTTTTTAAATTGGGTATAATTTCTGTGGATAAGTCCTCAGTTTTCATTTTTTGATTGTGGATAAATCGGATAACTCTGTGAATAACCATTTTCTGCACCTTTGCGGGCATTAAAAATTTAAAACTTATCCACAGACTTAAAATCATACTCAATTTTGCCATTCTTAATATGCATATAATTTTTCACGCTAAAGTTCATTTTTTATGCAAAATGTACAAAAATTATGTTTTTTGTACAAATAAAGCCATACTGCGTACTGTATTTTTAACATAAAAAAAATTGCTATATTCCATAAATTGTGTTATACTATTAGCCAAAAGAAATTATAAATAAAAGGAGTGTACTGAAATGAAGAAATTATTATCACTTATGCTGGTATCAGCTATGGCTATGTCTATGCTCACAGGCTGCGGCGGAAATGCAGGCGGGGCAGACGGCGAGACCGATATCAAAATTGCCGACAGCGTCAAGATAGGCATTGCTCAGTTTGCGCCTCACGGCTCACTGGATAACTGTGTGGAAGGCTTTAAGCAGGGTCTTGCAGAGGCAGGCTATGTAGAGGGCGAAAATCTTGAAATAGATTTCCAGAACGCACAGGCAGATATGGCAAATACCAATCAGATAGCCCAGAGTATGGTCGCTGAGAACGTAGACCTTATATGCGCAGTTGCCACACCTATGGCACAGGCTGCCTTTAATGCGGCACAGGGCAATATACCCGTTATATACACTGCCGTTACGGACCCCGTTGCGGCAGAGCTTGCCAATGAAGACGGCTCAGGCACAGGCAACGCTACAGGCACAAGCGACAAGCTTGCTGTAGAGGCGCAGCTTGAAATGATAAGAGCCTTCCAGCCCGATGCCAAGACAATAGGCATACTCTATACCACCAGCGAGGCTAACTCAGTAAGCGCTATTGAAGAATACAAGAGCCTTGCAGGAAACTACGGCTTTGAGATAGTAGACAGCGGCATAAGCCAGACGGCAGATATACCTATGGCTGCGGCAGACCTTGCGGCAAAGGTAGACTGTATATCAAACCTTACGGACAACACTGTAGTAAGCTCACTTCCCGTATTGCTTGATGCCGCAAACAAGGCAGGCATACCCGTATACGGCAGCGAGATAGAGCAGGTAAAGAACGGCTGCGTAGCTACAGAGGGTCTTGACTATGTTGCCCTCGGCAAGCAGACAGGCGCAATGGCAGCAAGAGTACTTCAGGGCGAAGACGCTCAGTCCATTCCTTATGAAACTATTTCCGAATACAGTCTTTACATTAATTCAGCAGCACTTCAGGCACTTAATATGGAATGTCCCGAAGACTTAAAGGCAAACGCTACAGAAGCAGAGTAAGGAGAAAAGCTATGGCACTGGTATTGAGTGTACTGGAGCAGGGATTTATATACACTATACTTGCTCTCGGCGTATACATCACATATAAAATACTGGATTTTCCGGACCTTACAGTAGATAGCAGCTTCCCATTGGGGGCTGCTGTCTGTGCTGTTATGATAAAGGCAGGCATAAATCCCTATATAACCCTTCCCGCAGCATTTATTGCAGGGGGCATTGCAGGCCTTGTCACAGGCATAATACACGTTAAATTCAGAGTGAGGGACCTGCTTTCGGGCATTATCACAATGACAATGCTCTATTCCGTGAACCTGCATATAGCGGGAGGACAGGCAAACGTACCTATATTCAGCAGCGACAACATATTTTCACTTTCGCCTCTTGCAGACAGGCTGGGAGAATACAACAAGGTGTTTGTCATATTTATAATAATGCTTATATGCAAGCTCCTTATGGACCTGTATCTCAAAACAAAGTCAGGCTATCTCTTAAGAGCCGTAGGCGACAATGAGACCGTTGTAACTGTGCTTGCCAAGGATAAGGGTATAGTAAAGATAATAGGTCTTGTCATAGCCAATGCCCTTGTAGCCCTTGCAGGCTGCGTAATGTGTCAGGATCAGAGATTTTTTGAGATATCTATGGGTACAGGTACTATAGTTATAGGTCTTGCCTCCGTTATAATAGGTACAAACGTATTCGGAAAGCTCAGCTTTATAAAAACTACCACATCGGTAATAATAGGCTCAGTCATTTACAAGGCTTGTGTTGCCATAGCAATATGGCTGGGACTTGCCGCTATAGATATGAAGCTTATAACAGGCGCTCTTTTCCTTGTGATACTTGTTATAAGCAATTTCAGAAAGGCAGGTGCCGAAAATGATTAGGCTTGAACATATAGACAAGACCTACAATCCCCATACCGTCAATGAAATGCAGCTTTTTTCCGACTTCAATTTAGAGGTGAAGGACAAGGAATTTGTAAGCATAATAGGCAGCAACGGTTCGGGAAAGACATCACTGCTCAATATAATATGCGGCTCAATACCCATAGACAGCGGCGATATTATTATAAATAACGAAAGCATAAATAAGCTCAGTGAGTTCAGGCGCTATAAAAAAATAGGCAGAGTGTACCAAAATCCTGCCATGGGTACCTGCGCCAATATGACTATACTTGAAAATATGTCCCTTGCAGACAACAAGGGCAGGATATTCGATCTGAAATGGGGTACCAACAGAAAGAGAATAAACTTCTACAAGGAACAGCTTGCTCAGCTTAATCTTGGTCTTGAAGACAAGCTCAGTGTAAAGGTGGGACTGCTTTCAGGCGGACAAAGACAGGCTATGGCGTTGCTTATGTCCACTATGACTCCTATAGATATACTCATTCTCGACGAGCATACGGCAGCCCTCGACCCCAAGACGGCAGAAATAATAATGGAGCTTACGGATAAGGTAGTAAAGGAAAAGCACCTTACCACAATAATGGTGACCCATAATCTTATGTATGCCCTTAATTACGGCAACAGGCTTATAATGATGCATGAGGGCAAGGCCATTATGGATATGGACAGCGATGAAAAGACCTCTGTGGCAGTAGACGATATACTGGATGTATTCAACAGGATAAGCATAGAGAGAGGAAACTAGAATTGTATACACGTTACAGAAATCCCAGAAAACGCAAGATCAAAAAGCCTATACTGGACAAAATACGCATATTCAGGAGCAATATTTCCAGAATACTGGCATATATAGGTATGTTCTCCGGTCAGAACAAATGGATGGACGTGGACAAGGTAAGAGAAGAGCTTGACTACTGCCGTAAACAGCTTGACGACATCATAGCCGCCATGGACAGGGAATACGGCCCTCCCGATGAGGAAAGAGCCAAGGAAATACATGAGCTTGTGGTATATAACCGCGAGAGGGATATTCAACAATAAAAGGAACTGTCGCACTGAGAATTAAAGAAAATAAGCTGTTGCGACAGTTCCTTTTTTATTTTGATGAATTTGTGTTTATAATAAGTTGACCTCTCCCAAACATTTAATAGGACAGCCATATTTAATCTCTGTCTATATCCTTATCATATATCTTGCCATCGGAGGCGCCTATAGTATATTCATACTTTACATTATTTGCCCTGAACTCCACCTCATATACTGACCTTCCGTCATCTCTGTCGTTGTGGGTGTGTATATAGGTAATATTGGTCTTTGTAAAGCCTGCATCCTTCAGCGCGATATCCTCGGCCTCTGCAGAAGTGATCGCAGCTGATGACTGCTGTGTGTTCTGCTGAGTATTCTGCTGCGTCTGAGCTCCGCCGCCTAAAATATTGTTGTATATATCAACATCCGTTTTCAATATCCTGCCTGTAGCAGCCTCTATATCATACTCAAATTCCTTACCGTCACTTCTGAAATCTATTTCATATATAAGTCTGCCGTCGTCATAGTCCTGCACAGCCTTTGTAAAATCCGCCTGAGTGATACCTGCGTCCTTTAAGGCAATAGACTTAGCCTGTTCAAGAGTTACCGCCGTATTGGTCTGAGTATTTGTCTGAGGCGCTGTATTTGCCTGAGCATTGGTCTGTGTATTCTGCTGACCTACAGGTGTAAGCACTGTTTCATACTGCTTCTGCTTATAGGTAAGCACAAGCTTTACATTATTACCATCCTCCACTACTCTCATATTGAAGTTGTCCGCTATGCACATATGGACAGATACCAATATAAGAGCCACTGCCGCACATACAATAAATAAATTTCTCGCTAATTTCATAAAAACACTCCTTTCCGATGTTTATTTTGTAATTATAGTTTATCATGTACCTATGAACAAAATATAAATAAAAAATTAAAAATACCTGACATTGCAGGTATTTTTAAACAAATCATTTTTTCTTTAAGGAAGAAACTAATTTAATCACTATAAGTATCGCCGTAAGTATTCCGGTAGCTACGCCTACCACTATAAGCAGAGGCAGGGGCAGTCTTTTGCTCTTAGGTCTTTCCTCTGTGTTCACCTCGGTTACGGTAATATCCGCCACAAGTCCGTATATACCGCTGTCATAGGTCACCATATAATCGGATATTTCTATAGCTACGTCCTTGCCATACTTTTCTCTTATTGACGCAATGATCTCCGGAGGTATCTGACCTATTGTCCTGATATTGTTTATAGGCTCTATATACTGTACCTCTATGCAGTTTTCCTCATCGGGGTTCTCATTCGTAAACAGTATATCCTCTTCCGGATTCAGTTCGGAAAGTACAGCCTGTATTTCGGGAGTATCTGTGTTCTGTATTATAGCATTGAATATTTCCATAAAATACACCTCTCTTTTTAAAATTCCGATACTATGTTAATATGCCTTACCCCAATAAACCATAGTCTTAGCAGGCTTGCCGCAACAGACGCACTTGTCTGATATCTCCTCCTGCTCAAAAGGCATACATCTTGAAGTAGCGGTAGTCATTTCCTTTATCTTAAGCTCACAGGCCTCGTTGCCACACCACATAGCCTTTACAAAGCCTGGAGTTTCCTTAAGTATTCTTGAAAATTCATCCATATTTACAGCAGTATAGGTATGAGCGTCCCTATGCTTTCTTGCCCTCTCAAGCATATCATTTTGTATTGTCTCAAGGAGAGCCTTGACCTCTTCTGCAATATTGTCAAGGCTTACAGTCATTTTTTCGCCTGTGTCACGTCTTGCAAGCACTGCCTGACCGTTTTCTATATCCCTTGGTCCAAGCTCAACTCTTACAGGTATGCCTCTCATCTCGTGTTCGCTGAACTTCCAGCCCGGTGACTTGTCGCTGTCGTCAAGCTTTACTCTTGCCACCTCTGAGAGCTTAGCCTTTACCTCAGCCGCCTTTTCAAGCACACCCTCCTTCTTCTGCATAATAGGTACTATAACTACCTGATCGGGGGCAATTCTTGGAGGCAGCACAAGACCGCTGTTGTCGCCGTGTACCATAATAACGGCGCCTATTATTCTTGTGGACATACCCCATGATGTCTGGTGAACATACTGCAGCTTGTTGTCCTTGTCCGTATACTGTATGCCAAAGGCATGGGCAAAGCCGTCGCCAAAGTTATGGCTGGTGCCTGACTGCAGCGCCTTGCCGTCATGCATAAGAGCCTCAATGGTATATGTAGAATGGGCTCCCGCAAATTTTTCCTTATCCGTCTTTTTACCCTTTATCATAGGAATGGCTAATATCTGCTCGCAGAAATCAGCGTAGACATTGAGCATCTGTATAGTCCTCTCCTCAGCCTCCTCGGCTGTAGCGTGAGCAGTATGACCCTCCTGCCATAAGAACTCCATAGAGCGTAAAAATGGTCTTGTAGTCTTTTCCCATCTTACTACAGAACACCACTGATTGTAAAGCTTAGGCAGGTCTCTGTAGGACTGAACAATATTAGAGTACAGATCGCAGAAAAGAGTCTCGGATGTAGGTCTTACACAAAGCCTTTCCTGAAGCTTTTCAAGACCGCCGTGAGTTACCCATGCAACCTCAGGAGCAAAGCCCTCTACATGATCCTTTTCCTTCTGTAAAAGGCTTTCGGGTATGAACAAAGGCATATACACATTCTCTACGCCTGTAGCCTTAAAGCGGGCGTCAAGCTCCTTTTGTATATTCTCCCATATGGCATAGCCCGCAGGTCTTAATATCATACAACCTCTTACGCTTGAATAATCTATAAGCTCGGCCTTCTTTACAACATCTGTATACCACTGGGCAAAATCCTCCTCCATAGAGGTTATTGCCGTTACCATTTTTTCCTTAGCCATTTTTATTCTCCTTACTTCATTTGTATACCATAAATTTTAATACGTTAAAGGGATTTTGTCAAGGTGTTTAAGCGATTGAGAACAATTTGTGTTGTCAACGTAAATTTGATTTTCAGTTTTACGGGGGACAGGTCTTTTCTCTATACCAAAATGATCTACCATTCAAGGTCATTTTACTTAGAGCCTATCAACCACTCCGCAGACCTACCCCAGTTAAAACTATATAACTATTGAATAGTATACACAAAATCAACAATTCCTCGATGTGATTTTGGAAAATTCAAATCATCATATAAATTATCTAAGGTTTTAGTATTAAAATCATAGTAATAAAACCCTAAATTTCTTTCATCGTCTAAAGCCGTAAAAAACATTCCTGTTCCATTATTTCTGGGATAAAATGAATGTACTTCATAAATTCCGGGTATATCTAAATTTTCTGTTTTCTTGCTGTCAAGATA
>CANQBJ010000021.1 GCA_947589665.1 uncultured Clostridia bacterium
TGCGGTGCATAACCTCCCCTAGCGTTAGCGTCGGAGGGGAGGGGGACCAACCGAAGGTTGGTGGAAGGGTCGCCTTACTCAGTTAAACACAAATTTATCGAAATAAGAAACTGTCGCAACAGCCTATCTTAAAGCTTAGTGCGACAGTTTTATTGCCGTTATACAAGCTAAATGCAATCAGCCCTGTGTTTTAATCACACTTTCCGTCATCCTCGCAGAATTCCACCTTCTTGCCGTCAAGTATAAGGTTGGTAGTCCTTACGGCGCACATTTTTCCGCACATGGAGCAGGTATGTCTTTCTGCGGGAGGTACGCTTTCATAGTACTCTCTTGCCTTATCGGGATCAACAGCCAGTTCAAACATCTTTTCCCAGTCAAGGGCATGTCTGGCATCGCTCATGGCATTGTCCCTCTCTCTTGCGTGGGGATATTTCTTTGCGATATCTGCGGCATGAGCCGCTATCTTGCTCGCCATTATTCCCTCCTTAACGTCTGCGGCATCGGGCAGTCTTAAGTGTTCTGCGGGAGTTACATAGCAGAGGAAGTCAGCGCCGCTGGCAGCGGCAATAGCGCCGCCTATAGCTGAGGTGATATGGTCATAGCCGGGGAAAATATCACTTACAAGAGGTCCCAACACATAGAAGGGCGCATTGTGGCAAAGCCTTTTCTGCAGCTTCATATTGGCTGCTATCTCGTCCATAGCCATATGTCCCGGACCCTCTACCATTACCTGTACATCCTTAGCCCAGGCTCTCTGTGTAAGATAGCCAAGCTCTATAAGCTCAGCAACCTGTCCTGCGTCTGTAGCATCGTCCATACAGCCCGGTCTCAAGGCATCGCCCAGGCTTATTGTAACATCGTATTTTCTCAGAATTTCAAGTACATCGTCGTAGTATTCAAAAAATGGATTTTCATTGCCTGTCATTTCCATCCATGCAAAGAGAAGAGAACCGCCTCTTGAAACTATGTTCATTCTTCTCTTATCTCTTTTGAAAGCCTCGACTGCTCTTTTGTTTATGCCTGCGTGTATAGTCATAAAGTCTACACCCTCTTTGGCATGAGCCTCCACTACCTCCAGAAATTCCTTTGCGGTTATTTTCATAAGGTCCTTTTCAAGATAGCCTATGGCATCATACATAGGCACTGTGCCTATCATAGCGGGACTCATAGCTATAAGCTGCTGCCGGAAGGTATTGGTCTTGCCGTAGTTACTCAGGTCCATAATAGCCTCTGCGCCGTATTTGATAGCCATATTTACCTTTTCCATTTCAAGAGAGTAATCCTTGCAGTCGCCTGAAATACCAAGATTTACATTTATCTTGGTCCTCATACCCTCGCCTATACCTTCGGGACTTAATGCCTTGTGATTGATATTGGCAGGAATACATACAGAACCCTTTGCCACAAGCTCTCTTATTTCCTCTGGAGTTTTATACTCCTTTTTTGCCACGATTTCCATTTCCTTTGTGATGATACCTTGCTTTGCGGCATCCATTTGTGTTGCGTAAGCCATATATTTTTCCTCCTTATTTTTTTCGGGGGTCCTGGACCCCCGAAAATCGGTTGTTTTATTTTAATACGTTTTGATTGTGTAGCAGTGATTTACAGGTCCGCTGCCCTTTCCCAGATCAAGACCGTCGGCAAGAGCGCCTGTAAGATAGTCCTTGGCATTTCTGATACTTTCTTCAAGGCTTTTGCCCTCAGCCAGATTGCAGGCTATTGCCGAACTCAGTGTACAGCCTGTGCCGTGGGAGTTTTTGGTGTTTATCTTGGTGCCTTCAAATATGTATATCTCACCCTTGTCACAGAGAATATCGGTGACCTGCTCCATACCGTGGCCGCCTTTTACAAGACAGGCGCAGCCAAATCTGTTACAGAGGTCATAAGCCGCATTTTTCATATCCTCTATGCTTTTTATATCTCTGCCCAGAAGCACCTGAGCCTCGGGGATATTAGGCGTTATGACATCGGCTATGGGTATCAGCCTTTCTGTAAGAGCCGATACTGCCTCATCTCTTAGAAGAGGACTTCCGCTGGTAGATACCATGACCGTATCGAGGACTATGTTTGCCGCCTTATATTTGATAAGGCTGTCCGCTATGGTGTATATAAGCGCCGAATCGGATACCATACCTATCTTGACTGCGTCGGGGAAGATATCCGTAAAAATACAGTCCAGCTGATTTTCCAGAAATTCGGGTGTGCTTTCCATAACGCCATAAACTCCTGTGGTATTCTGAGCCGTAAGCGCCGTTATTGCCGACATGGCATACATACCGTGGGCGGTTATAGTCTTTATATCCGCCTGTATTCCTGCCCCTCCGCTGCAGTCGCTTCCTGCTATCGTCAGCACCTTGTACATATATATCACCTCGTAAAAAAAGCCTTGGTGCAAGACCAAAGCTTTTACTTTGTGCTCCTGCTCCCTTCCACGGTATTAGCCGTCAGGTTCAAAGGGTCGGCAATAATGCCCTCTCAACGTAAGTGTTTTGTTTATTATTAATAAAACAGAACACAGGGTTCCCCTGCAACTTCAATATTAGCTTATGTTGATTATAACCCCTATATTACCATTTGTCAAACACATATTAATAGGCATATTGACCAAGATTTTTTACACTGCCGCAGCCCTACAAAAATTGTCATAATGTGGTTTTTTGTACAATTTACATAAATTTCTTTAATATTTATAATGCAATTTGCCAACAATAACAATACAATTTAATACTTTAGAAAATAAATGCGATAAAAGTTCATAAAAAATTCACCAAAATTACTTTTTTTTGTTGTAATTTACCAGTGAAGTATGATATTATAATATTAAATAGAGAAACAGTTAAAATCCGATATATTACAGACTGTTTCGGAAGTGTATCATACACTGTACATATTATAGGGAGGGATTAAAAGCTATGCGTAAAAAAGAAATGATGGCTATGCTTCTGGCAGGCGGTCAGGGCAGCAGATTAGGTATTCTTACTATGGACAAGGCTAAACCTGCCGTTGCTTTTGCGGGAAAGTACAGAATTATAGATTTTCCTATGAGCAACTGTGTTAATTCAGGTGTGGATACTGTAGGTGTGCTTACACAGTA
This sequence comes from uncultured Clostridia bacterium, assembly GCA_947589665.1. Classification (GTDB taxonomy): domain Bacteria; phylum Bacillota; class Clostridia; order Lachnospirales; family CAG-274; genus CANPXH01. The sequence goes on from CANQBJ010000021.1 coordinate 3,095, forward strand.
TCAGCCTCTTACACTTAACCAGCATATAGGTATAGGCGTTCCATGGGATCTGGATACCAAGAACGGCGGTGTATCCATTCTTGCACCCCATCAGAAGGAAGGAGAGAGAGGCGAGTGGTACTCAGGTACTGCAAACGCTATCTATCAGAACATCGACTATATCGATGCATGCAGACCGGAGTATGTTCTTATTCTTTCAGGCGACCATATCTATAAGATGGACTATGCGGCTATGTTAAAATTCCATAAGGAAAACAACTGTGACGTTACTATTGCAGTTTTAGAGGTTACCATGGAAGAGGCAAGCCGTTTCGGTATAATGAATGCCGATGAGAACGACAAGATATATGAGTTTGAGGAAAAGCCCGAACATCCTAAGAGCAACCTTGCAAGTATGGGTATATACATTTTTACATGGGACAAGCTGAGAGCAGCCCTTATTGAGGACAACAAGATACATGCGGACAGCGACTTCGGAAAGCATATCATACCCGCTATGCTTAACGACGGCGGCACATTATATGCCTACAGATTTAAGGACTACTGGAAGGACGTAGGAACAATAGAGTCCTACTGGGCTGCCAATATGGAGCTTATAAGGACGCTTCCTGAGTTCAATCTCTATGAGGATTTCTGGAAGATTTATACAAATAGCAACTACCAGCCGCCTATGTATACAGGCAACAGCGCCTCTGTTAAGTCAAGCATCGTTTCCGAGGGCTGCCAGGTATACGGCACAGTAGAGCATTCCGTTATAAGCAAGAGCGTTACTATAGGCGAAGGCTCCGTTATAAAGGATTCTATCATTATGGAGGGCTGTACAATAGGCAAGAACGTACACCTTGACAGATGTATAATCGACCAGAACACAGTTATTGAGGACAACGTAACTATGGGCGGCGGAGATAATATTCCCAACGAAGTTAAGCCTAATATTTACAACACGGGCATTACCGTTATAGGCAGCAACACAGTTGTTCCCGCAGGCCTTGAGGTCGGCAAGAACTGTGTCATCTACGGAAAGACAACAAGCGAGGACTATACCGACGGCAAGCTGCCAAGCGGCAAATCTGTAATCATAGAGGGGGCGATGTAATGAAAGCGATAGGTATTATTCTTGCCGGCGGCAACAGTGAAAGACTTAAATCACTCTGTAAGGTAAGAGCAATAGCGGCTATGCCTGTTGCCAGCTCATACAGAGCTATAGATTTTACATTGAGCAATATGTCAAGCTCTAATATAAAGAAGGTTGCAGTTATCACTCAGTTCAACTCAAGGAGCCTTCACGATCACTTGTCTTCAGCCAAGTGGTGGGACCTTGACAGAAAGGAAGGCGGCTTATACATATTTACGCCGTTCCTTTCAAGTGACAACAGCTTCTGGTTCAGAGGCGTAGCTGATTCTATATATCAGAATATCTCTTTCCTTAAGAGAAGCCATGAGCCTTATGTTATTATAGTGTCAGGCGACGCTGTCTATAAGATGGACTACAACAAGGTGCTTGAATACCATGTTGCAAAGGGCGCTGACATCACTATCGTTACAAAGGATGTGTCAGATACGGATAAGGATGTACATGACTACGGTGTTATGACCTTTGACGATGAGATGAAGCTTACATCCTTTGAGGAAAAGCCTATTGAGCCCAAGAGCTCAAATATTTCTCTTGGTATCTATGTGATATCAAGAACTCTTCTTATCAAGCTTCTTGAAAACACTATACCGAAGGGATATTATGACTTTGTAAAAGATATTATTTTAAGAAACAGAAGTCACCTCAATATATACGGCTATCAGTTTGATGGCTACTGGAACACTCTCAACAGCATACAGGCTTATATGCAGACCAATATGGACTTCCTTAAGCCTGAGGTAAGGAGTATTCTTACTACAGAGCCTTATATCGATACCAAGCCAAGCGACGATCCTCCCGCTAAATTCAATTCAGGCTCTGAGGTAAACAATTCACTTATAGGCACAGGTACCATTATAGACGGTAGCGTTAAAAATTCCGTTCTTTTCAGAAAGGTGACCGTATCCGAGGGCGCAAGAGTGAATAACTCCGTTATTATGAAGAGCTCCTATATCGGCAAGGGCTGTGTTATTGAAAATGCCATTATCGATAAGGAGGCTGTTATAAGCGACGGCAAGCAGGTAATAGGAACTGCCGATGATCCTATCGTTATTACAAAGGGTCAGGTAGTGTAAGTATCAATTGTAAATATTGATTGTTAAGGGCATCTTTGGATGCCCTTTTAAATGCGCGGAAATGCTTTAGTATATCAGATATTTGGGTGTGAAATATTGGGATTTACGGAGGGGGTTGGAAATTTTTGTTTATAGGAATAATGACCTCTCCACCGTCTACCGGCGGTCCCCCTTCAGCACTTTTGCTGCGCAAAAGCAAGCCTTCGGCTTGTCGGATAACTTTCCGATGCAAACCCCTGATAGGGGAGGCTGTGTACCGCAAAGCTATGGAGATAGCTTAGGCGTTGTTTTTTCTAAGTAAATAAGGGCTTTTGCAAAGCGCACACCTAAGGCTCCCCTAATCAGGGGAGCTGTCAGCCGCGGCAAAAGCTTATATAAAAATAGCTGTGAGCGGGGCTGACTGAGAGGTCGAACCTATTCATATAAACAAAAATTTAACTCTCTTCCTATATTTGACAAAATATATACATTATAGTAAAATATAAAAAAGAAGTTAGAATAAAAAAGGAGGGAAATTTTTATGGAGAAAAATAAGGATAAGCAGCCCTTTAAAGTGACCTTTCACGAACACGTAAGGCTTGCTGTCTGCTTTGCGGCAGTAGCACTTATTTCCATTGTATATCTGAGCTTTGCCGTATCATCTCTTTACAGATCCAAAGTCAAGGATGACAGCAGATGGGAAAACTGGCAGCACTATAATGATCCTGAAAGTGTACAGCTTATAGAGGAAAGAAGTGTAAATGCAACGCCTGTAACGGTAGGCACATATTTTGAGAATATAAGGGAAATGAGTATAAAGAACTCTACCTTTAGAGTTGAGCTTGTGGTATGGTTCAAATGGCAGGGCGATCCCGAACTGGATATGGCTAATCACATAAGGGTATACAGAGGTACCATAAACAAGTACACTATAGTAGAGGAACAGCACGAGGGCGATAATCACTATCAGAGGGCGCAGATGGACGTAACTATAAACGAAGGCTTTGATACTACCAGATTTCCTCTTGGTTCCTATGCCCTTAAGGTATATATAGAGCCGACCTATTCTATAGACAGAGTTAAATTCATAGCCGATGAGCAAAGCGATATGAACGAGGCATACGACCTTCCGGGCTATGTTCTTCTCAGGTATGACACAGGCATACACAATATTATATATGATACAAATTACGGCAATCCTGCCATGGAGGGAAAGCAGGCTGCCAATACAGAGCATCTTACAAGGCTTGAGATAACAAGAGAAGGCTTCGGCACCTATGCCAAGTGTTTTATAGCTCTTATAGGTACTCTTACATGGATATTCATAGTAATGTACATCAATACATATCACAGAGTTGACCCGCTGAGTATGATACCCGCAGCTTTATTCGGTACAGTTACCAATATCACAGTAGGCGCAAGCATGCTGCCTGACACACTGGGTCTGGGACTTCTGGAGTTTGTAAATATGTGGGGCGTTATGACCATAATAGGCGGTACGGTAACGGTTATCAATGTAAACAGGATAAGGAATAAGTGGGAGGACAAGCGCTATGCCTCCGTATTCGGACGCGTAATGTTTCTGGAAATATTGTTCTTCACTATTCTGGGACATATCATAATGCCTCTTATGGCTTGGCGCAGCTGACAGTGCGCAAAAGGGGGAGTTTTATGCGACAGGTGATATATAGTATTATTAAAAAAACCGACAGCAGTGATAACAATATAAATAAGCTCTATGACTATTTCATATGCTTGGTGGCATTTGTAAGTATAATACCGCTTATGTTCAAGAGAGAGCTTTCGTATTTTCTGCTTATAGACAAGGTTACAGTCTATATTCTCTTTGCGGATTATGTATTCAGGTGGATGACCTACGATATGAAGCTTAAAAAGGGCAATCTGAGTTTTATCATATATCCTGTTACACCTTATGCTCTTATTGATCTGCTTTCTCTTTTGCCTTCATTGGGAATGGTCAATCAGAGCTTCAGAGTACTGAGGATGCTGAGGATATTCAAGATACTCAGCTATTCCAAGAGCTTTAATTATATACTTCATGCCTTTGAAAAGGAAAAGAATACATTGTATTCCGTACTTGTGCTGGCTCTGGGTTATATATTTGTATCTGCTCTTATAATGTTTTCCTATGAACCGGATACCTTCAGTGATTTCTTTGCGGCGCTTTATTGGGCGACTACTGCTCTTACCACTGTAGGCTATGGCGATGTTTATCCCAAGACGGATATAGGAAGGCTTATAAGTATGATATCCTCTCTGTTCGGAATAGCGGTAATAGCTCTTCCCGCCGGTATTATAACAGCCAGCTTTGTAGATGAGATAAATGAAGAAAAGGAAGAGGCTGCCGCCAACAGGGACAATAATGACGGCAGTGATAAAGGCGAGCCCGTTATAGACCGTATCGTTGAGAAGAGAATGGAGGCTGATAAGGATGAATAACAAATGGCGTTATTTTATTGTTATGCTTCTGGGTGTTGTTATGAACGAGGGTCTGAGCAATCTTGCGGAAAACTATCCCGTATGGCTGGATGTAACGGGTACTGCTATGGTGGCTCTTGTGCTGGAGCCTGCCGCGGGGCTTATAGTCGGTCTTATAAACAACTTCTATATAGCTCTTTTCGAATACGGTCAGACAACGCTTATATACTATTGCGTAAGCGCTGCCGTTGCTGTTATAGCAGGCAATGTCGTAAGGAACAGGGAGGGTAAGATAACCGTAAAGGGCGTACTTTTTGCAATAGTCCTTGTGATAATAGTATCGACTATTCTTTCCTCCGCTCTTACTATATGGCAGAGCGGCGGCATATCAAATGCTGCTTTTGAACAGGTGAAATTCAACAGCTTTGTGGCAAAAGGTATGCACCCTTATATGGCTTGTATACTGACTACGCTTATAGTAAAGATATACGACACCATAGCAACTGCTGTTATAGTAGGTATTGTATATATTATACTGCCTAAGAAATTGAAATATGATTTACAGTAATAAAGGCTGCCACAGGGCAGCCTTGTTTTTTTATGAAAAAATTATTTTTTTGTTGCCATAAACTTGTTTTTGGGGTAAAATAAGATAGGTATGTTTTAAATTTTGTAAAACCGAAAGGAGAAAGCTATGCTTGTAGATCTGGTAGTTCCGTGCTATAACGAGTCGGCTGTTCTCAATATGTTCTATACGGAGGCGGTAAAGGTCCTTGACGGTATAGAGGGTTATAATTTCAATTTTATATTTGTAGATGACGGAAGTAAGGACGATACCCTTGAGATAATGAAAAGACTTGCCGATGAGGACAAGAGAGTAAAGTATATTTCATTCTCACGCAACTTCGGCAAGGAGTCTGCCATGTATGCAGGGCTTAAGAACTCTGCGGGGGACTATGTCGTCATACTTGACGCAGATCTTCAGCATCCTCCCGCTCTTATTCCCGATATGCTTAAGGCTATGGAGGAGGGCTATGACTGCTGCGCTACAAACAGGGCGACAAGAAGCGGCGATCCCGTTCTCAGAACATTTTTCACAAGGCGGTTTTATGGCTTTATAAATAAGATATCCGAGGTAAATATGCCTGACGGCGCAGGGGATTTCAGAATGATGAGCAGAAAAATGGTAGATGCCGTTATTGCCCTTAGCGAAGTCCAGCGTTTCAGCAAAGGTATATTCAGCTGGGTAGGATTTGATACAAAGTGGATAAGCTTTAACGATGTGGAAAGAGCGGCAGGCGAGACCAAGTGGAGCTTCTGGGGACTTCTGAAATATGCTATGGCAGGCATTACAGCCTTTTCTACATTTCCCCTTAAGCTGTCTATATACCTGGGAAGTATAATTTCCGCCTCTTCATTTATATATCTTATTTACATTGTCATAAAGACTATAGTCCACGGAAGGGATTTTCCTGGCTATGCCTCTATGATAACGATACTTTTGTTTCTGGGCGGCTGCATAATGCTGTGCTGCGGTATAATGGGCGAGTATATTGCCAAGATATATATAGAGGTCAAGAACAGACCCGTTTACATTATAGATAAGACCAATGTGGATAAGCCTAGGGATGACTATGGGAGGTAAGCTATGATAAAGAAATTTATTTCCCGCATAGCCAACAGAGAAACTATAAGCTATCTGGTATTCGGTGTGCTTACTACGGCGGTTTCAATTATAAGCTATGAACTTGTAAAGCTTATGCTTACAGGAGGCGCAGAGCCTTCACCTGTTCAGATGAATATTGCAAATGTGTCAAGCTGGATATTGGCTGTGACCTTTGCATATGTTACAAACAAGATTTTCGTGTTCCGCTCTATGTCAATGTCATGCAAGGTGCTGCTTAAGGAAATATCGGCCTTTGTAGGCGCAAGGCTTTTGTCATTGGGCTTTGAGATAGTGTGGATGAACATAACGGTATCGCTTTTGCACTTCAACGACAGTATCTGCAAGATAGCTGCCCAGTTTGTAATAGTGGTCATGAACTATATTTTCAGTAAGTTATTTATATTCAAAAAATAAAAGGAGAGGTTTTCGGTATGAATGATAAAAAGAAAAATCTGTTCTATGAAAACAGGTTTGTAATACTGGCATTTTTTATGACAGCAATAATAATGGGTGTTACATATATGCTAAGACACGTCTATCCCTTTGGCGATCAGATAGTGCTTAAGGTAGACCTGTATCATCAGTATGCTCCCTTCCATGAGGAGCTGCGCAGCCGTATTGTAAACGGTCAGAGCCTTATTTACAGCTGGGAGGGCGGTCTTGGCAAGGAATTTATAACTCAGATGGCATATTATACCGCAAGCCCACTGAGTATATTTATTCTTCTTTTCAATCAGGAAATGCTGCCTGAGGCTCTTGCTATATTTATTCTGCTAAAGACCTGTTTCAGCGCGGCCTTCTTTGCCTATTATATAAAGCATCATTTCGGCAAGAACGACATTTCCCTTACCGTATTTGGTCTTTTATATGCTTTTACAGCCTTTATGACGGGCTTCTACTGGAATGTCATGTGGCTCGATACGGTTGCCATATTCCCTCTTGTGGCTTTGGGAATAGAAAGGCTTATTCATGAGGATAAGCATATCTTCTATCTTGTGTCACTCGTAGTCACAATGATAGTCAATTTCTATATGGCAGTTATCGTCTGCGTATTTTCCGCTCTTTACTTCCTTGTTGTTATTTTCTCCGACTATGACTACAAGAAAAGCAGAAAGCTTATGCTGTCAAGGTTTATAAAGTTTGCTGTAGTTTCTATAATTGCAGCACTTATTTCCATGTTCATACTGGCGCCTGTTGCCATTGCCTTGGCTCAGACTGCCACCAGTGACACAAGCTTCCCTGCATTTGAGTTCTACGACAATGTATATCAGCTTATTACCAACCACTTTATCGGCGCAAGACCTGTTGTACTGGCAAGAAATGAGGACCTTCCCAATGTGTACAGCGGTGTTATAACCATGATGCTCATACCTCTTTATTTCTTCAACAAGAAAATAGAGAGGAAAGAAAAGTGGCTTACGGGCGCTCTTCTTGTGTTTATGCTCCTCTGCGCTTGCGTCAAGCCTTTGGACTATATGATACACGGATTCCACTTCCCGTCAAATCTGCCTCACAGATATACATTCATTTACAGCTTCATTATGCTTAAGATAGCATATAAGGGTCTTATGAATATAAAGACCGTAGACGTACACTGGGTGACCTATGCAGCTATATTCTATGTGATAGTACTCCTTATCACAGAATACCTTATGGTGCCAAACATAAAAGAGATAGACAGGGTTTTAAGTGACACGGATATTATTATAAACATAATAGCGATGATAATATATGCTATACTCATAAATGTGTACAGGGGCACCAAGCCGGCAAACCTTACACCTGTTATGTGCATATTTATGATATTTGTAATAGCCGAGTGTATGTTCTCAAGCTATGAGGGTCTTGACAGAACAACTGCAAGAAACGACTATGTAAAATATATTGAGAATACGGATAAGGCTATTGACTACCTTGACGAAAAGGAAAACGGTGAGTTTTACAGAACAGAGTTTCGGCGTTTTACTACTATAAACGACGCTGCGCTCTATCACTACAGAGGCTTTTCACAATTCTCATCCCTTGCTCCCGGCGGCATTTCAAACTTTATAGGCAATCTGGGTATAGCCGCTACGGGCAACAGCTACAGATACTATGACCCTACATCTTTAGTAGATGCGCTCTTTGATCTGAAGTACGTTATGAACAAGGCGGATGATAACGGCAACGGCGAGATAAGAAATGAACGCTATGAATTTGAAAAGCAGTTCGACAATGTATGGATATACAGAAATGACAGAGTACTTCCTCTTGGCTTTGTCGTTGACAAGGATATTGAAAACTGGCAGACTACGGACTCTATGCCCTTTGCTGTGCAGAATGAATTTATAAAGAAGGCGGCAGGCATAGACAAGGATATGTTTACCGATGTTCAGCCCGACAGTATTACAAAGACGTATATGGAGGTAACTGAGGATCTGGATTTAAACAGCTTTAAATATAAGCTGACGGACCCTGCCAATCTGAACCTTCTGCCTACCGTTACGGCAGAGTTTACATCGGACAAGGATCAGTATCTCTTTGTATATGTTGATGCGGGCAATGCCAAGAGAGTAAAGTACAGGACAGATACTGCCAACGAGGACAGAGAGCTTTCAGCAGGCAAGAGCCTCTTTGATATAGGCCATGTCAAGGCAGGAGAAAAGATAAATGTAAACTTTGAGCTTACCAACAAGGGTGAGTTTGAAAAAACCTACAGAAAAGATGGTACCGTAAAGGTATATGCAGCAAGCTACAATGACGAGGTGTTCCAGGAGGCATACGACAAGCTTAAGCAGCATCCTTACAATATCACAAGCTTTGAGGATACCCATATTGAGGGTACTGTAGACGCGATTGAGGACTGTGTACTCTTTACTTCTATTCCCTATATAGGCGGCTGGAATGTTACTGTTGACGGAGTGGAAACAGATAAGCTTTCAATAGGCGATGACGGTGTTATAGGTGTTCCTCTTACAGCGGGACAGCATAATGTCGTATTCCACTTTACTTCAAAGGGACTTGTGCCTTCTGTTATCGTTTCCGTTATAGGCATAGTACTTGCCGTAATATACAGTCTTTTGGACAAGAGGAGAAGGCTGAGGAATGCCGAAAAGGAGAAGCTTACAAAAGCTCATGAAGAGGCTGTTGCGGAAGCCATAAGGACACAGCATGAAACGGAAAGAAAAAACAGAGCCGATAACAAGCCTAAAAAGCTTTCAAAGAAGAAATAGGAGGTCATACCATGGGAAAGATCAAAGTGACAAGATGTGATATAGAGGGGCTTTGCGTTATAGAGCCTACGGTATTCGGCGATGAAAGAGGCTATTTTATGGAGACCTATAACCTTAATGACTTTAAGGCAGAGGGTCTTGATATGGTATTCGTACAGGATAATCAGTCTATGAGCGTTAAAAATGTACTGAGGGGACTTCATTTTCAGAAGCAATATCCACAGGGTAAGCTTGTGAGAGTTGTGCGTGGAAGGGTCTTTGACGTAGCCGTAGACCTGAGAAGCAAAAGCAGTACCTATGGAAAATGGTTCGGTGTGGAGCTTAGCGCCGAGAATAAAAAGCAGTTCTATATACCGGAAGGCTTTGCCCACGGCTTTGTTGTGCTGAGCGACGAGGCGGAATTTACCTATAAGTGTACGGATTTCTACCATCCCGGCGACGAGGGCGGTCTTATATGGAACGATCCCGATATAGGCATTGACTGGCCTGTGGAGGACACTTCAAAGCTTATACTTTCCGATAAGGACAAGAAATGGAAGGGTCTTAAGGACACATTCAAATTTTGATGCAAAAGGAAGAGATCAAAGCATCTCTTCTTTTTTTATAAGAAAATGTAAAGTATACTTGACATTATAAAAATATATGCTATAATAAAAATGTAAAGGGCGCTTTACATAAGGAGGTGTTGTCTTGGAAAACAGAATAAGGGAACTGCGAAAGCAAAATAAAATAACTCAGGAGGCTTTGGCAGAGGCGCTTTCCGTTACAAGACAGACTATCATATCCCTTGAAAACGGAAAATATAACGCTTCTCTGCAGCTGGCACACAGACTGGCGAAATTTTTCAGTGTAAAAATAGAAGATGTATTTATATTCAAGGAGGAATAAAATGGACTATAAGAAGAAAATGAAAAGCAATATAATAATGGGAGTCATATATGCGGTATTGGGCATCGCCCTTACAATAAGCGCCTATATCCCCGGCGCCGAAGGTCTGAATACAGGCTATATTTCTTCTCTCGGCACTGCTTTTACAACAATAGGAATAGTATTTATTGTAAAATACATAAGAATATTAAGAAACCCCGAACTGCTGCATAAATATGAAGTAGCCGCAAAGGACGAGAGAAATATAATGCTTGACAGCAAGGCGAGAGGGCTTGCCTTTGCGGTATATGTAGTGTGCGCAGCAGTAGCAATGATCGTATGCAGTATTTTTTACAAGCAGAGAGAGGCTATGATAATAGGCTTTAATATGTGCGCCCTTGTATTCCTGTATTGGCTCTGCCACATAATACTTAGCAAAAAGTATTAATATAAAACAACCGATTTTCGGGGGTCCAGGACCCCCGAAAAAAATGAGGAGGGATAAAATGAATGCTGATAAAAGGGTGAGGATCACTATTTATATGTCGCTTGGGTTTATTGCGCTGGGAGTTGTATTTTTAATATACGGCATAGCAAAATACGGAGTCTTTACAAAATATGGAGTCTTTAGTACACCTTTGGCTCTGGGCTTTGGTTATGGCATAATGGGAGTGGCAATGCTTATAGGCTCTCTTGCCAGATATCTTCTGAATAAAAAAAGTCCCGAAAGCAAGCGCAGGTTTGAGATAGCAGTCAATGACGAGAGAAACATAATGCTTGAAAACAGGGCAAAGGGACTGGCATTCATAACCTATATAGCGTGTGCCTCAATAGTTTTTATATACTTCTGTCTTAAGGATATGCCCAGAGAGGCGGAGATCATGAGTTATAATATATGCGGCATAGTATTGCTGTATTTCTTATATAACATCATACTACACAAAAAGCACTAAAATAAAACAACCGATTTTCGGGGGTCCAGGACCCCCGAAAATCGGTATTAATTTTTTGATACTATTTTTGACCATAGATCAATATCGTTGTTTATTATAAGTTCTTCGGGGAAATTTGCTGCGGCAAGAAGCTTTTCGCAGTAGCCGAAGTCGCCGATGTAGGTGTGGTAGTGGGCGTCGCTGCCAAGTATAACAGGAACATTCTGTCTTTTGCATTCTTTGAGCATTTCTATAGCGATATCCTCGCCGCCCTTACGTCCGTTGGCAGGGTTAAAGGAGGCGTTATTAAGCTCTAAAAGGGTGCCTGTCTGTTTAGAGGCAGAAACTACCTGCATTATATCAATAGGGTATCGCGGATCCCCGGGGTGTCCTATTATTTTTATAAATTCATTTTCCATAGCGTTGCACAGAGCCGCTGTGTTTTCCTCTGCTGAAAGAGGCTCCATACAGGGAATGTGAAGGCTTGCTATGGCATAGTCAAGACGTCAAAAAATTCCCTTTGATATGCTCTTGACCACTCTTCCCGCGCTGTCTGTTATATTAAGCTCTATGCCCTTATATACACGCACACCCTCTATGTATTCGGGAAGTACCTTTAAATTGAGAAAATGAATATGGCCGCAGCTGCCCGGCATCATAGGGGCATGATCCGTAATGCCTATTGCCTCCATACCGATCTGCGCGGCATAGCGGGCATTTTCGGTGATAGTGCTGTAGGCATGGCCGCTTGAAACGCTGTGTATATGCATATCCAGTTTATATTTTCCCATTTAATCACATCCTTGCAATTAATTGCTTGTATACAAATAAAAATTTATGTAGTATAATCTAGTTAAGACTTGAAGAAAGGAGTATTGCTATGAAGCTGCTCAAACCCGAAACAATAATTCAATACAAGGTGGAAGAAGTAAAGTGTAATTGTTGCGGACAGCCTATAGAAAAGGACAGCTTCGGCAATACCCTTGACTATCTTTCCGTATATAAAAGGTGGGGCTACGGCACCACAATGGATTCAGAAGAGCATGAGTTTGATCTCTGCGAGGAGTGCTACAAAAAGATCATATCACAATTCAAGATATCGGTCATCAAGAAATAACCTCTATTCCTCATTACTTCTGCTGCTCAGCGCTATGAAATCCACCTGATATGCGCCGTGCTTTTTAAGTACCCGGCAGCATTCGTTCATAGTTGCGCCCGTAGTGAAAATATCGTCTACCACAAGTATTCCTTTGCCTTTGATATCTGAATTTTTTGCAGGTATAAAGGCATTTTTGATATTATCCTGTCTTTGCTTTTTGCTAAGGCTGTTCTGAGGAAGTGTAGGTCTTTGCCTTATAAGCAGATCCCTGTACTCGGAATTTATATTTTTTGCAAGTATCCTTGCCATAAGCTCGGACTGGTTGTAGCCCCTTTTCTTAAAGCGTGCTTTATGAAGGGGAACTGCAGTCACATAGTCATATCTGAATAATATATTGCTGTCAGCATAGTCCGAAAGTATTTTGCCGAAATACTTGGCATATCTGAATTTGTTCTTGTACTTGAAACGGAGTATGGCATTTCTCACTGCACCCTTATAATCAAGAACGCAATAGCCCTTGTCAAAGTATATTTTATCAAGTCGGCAGTCCGAACACTTGCCCTTGCAGTCTATGTGTCTGCCGCAGCTTTCGCATCTGTATCCATCGGGCTCTTTAAAGTCTTTGGAACAGTCTGCGCAAAGCCATTGATCTTTATTTATGTCAAGCAATTCCCCGCAGCCTATACATCTACAGGGATATATTATCCTTATCAGCAGCGCCGCCGCTTTCCTCAGTGTTTTCATCATCCTTGTATTTTCTGAAAATTTCCATAAATTCTTCGCCGCTTATGTTTTCTTTTTCATAAAGGTACATACTTATCTCTTCAAGAGCCTTTTTGTTCTCGCTGAGCATTTGCCTTGCCTTTTCGTGACATTCCTTTATGACAGAAAGTACCTCGTTGTCAAGGGCGGCTACTGTCTGTTCGCCTACTATGGCTATTTTGTTCCCGCCTAGGTATTTGTTTTCTACGTTTTCAAGCGCCATCATATCAAATTTGTCGCTCATACCGTAAAGACTTACCATATTTCTGGCAAGATTTGTAGCCATTTCTATATCGTTGCTTGCGCCTGTGGTAATAGAGCCAAACTCTATTTCCTCGGCGCTTCGTCCTGCAAGGTATACCACTATTTTGGCAAGTATCTCCTCCTTGCTCATCAAATAGCGTTCTTCCTCAGGCATTTGCATAGTATAGCCCAAGGAACCCATTGTCCTTGGAATTATGGTTATCTTCTGAACAGGCTGGGCATTCTTCTGCAATGCTGCCGCAAGAGCATGTCCTACCTCATGGAAGGCAACTATCTTCTTTTCCTTGTCCGAAAGTATTCTGTCCTTTTTCTCCTTGCCTGCAATTACCACTTCAACAGACTCCATAAGGTCCTCCTGTATGACCTTGTTCCTGCCCATTTTGACTGCTCTTAAGGCAGCCTCGTTTACAATATTGGCAAGGTCCGCTCCCGAAGCGCCGCTTGTGGCAAGGGCAATCTTCTCAAGGTCTATGTCGTCGTCCTTTACAACATTTTTGATGTGTACCTTAAGTACGTCTATCCTGCCTTTAAGGTCGGGATTTTCCACTATTATCCTTCTGTCAAAGCGTCCGGGCCTTAAAAGAGCGTGGTCAAGCACCTCCGGTCTGTTTGTGGCGCCTAATATTACTACGCCCTTTGAACTGTCAAAGCCGTCCATTTCGGCTAAAAGCTGGTTCAATGTCTGGTCGTTGGTACCCATTCTGTTATCTCTTTTCTGACCTACGGCATCCAGCTCGTCTATAAATACTATACAGGGCGCGTTGTCCTGTGCGCTCTTAAAAAGGTCTCTTACCCTTGAGGCGCCTACGCCTACGAATATTTCCTCAAAGTCCGAACCCGACAGGCTCATGAATGTAACATTTGCCTCGCCTGCTACCGCTCTTGCAAGAAGTGTCTTGCCTGTGCCGGGAGGACCTACAAGAAGTGCGCCTTTCGGCTGCTTTGCGCCGATTTTGTGGTATTTTTCGGGATTGTGAAGAAAGTCTATTATTTCCTCAAGGGATTCCTTTGCCTCGTCCTGTCCCGCTACATCCGCAAATGTAACTCCCGTTTCCTTTTCAGTGTATATCTTGGCGGCGGATCTTCCCATGCCACCCGTTCCCATTCTCTTCATCATAAAGCGCATTACAAGCGTAAGTCCCAGATACATTATAAGTATAGGAAGTACCCAGCTTGTAAAGAAGGAGATCAGCGGTGAGTTATATTGTATGGGAGCATAAAATTCCACATGATTCTTCCTGAGTATCGGCACAAGCTCGTCATAGGCTATCCTGCCTACATAAAATCTGTTTGAACCCTCTGCAAGCTTTTTGTCATCGGGTCCAAGCTTTTCGGCTATGGGATATACCTCCAGCTTGTCGTTCTGAAACTCTACCTTTTCTATTTTGCCTTCCTCTACCCAGTCCACAAATTCACTGAAATCAAGCTCGCTCAGGCTTCTCATAGACATTGTGATATTGAGCAGATTGAACACAAAGGTAAGACCGAGGGAAATTATAAGTATTCTTATAAATATCTTGAAATCCGTATTGGGGCGGTTATTGCTGTTGTCGTTTTCATTATTGTCAATATTGTTATTTTCGTTCATATATACAGCCTCCATTCAATAGTATTTTATACCATTTTATTACAATTATCAACAATAATGATCAAAATTAAAAAAATATTAAGCAATGACGGCGCCCTTGTAATAATGGGCTAGTATCTCCTTATACGTGCTGCCGCGGTTAGCCATATAACAGGCGCCGTACTGGCTCATACCCAGACCGTGGCCATAGCCCTTTGTGGTGATCACGACGGAATTATCCTTGTCGGTTATGTCAAAGGAGGTCGATCTGAGTCCCAGAAGTGAACGTATTTTATTGCCCGAATAGGTTTTGTTTCCTGCCTTTACCTGAGAAACATAGCCTGCCTTCGTCCTCTTTGTTATGGTCAGGCCTTCGCTTCCTGTGAGAGCCTTAAGCTCAGACCTTGATATTTCCTTTGTTTCGCTGAAATAAGGCGATAGCTCGTCGCCTATAGACCTTACACTTGAAAGATAAGGCAGGTCCTGAGTCCATACGTTTTCACATTCCTCCGTATAACCGTTTGTAGTGGAGCAGAAGGCTGCAAGTATAGGCTCGTTGTCATAGACCAATATCTCTCCTGCTGTAGCCTGTACCACTGAAAGTATTTTATTGTAGTTTTCTTCAAAGCTGCTGCCCCACATTTTTTTCATACGATCAACGGTGATATATGCCTGATCTATGTCCTTATAGCTTATGTTGGGATCGCCTTTTTTCACTCTCAGGGCATAGGTCCTTGCGGCAACTGCCTGAGCCTTCATAGCCTCATAGGGGAAGTCAACGGGCATTTCTCCCGCCACAACTCCCACTACATAGTCCTCAAGCTCCTTGTCTATATTCCTTGCAGGCGCTGAGACCTCCTCGGCTATTGAGCATAGGGGCATGACCTGTCCTTCGCTTACGGATATGGGAATAATTGCTGTTATGAGTAATGTCAGCAGTATTTTCTTCATAGTATCATCTCCTTATTTAATAGCTATGACTGTACACGCTTTATTTTGCCCCCAAGCTGTCTTATTTTTTCTTCAATTTTTTCATAGCCCCTGTCGATATACTGTATCTCTCCTATTTCCGTAATGCCCTCGGCGCACAGCCCCGAAAGTATAAGGCCTGCTCCTGCTCTCAGATCGGTTGCCTTTACGCTGGCGCCCTTAAGCACTTCCACTCCCTTTACTACTGCCGTTCTGCCCTCAACGGTTATATTGGCTCCCATTTTGGCAAGCTCGCCTACATGCATGAACCGATTTTCAAATACGGTTTCATTGACTATTCCGGTGCCTATACCCTTTGCCATTATGCTCATGAACTGCGCCTGCATATCCGTGGGAAAACCGGGGTAGGGCATTGTCTTTATATCGGTGTTCGGCAGCTTGCCGTCGGAGGAAACTATAACGCTGTTTTCCTCCTCCTTTACCTCGGCATCTATTTCTCTTAGCTTAAGTATTATGGGCTTTATGTGGTCGGGGATTATGTTTTCTATACGGCAGCAGCCCCCTGTTCCCGCCACTGCAAGCATAAATGTGCCTGCCTCTATTCTGTCGGGTATAACTCTGTGATCGGTACCGTGAAGTCTGTCTGTACCCTTTATTACTATTGTGTCGCTGCCTGCGCCCCTGATATCCGCTCCCGCCGAGTTCAGAAATTCCGCAAGGTCAACTATTTCAGGCTCAATGGCGCAGTTGCTTATTATTGTTGTGCCTTCGGCGAGAACAGAGGCAAGCATTATGTTTTCCGTTGCTCCCACACTGGGAAAGTCAAGGTATATCTCGTTTCCGCGAAGCCTGTCATATTCTATGGTTATTATCCCCTGTTCAAAGCTGTAGTCTGCCCCCATACAGCAAAAGCCTTTTAAATGCAGGTCCACGGGTCTTAAACCTATACTGCATCCGCCCGGCATGGGCATCGATACTCTTTTGAACCTGCCTAAAAGCGCGCCTACCAGCAAAAATGAGGCTCTTATGCTTGCTGCCTTGTCATTGGCACGCTTGTTTTCTATATCGGTACAATCTATTTCAAGGGCAAGACCTTCCTTTATTTTTGCCCCGTAATATCTTAGAAGCTCAAGCATTGTATAAACATCGCTTAAATGCGGAACATTATATATCCTGCACTTATCCTTTATGAGCAGGGCGGCGGCAAGTATTGGCAAAACAGAATTTTTTGAACCGTTTATGCTGACGCTTCCGTTTAAAACACCGCCGCCTTCTATTACAAACCTTTCCATACCAAAACCTCCGTTACTTTATAAAAATAGTGTTGCCTGTTTGCAGGATTTAAAACAGTAAAAATAAAACAACTCCATTTTCGAGGTATTGGGTACCCCAAAAATGGAGCTGTGAAAAAAATCTAATTGTATGAACCAAGCCTTGGCATATTTTTGGCTATGTTTACTCCCGTAGGTGTGGCGGCAAGACCTCCCAAGCCTGTTTCGCGCAATGAAGACGGCATTGCAAGACCTACCTCTCTCATTGCGTCTATTACCTCGTCGGGCGGTATCATTGTTTCTATGCCTGCAAGGGCCATATCAGCCGAGGTTATGGCATTTACGGCGCCTATTACGTTCCTTTTTACGCAGGGGACTTCAACAAGTCCTGCTACAGGGTCGCATACAAGCCCCAGAAGGCTCTTCAGAGCAAAGGCAAGGGCAGAGGCTGACTGCTCGGCGCTGCCACCCTGAAGATATACGAGCATAGCTGCCGCCATAGCGGACGCCGAGCCTATTTCTGCCTGACAGCCCCCTGAGGCGCCTGCTATAAAGGCTCTTTTGGCTATTATCTGACCAAAGCCTGCGCTTGTAAAAAGACCCTTTATTATTTTGTCCTCCGGCGTATTGTGTTTTCTGACATAGGGTATGAGTACGGCGGGAATAACACCGCAGGAGCCTGCCGTGGGTGCAGCTACCACACAGCGCATACAGGCATTTGACTCAGCCATGCTTATGGCCTCGGCAATTACCTCGCCCATAAATTCACCGCTGATACACTTCTTTTTGTACTGCCTTATTCTTTCTCCGTCACCGCCGGAAAGCCCTGCGGAGGACCTGAGAGAAGGATCGTAGTTATCCGAGGATGCCTTCATAGCTGTCCACATGGCACCCATTTTTTCAAAGGAATTTTCGGGGGTCGTATTCCTGTCGTGGGCATCCTCCTCCATTATAAGCTGCCATACCTCTTTGCCTGTTTTATTGTGAAGAGCCATAAGCTCCTTAATGCTTTCAAATGCCATATTGACCTCCTACACAAATAGTATCATTTAAAAAACCGCCTTTTTCGGGGGTCCTGGACCCCCGAAAATCGGTATTTTTTATTTAGTTCAGATATGTTGCTTTTATTATGCCTTCCGCTTTTTCCAGTTCTTTTATTATTTCAAAGGGTATCGGGTCGTCTGTTTCCGCTACCATTACGGCATAACCTCCTCTTTTATTTCTGTAGAGGTTTATTGTGGCTATGTTTATATTTTTATCTGCAAGCATAGAGGTTATCTGTGCAACGTGTCCCGCCTTGTCCTCGTTGTGTACTATGAGCGTAGGGTATTCCGCGGAAAAGCTTGTTTGTATACCGTCTATGCTGTCTATGGAAATTCTGCCGCCGCCCAGAGAGGAAGCCTGTATCTCAAGCTCTCTGCTTTTTCCCTTAAGATACATAAGTACTGTGTTGGGGTGTGCATTTTTAAGGTCAATGGCGCTTATAGTAAAGATCATACCCTCGTTCTTTGCTATCTCCATACTCTGAGGTATTCTTATATCATAGGTCTCCATATCCAAAAGCCCTGCTATTATTGCCTTATCTGTGCCGTGTCCTGCTCCCGTCAGGGCAAAGGAGCCGTGAAAAAATATTTCCGCCTCCTCAACTCTTTCGCCTAAAAGCTGTCGGCTTACTCTGCCTATGCGTACCGCTCCTGCCGTATGGGAACTGGAGGGTCCTACCATGACAGGCCCCATTATGTCAAATAAATTCATATAAACACCTCCTATGTATTTTTGGCATAAGACAAAAAAATATACATCTGAGTAAAACTCAGATGTACAGAAGCTAACTGCAAGAAATGCTTATATTTTTCGGTTTAATTTCAGATGTATTCTCTGTTTTTTCTGTATTTAAGAGGCGATACACCCTTTATTCTCTTGAATACGTCGCCGAAATAGTTGCTGTCGTTAAAGCCTGTTTCATAGGCTATTTCCGTAACGGAGAGCTTAGTTTCAAGCAACAGCAGACAGGCCTTTTTCATCCTTATATTGAGTATGTATTCCTTAAAGCCGAAGCCTGTTACCTCCTTGAATTTTTTTGAAAAATATGTACTGCTCATACCCACAAATTCTGCCACATCTATAAGGGATATATCCTTGTTGTAGTTTTCGCTTATATATCTTGCGGCGCTTTGTATTATTTCATCGCCGCTGCTCAGTATATGTGCGTTGTTGTACCCTATGCTTTTATTATAGCGTATAAGGAATATAAAAAGCTCCTTCATATATATTTCCATAAGTCTTTGAGAATATTCGTCGCCGCTGCTGTATTCGTTTTCAAGCTGCTTAAGTATGCCTTCTATGTATTCTCTTCTGTTGCGCGGTATTGAAAATACCTTTCTGGCAAAGCAGCTCTTAATGGCTTCTTCTCCCAGTGCATCGGCAAGAGCCTTATAATACCTGTCGTTGAAAAGTACATAGGTTCTTTCGCCCAGCCTGTCCGAACTGTATTCTGTCTTATGCATTACATTTTTTTCAAGGAGTACGAGAGAACCCTTTCCTACATTATATATATCGCTTTCTATAAAGAATTTTCTTGTGCCTGCAATAAGATAATATATTTCGTAAACATGGTGATAGTGGGCGTTCGGCATTTTGTAGTACTTGCCCTGTTTGCTTGTGTTTACTTCTATTTCCTCATATGATTTTCTTTCCATTACATAGACCTCTGTATTATGACGTAAAATTTCTGTAAAATCATTATATCACATAAAGTATTTAAGGTAAATACATATTTTTTGCGTTATTGTATTTTCAGGAGGACAGAGCTATGATTAAAATGAATTTTGAAAAGGTATACTCTACCGACAGAAAAGCAGAAAACTGCCATATAGGACTTCCGCTGCCTGAGGGACAGCTTTATGACTTAAGCAGAGTGGCTGTCAGGAACAGTGAAAAGAAACTTGTTCCAAGCGCCTCAAGAGCTACGGGCTACTGGAAGGACGGAAGTATAAAATGGCTTTTTACACGGTTCGAGGCTGATATTCCCGCCAATAAGGGCGCTGTGTACTATCTGGATACAGACAGCGATGAAGCCTTTGTATTTGACAACGGCATTGTATTTGAGAACAATGTTATAGACAACGGCGAGATAAAGCTGTATCTCAGTACGGGCGGGAAAAATAAGATATTTGATCATATAGAGTATAGGGGTGTGAAATACGACGCTCTTGTAAGTATGCCTATGCTTAAGGACAAAAGGGGCAACAAATACGGCACTGTTATAGATGACTGGGAGATAATGGAGCATTGTCCACTTTGCCTTAATGTAAGGGGCAGGGGTTCTCATATGCTTAAGGATAAGAGAGTGTTCTCCTTTGAGATAAACATTAATGTTTTCAGGAACAAAAGCGCTTTTGAACTGGGCTACAGGATAATAAACGATACAGATGATACCTTAAATGTGGAAAGCCTGATAATAGAGAGCGGCAAAAAAACCACGGGGAAGGCAAGGGCTGCTGCCGCATATTCCAATTACAGGACCTCCTTTGACATAAACGAAGAGGGCGGAGAGGCATATAAATATGTAGATGCCAATATGCTGCTCTTTGAGTCCAACGAGCATAACAGCGAGGTGTTTTACGGCACATTTTTCGGAGATTATACAGATGATGATATAGGCGTGTGCGCCTGTGTGTACCAAGCTCAGCAGAATTTTCCAAAGGCAGTAAGAGTGCGGAATACACATACCGAGATAATGCTTGTGCCTGAGGATATAGGCGAGGTCAATATATTAAGTGGTATGGCAAGGGAGCAGAAGGTGCTTTTCTATCTTCATTCTCCCGATGAGGATATGCAGAGCATAAACAACAAAACTATAATATACCAGATGCCCGACAAGCCCGAAATATCCCCGGATATATTTGAGAAGTCAGGTGTGTTTACCGATGTATTTGTGCATAATAAGAACTATGATATGGAAATGTACATAGGCGCCAAGGCAGACGAGCATTCAAGAGCCTACGGTATGATGTACTGGGGAGATTCCCCCGATATGGGCTATACCAATCAGG
The DNA here is from genome assembly GCA_947589665.1 of uncultured Clostridia bacterium. Taxonomy (GTDB): domain Bacteria; phylum Bacillota; class Clostridia; order Lachnospirales; family CAG-274; genus CANPXH01. Next base: position 24,346 of record CANQBJ010000021.1, read on the forward strand.
GCAGAGGCAAGGGAAAGCTTGTGTGGTCTAACAATGAATACGATTTTCCCCATGCCTGCGCATTACAGTATGCAAGAACGGGTACAAGGAGATTTCTGGACTATGTGCTTGTAAACGCAAGGCACTGGATAGATGTGGATGTGTGTCACTACAGCAGGGACCCTCTTATTTACGGCGGACAGTATGAGCATACATGGGACCACATAGGCGCAGGAAATATAGTATGCTCTCACGAATGGGTGGAAGGGCTTCTGGACTACTATCACTTAAGCGGTGATATTGACGGTCTTAACACCGCCATAGGCATAGGCGAAAATATATTGAGGCTTTTAGAGACCCCTATGTTCCAAAGGGCAGGAGAGACAAATGCAAGGGAAACGGGTTGGGCTATGAGAAGCCTTACAGCACTGTACATTGAAACAAATGACGAAAAATGGCTTGAAAAGTGCGACTGGATAGTGGGGCATTTCAGACAGTGGGAGGAGCGCTACGGTCTGTGGCTCTCACCCTATACGGACAATACGGCAATAAGAGTGGTGTTTATGATATCTGTTGCAGTAGGAAGTCTTATGAGATATTACAGAGTGCGCCCCGATGCCGATATAAAGAGAATGATACTCAGGGCAGTAGACGATCTCTGCGACAATGCAAGGCTTGACAACGGTCTTTTCTACTACAAGGAGCTGCCAAGCCTTAAGAGGTTGGGAAACAACCCTCTTATACTGGAGGCTCTTTCTATCGCCTATGAACTGACGGGAGATAAGAAATACATTGAATACGGTATGCCTACTCTCAGGTATGTTACGTCCTTTAAGCCCGCAGGCGTTACCTATGCCAAGAGGATAGAGGAAAACTCACTTATACAGGGCAATATGGGTACAAAGAGCTTTGCTCAGATGATGATACCCGTAACCGTTTTCTATAAATATGCTGCCGAGCTGGGACTTCTGTAATACTACTTGAAATATAAAAGGATATGTGTTATAATCAAGCATTATGATGTAATCAAGACAAGAATACGGAGGTTTTTACAATATGAGCGGACATTCCAAATTTGCCAATATCAAGCATAAAAAGGAAAAGAATGATGCTGCAAAGGGCAAGATATTTACAGTAATAGGAAGAGAGCTTGCAGTTGCGGTAAAGGCAGGAGGACCCGATCCCGACAGCAACTCCAGATTAAGAGATGCCATTGCAAAGGCTAAGGCAAACAATATGCCTAACGATACCATTGACAGAAGTATAAAGAAAGCCGCAGGCAACCTTGACGCAGTCAATTACGAGTCTATCACCTATGAGGGCTATGGTCCCAGAGGTGTTGCGGTAATAGTCGAGGTGCTTACAGACAACAAGAACAGGTCTGCAGCCAATGTAAGAAGTGCCTTTACAAAGGGCGGCGGAAATATGGGTACTACCGGCTGCGTAAGCTTTATGTTTGACGAAAAGGGTCAGATCATAATCGAGAAGAACGACGAAAACGAATTTGATCCCGAAGAGCTTGAAATGATAGCTATAGAGGCAGGCGCAGAGGATATTTCAGAGGAAGAGGACGGCTTTGAGATTATAACGGCCCCAGAGGACTTTTCTGCTGTAAGAGAGGCTATAGAGGCAGCAGGCATTACTATGGCAGAGGCGGAAATATCCATGATACCTCAGAATTATACTGAGCTTACGGAGGAAGAGGATATCAAGAAGATGAACAGACTCCTGGAAATGCTTGACGATGACGACGATGTGAAGAACGTATATCACAACTGGGATGAGTAAAAGGAGATACGCACTATGAAACTTTGGGGCGGACGCTTTACCAAAGCCACAGACAGCTTTACAGACCATTTCCACAGCTCAATAAGCTTTGACTCCAGAATGTATAAGCAGGATATAGAGGGCAGTATTGCCCATGCCGCCATGCTTGGCAGACAGGGTATAATACCTATGGAGGATTGCGAGCTTATACAAAAGACGCTTAAGGAAATACTTGTGGATATAGAGTCAGGCAAGGTGGAATTTGACGAAAAGGCTGAGGATATCCATATGAATATCGAAACTATACTCATACAGAGAATAGGCGATACGGGTAAAAGGCTGCATACGGGCAGAAGCAGGAACGATCAGGTGGCGCTTGATATCAGAATGTATCTGAAGGAGCAGATAAAAGACATAAAGGTCCTTGTTAAGGAGCTTATGACGGTGCTCAACAATATGGCGGAGAAAAATACAGATACAATAATGCCCGGCTATACACATATGCAGAATGCACAGCCTGTTACACTTGCTCATCACCTGCTGGCATATGTTGAGATGTTCAAAAGAGACTATGACAGGCTCAGCGACACCTATAAAAGGACAAATGTTATGCCATTGGGTTCGGGAGCCCTTGCCGCCACTACATATCCTCTTGACAGGGATTTTGTGGCAGAGCAGCTTGGCTTTGCTGCCATTACCCTGGATTCTATGGACGGAGTAAGCGACAGGGATTTTGTAATAGAGCTTTTAAGCGCGCTTTCTATTATAATGATGCACTTAAGCCGTTTCTGTGAGGAGATCATAATATGGAACTCACAGCAGTATAAGTTTGTGGAAATGGACGATGCCTATTCCACAGGCTCATCTATTATGCCTCAGAAGAAAAATCCCGATATGGCAGAGCTTATAAGGGGCAAGACAGGCAGGGTATACGGTCATCTTATGGCTATGCTTACGGTGATGAAGGGCATACCTCTTGCCTATAACAAGGATATGCAGGAGGACAAGGAGGGCGTATTCGACGCTGTGGATACCCTTAAGATGTGCCTTCCCGTATTTACAAGAATGATCGATACCATGACTGTAAACAAGGAAAATATGTACAATGCTGCAAGGAAGGGCTTTATGAATGCTACGGATGCGGCAGACTGGCTTGTGAAACAGGGTGTTCCTTTCAGAGATGCCCATGCCATAATAGGTCGGCTTGTACTCTACTGTATCAACAGCGGCAAGAACCTTGACGATCTTACCCTTGAGGAATACAAAGCCGTAAGTACTGTTTTCACAGAGGATATATACAATGCCATAAGCCTTGAGACCTGCGTCAATACAAGAACTGTAAAGGGCGGACCCTCTGAGGAATATATAAAGGGACTTATCAAATCAAATAAGAAAATTATAGCAGAAATGAAATAATATGGCTTGAAATAAAAAGCTATTTATGTTATACTGATTTCAATATCAAAGTTATATAAGGAGGATATTATGAAGCACGTTAAGACTTTAAACACTAAATTACTTCAGAATACTGTAGCTAAGGGCGGATGCGGTGAGTGCCAGACTTCTTGTCAGTCAGCCTGCAAGACATCCTGTACAGTAGCAAATCAGGCTTGTGAGAATGTAAAATAATTAACTCGGGGCTGTCAAAGGACAGCCCCATTTGTTTGTGAAGTTATATGTTAGGTTGAATTTTTGTTTAGCGTAGTAACTCGACCCTTCCACCAACCTTCGGTATCAGCACTTTCGGCTTTGCCGAAAGCCGACCTGCGGTCGTCCGATAAATCTTTCGGTGCAATGTCCCCCTCCCCTTGCGAAGGGGAGGTCATTTACCGCAAGGCGGTGGCAGTAGCTTAGTTGTTGTTTTTCTAAGTAAATAAGTGACTTTGAAAGGCATACTCCTAAACCTCCCCTATCAGGGGAGGGGGACCGCCGGTAGGCGGTGGAGAGGTCGTTAAACAAAAACTTACCAAATGAAAGGTGATAGCATGATACATAAGTATAGTATGAACGGCTATTTTATAGTGCTGGACGTAAACAGCGGAGCCGTACATATAGTAGACGAAGTGGTATATGATGTACTTGATCTGTACGAAAATGCAGGCGAAGAGGAAATATATGCCAAGCTTAAGCACAAATATTCCGAAGAGCAGATAAAGGAGGCTTTGGAGGAAATAAATGAGCTTAAGAAAAGCAAAATGCTCTTTACCGAGGATATATATGAGGAGGTAATACCTCTTATAGACAGGAGAGAGCCTGTTGTAAAGGCACTTTGTCTGCATATTGCCCACGACTGCAATTTAAAGTGTAAATACTGCTTTGCGGAGGAGGGCGAATACCACGGCAAGAGAGAGCTTATGAGCTTAGAAGTAGGCAAAAAGGCAATAGACTTCCTTATAAAGGCATCGGGCACAAGGAAAAATCTGGAGGTAGATTTTTTCGGCGGAGAGCCTCTTATGAATTTTGATGTGGTAAAGGGCATTGTGGAGTACGCACGTTCCATAGAAAAGGAGAATGGCAAGAACTTCCGCTTTACCATTACTACAAACGGCATACTCTTAAACGATGAAATAATGGACTATATAAATAAAAATATGCACAATGTTGTGCTTAGCATTGACGGCAGGAAAGAGGTCAATGACAGGATGAGAGTGAGAGCGGGAGGACAGGGCTCCTACGACGCTATTGTGCCTAAGTTTCAGAAATTAGCTGAGAGTAGGAACCAGACAGGCTATTATGTAAGAGGCACCTTTACCAAGCACAACTTAGATTTTGGCAAGGATGTTATGCACCTTGCGGACTTAGGCTTCAAGCAGATATCCATAGAGCCTGTTGTGGCAGACAGCTCAGAGGACTATGCAATATCCGAGGAGGACCTTCCCGTTATATTTGCGGAATACGAAAAGCTTGCAAAGGATATACTGGAAAGGCGCAAAAGCGGTCAATGGTTCAATTTCTTCCACTTTATGATAGACCTTACGGGAGGCCCCTGCGTTACCAAAAGGCTTGTAGGCTGCGGTTCGGGTACGGAATATCTGGCGGTCACTCCCAACGGCGACTTATATCCCTGTCATCAGTTTGCAGGGCGTGAGGAATTTAAAATGGGTAATGTTGATACAGGTGTCGTAAAGCATAATATAAGGAAGGAATTTGAACAGTGCAATGTATACAGTAAGCCCGAATGTAAGAAATGCTGGGCTAAGTTTTACTGCAGCGGCGGATGTACCGCCAATTCCTTCAACACCCACGGCGACCTTATAACGCCCTATGAAATAGGCTGCGAAATGCAGAAGAAACGTATAGAGTGTGCAATTATGATAAAGGCGGCGGAGGCTTAGGAGAAAAATGTACCAAAATAAGACTTCAAAGGAAATAAATATGAAAAATCAGTTGACACAACAGGGTATTTGATAATATAATAACTTTATGTGTTTATAATTTTACAAGGAGGAAACTAACAAATGAAAGGAAAGAGTTTTTTAATTCTTTTACTGGTGATTGTTGTTGCGGCAGCCTTGACTGCAGTAGCTTTTTTAGGTGTTGGTAATGTTCCTGCGACTTCATCATCAGAAGACAATCAGATGCAGGTCGAAATGGTTACCAATGAAAACGGCGAGCCTGTAACTGATGCAGACGGAAATATCCAGGTTCAGATGGTAACTCAGTCTCAGGACGAAGAAGCAACTGAGGCAGAAGAAGCAACTGAGGCTGTTTCAGAGGCTGAGCAGGCTACAAATGCTGACGGTACTCCTGCTGAGGCAGTAACCTCCGCAGAGGGCGAAACAGCTGAGGAAGAAAGCTCAGAAACGACTACGGCTGCTCCGCGCATAGGCTATGGCAGCTATAAGAACATCAAGCAGGGCCTTGACCTTAAGGGCGGCGTATACATCGTATACGAGGCTGAGAAGGAAGGCACTCCTTCTGCCGAGGAAATGTCAGCCGCTATTTCAATGCTCCAGGGAAGAGTTGAATATAAGGGCTACTATGATGCAGAGGTATCACAGGAAGGCGACAGAAGAATAAGAGTTGAGATACCCGGTGTTGACGATGCGGCAGCAGCAGTCAACGAGATCGGCGAGGCGGCTCATCTTACATTCAGAGCTATGAACGATGACGGTACTCCCGGCGAAGTACTTGTAGACGGCGAGAACGTATCCGATGCAGGCAAGGCTACACAGAACGGAGAGGTAGTAGTTACGCTTGCCTTTGACGGCACAGGCGCTCAGGCGTTTGCCGACGCTACAGCAGCCAATGTAGGCAAGAGAATAGGTATCTATATGGATGATATGCTCTTAAGCGCGCCTACTGTAAACACTGCTATAAATGACGGACAGGCTATAATCACAGGCGATTTTACAATTGAAGAGGCTGAGGACCTTGCTTCAAAGATCAGAGCAGGCTCACTTCCATTCAATTTAAAGGCTCTTGAATACAACGCAGTTGGTGCAAGACTTGGCGCCGATTCACTTTCTACAAGCGTTAAGGCAGGTACTATAGGTATAATCCTTGTACTTATATTTATGCTTTTGAGATACAGACTTTTAGGTGCGGCAGCAGACCTTGCCCTTGTTATATACACTGCGCTTATGGTAGTGGTACTGAGTCTTTTCGGTATTACTCTTACACTTCCCGGTGTTGCAGGTATCATACTGGGTATAGGTATGGCAGTCGATGCCAATGTTATCATATTTGAAAGAATCAAGGAAGAGCTTAATGCTGGCAAGGCATTAAAGACTGCTATCAGAAACGGCTTCTCCAAGGCTCTTTCTGCGATCCTCGACGGTAATATCACTACACTTATTGCCTGTGCGGTACTGTTATGGCTCGGCACAGGTCCTATAAAGGGCTTTGCTCAGACACTTATTCTTGGTATAGTGGTATCTATGTTTACAGCGCTTTTTGTTACAAGAGTTATCGTTGTTTGCCTTGCAAATGTCGGTGCTAAGAACAATAAGCTGTATGGTGTGAAATAGGAGGTTAATGTTATGCATATCGTTAAGAATAGAACTATTTATTTAGGTATTTCAATTGTTCTTATTGTACTTGGCATTGCCTCTATGATATTCAATGCAGCTACAGGCAAGGGCGCATTCAACTATGATATCCAGTTTACAGGCGGTACTTCTATACAGGTAGACTTAGGCAAGCCTGCAACTGATGATGAGGTTTCAGCTTTATTTGAAGAGGTAACGGGTCAGGCACCTTCTCAGATACAGTCCTTAGAGGGCAATACTAAGCTTATAAAGACTCAGTCACTTGAAGAGGATGTAAGAAATGCCGTTCAGGACAAGTTTATAGAAGAGTACGGCATCACTACAGACGACTTTACCATTCAGGATGTAAGCGGTACCATAAGCAGTGAAATGAAGAGAACATCTGCTCTTTCTATACTGGTTGCTTGTATAGCAATGCTTATATATGTAAGTATCAGATTTAAGGATTTCTCAACAGGCGCAAGTGCTGTTCTGGCTCTTTGCCACGATGCTCTTGTAGTTTTAGGCAGCTATGCCCTTTTCAGAATACCTATGAACAATAACTTTATTGCAGCCATACTTACCGTTTTAGGTTATTCTATCAACGCTACAATAGTTATTTTCGACAGAGTAAGAGAAAACAGAAGGATAATAGGCAGAACAAATTATGAGGCTCTTATAGATACATCTGTAAAGCAGACTATTACACGTTCACTCTTTACTTCTCTTACTACATTCTTTACAGTATTTTGTCTTTACATTTTCGGTGTAGACTCAATCAAGCAGTTTGCACTTCCTATTACTGTAGGTATTGTCTGCGGTACTTATTCTTCTATATTTGTAGCAGG
>CANQBJ010000022.1 GCA_947589665.1 uncultured Clostridia bacterium
TGTCAGAAGTCCTCCGCAGGTCTTTTGTCTTGGAAATGTGCTTTTGTCTATGATACACACGCTTTTCCCCTTGTCTGCAAGATATATCCCTGCCGAAGCCCCTGCAGGACCACCGCCTATTATTACAGCATCATACATATGCAAACCCCTCTTTACCATTTTTATTTACTGCTTTAAGAATTTTCTCTGCCTTACTATTTCATACATTATAAGTCCTGCCGATACTCCCGCATTAAGGGAGCCTATTCTGCCGTACATGGGAATGCCGACAGTAAAGTCGCTTTTCTTCTTTACAAGCTCGCTTATGCCCGTACCCTCACTGCCTATTACAAGAGCTATAGGGCCCCTAAGGTCGGAATTAAAATACTCCCTGCCCTTCATATCGGCGCAGACCACCCATATATTTTCCTTCTTAAGCTCTTCAACAGTCCTTGCTATGTTTGTAACTCTTGCCACAGGCACAAATTCCGCCGCTCCCGCCGAAGTCTTGCTCACAACGGCAGTCAGACCTACGGCTCTTCTCTTAGGTATTATAACACCGTGAGCGCCGCAGCACTCCGCCGTTCTTATGATAGCCCCCAGATTATGAGGGTCTGTTATTTCATCACATACTATTATAAAGGGGTCCTCTCCCTTATTGCGTGCAGAGGCTATAATATCGCTTACATCGCAGTATTCATAGGCAGGACAAAGGGCAATAATGCCCTGATTGTTATTGCTCCGTGAAATAGCCGCCATTTTTTCCTTGTCTATTTCCTGCACAATAATACCCTTTTCCCTGGCCTTAGCCACTATCACCCTGAGAGTGCCTTCTATACCGCCCTTTCTCACAAGTATCTTATCAATAGTCCTGTTGTGATTAAGCGCCTCCAGAACGGGATTTCTGCCCTCCAGCTGTAAACCCTCGTCAAAGGCGGTATTGTCGTCGTATTTATGGAATACCTTATCTCTTTTTATATTTTCGGGTCTTTTATTCCTTCTGTTGTCCTTTTTCATATATTTCCTCCGTGCCTAGCCTGTATAATTCTTCCAGTCTTTCATACTCGCCCTTTAAATAAAGCCAGCCGAAAAGAGCCTCAATGCCCGTTGCCCTCCTGTAGTCCAGTATAGACTGGTTCTTGGCGGAGGTATTGCTCTTGGCATTTCTGCCCCTCTTAAGTACAGTATGCTCCTCCTCAGTCAGCACAGGCTCAATAATAGAATAAGCCCTTGACTGAGCCGTGGCATTTACAATATGCTTTGCCCTTGTATGCATTCTGTTGACGGGAGCGTTGCCCTCGGCTATTATATAGCCTCTTGTAAGCAGATCGTACACGGTATCTCCTATAAAAGCCAGTACAAGAGGAGAAAGCCTGTCCGTATCTGCATTTATTTCACCGAATAATCTCATAGCGCTATTTATAAGACCAGCGAACGCCGGCTCTTGTATCCTCTATTACTACACCCTTTTCCAGAAGCTCTGCCCTTATAGCGTCTGCCTGAGCAAAGTCCTTTGCCTTTTTGGCCTCTGCCCTCTTTGCTATAAGCGCCTCTATTTCCTCCGCGCTTATACTGACGCCGCTGTCCTTATCCTCAGGAATGATACCCAGTACATTGCACAGAAGGAGCATTTTTTCTCTTATATCCTTTGCAAACTCCTTTGATGAGCTTTCATTTACATTGACATTGGCAAAGCGGGCTATTTCAAATATGGCAGTCACCGCGTCAGCCGTATTGAAATCGTCATCCATAGCCCTTTCAAACTGCTCTCTGAATTTATCGGCGTCAAGGCTCAGCTTCCTCTCCTCCTCGGTCATATCACCTGTGCAGCTATTTTCAAAGAAAACAAGGTTCTTATAGGCATTTTTGATCCTTTCAAGGCCCTTGCCTGCCGCCTCCATAAGCTCTCTCGAAAAGTTGATAGGGCTTCTGTAATGACCGCTCAGTATGAAAAATCTGACTACATCATAAGGCACATGCTCCACTATCTCTCTTAAGGTAAAGAAATTTCCCAAAGACTTGCTCATCTTCTTGTTGTCCACATTTATAAAGCCGTTGTGCAGCCAGTACTTTGCAAAGGGCTTGCCGTTGGCAGCCTCAGACTGGGCTATCTCGTTTTCGTGGTGAGGGAATATAAGGTCCTCGCCCCCTGCGTGTATATCGATAGTGTCGCCTAAGTACTTCTTAGCCATAACGGAACACTCTATGTGCCAGCCCGGTCTGCCTTGACTCCAGGGAGACTCCCAGTAGGGTTCTCCCTCCTTCTTAGGCTTCCAGAGTACAAAGTCCATAGGATTTTTCTTGTTCTCGTCTACGGCTATTCTGGCGCCAGCCTCAAGGTCCTCTATATTCTTGCCTGAAAGCTTGCCGTATTCGGGAAAGGACTTGGTATCGTAGAACACACTGCCGTCTACGACATAGGCATGACCCTTGTCTATAAGCGTCTGTATCATTTCTATAATGCCGTCCATTTCCTCCGTTACCTTAGGGTTCTTTGTAGCAGGCTCTACATTAAGTCCCTCAGCGTCCTTGATAGCCTCCTTTATAAAGCGCTCTGAAATAACGGAAGCATCGACACCTTCTTCAATGGACTTCTTTATTATCTTGTCGTCCACGTCGGTAAAGTTCTGTACATAGTTTACCTCATAGCCCTTGTACTCCATATATCTCCTTATAGTGTCGAATATAACATAGGGTCTTGCATTTCCTATATGGATATAGTCGTACACAGTAGGTCCGCAGACATACATCTTTACCTTGCCCTCCTCAAGAGGCACAAATTCTTCCTTGCGGTTGGTCAGTGTGTTATACAGCTTCATTTTTGTTTTCCTCCGTTTTGTATTTTTCAATTTCCTTTTCAAGTCTGTCTATCTGTACTCTCAGTCTGCAAAGCTCCATTTCAACGGGATCGGGCAGCCTCAGCTGATCCAGATTATCGGAAGGCGCAGTATCTACTGTTGAGCGGGCTATAGCGTGGGCAGGAACGCCGACTACAGTGGAATAGGGCTTTGTATCGGCAAGCACCACAGAGCCTGCGCCTATTTTGCTGTCATGACCTATGGTAATGGGACCAAGCACCTTAGCCCCTGCGCCAATCATAACATTAGCCTCTACGGTAGGATGCCTCTTGCCTGTGTCCTTGCCTGTACCGCCTAATGTCACATTCTGATATATAAGCACATTATCGCCTATCTCGCAGGTCTCTCCTATTACAACGCCCATACCGTGGTCAATGAACACACCCTTGCCTATACTTGCGCCCGGATGTATCTCTATACCCGTAAACCAGCGTGATATCTGAGATATAAGCCTTGCGGGAAAGAAAAGATTCCACGTATATAGCCTGTGTGCAAGCCTGTGGCTGAGCATAGCCCAGAAGCTGGAATAGAGTATCACCTCTATGCTGCTTTTGATAGCGGGGTCCTTTCTTTTGACGGTAGCTGCCTCCTTGCGGGCAAGCAGGGCAAAAAGCAGAATAAATATTACTATAACGGCAAGTATTTTCATAGCTATATCTCCTTATAAATATAAAAGCCGTCATCTCCCATAGAGACGACGGTGCGTGGTTCCACTCTAATTGGCATAAATACCCTCTCATAAGCCTTAACGCGGCAGACGTGTACTGCTAAACACAGGGGCTCACAGTACAGGCTCCGAAATGCACTTCACCGGAATTTATCCACGGGACAATTTCAGCATATATGTCCCTCTCTGAGAGGAAAACAAGGGTTACTCTTTTCTTCACAGCCTTTATCTATGTATATGATATTTTAACTTGAAATGTTCCAAATGTCAAGGAAAAATCAAATTAAAGCTGTCACGATATTGTAACTTGACAGAATTTGTATATTGCATTACAATGTAGTGTGAAAATATATATAATTTTACGGAGGCTGAGTTTTTTGTTAAGTGACATAGTGATACTATTACTTCTTATACTGGTCAAAGGCATTGTGACCTGCTGCTCCACATCTGTATCGGTGCTGGAGATAAAGAAGGCAAAATACACCTCAGACAAGGAAGACCCCAACAGCAAAAGGATAGCTGCCATACTTGACAATACACAGAAATACACAAATGCAACAGGTGTTATGAACGCTTTGCTTGCCATAATAATAGGCTTTATGATAGGCTACAGTCTTATGGAGGACGTTGTGCCTAAGATATCTGCGGCATTCCACACGGGAGCAGTGACCTCAGAGGTCATAACGGCAATTGTGCTGATAGCGTTCGCAACTTATTTCTTCTCACTTTTCAGCATAATAGTGCCCAAGAACATAGCCCATAAGATACCCGATAAGGTCGTACTCAGGCTTGATCCATTTATAAAGCTTATATGCATAGTGCTTAAGCCCTTTATGGGAATAATAGATATATCCTGCAGTATATTCAACATATTTGCAGATGATGAATATGATATAGAAAGCGACGTAAGTGAAAACGAAATACTTATGATGGTAGATGCAGGCGGTGAAAGCGGCAGCATAGATGAGCATGAAATGGAAATGATAAACAACATTTTCGACTTTGACGACAGGAATGCCGAGGAGATCGCCACACACAGGAAGGAAATAGTAGCAGTCCCCATAGACATAAGTGTGGACGAGCTTATAAACGTAATAACCACAGAGAAATTCTCCCGTATACCCGTATATGAGGAGGATATAGACAACATAGTGGGTATACTCCACATAAGGGATTTTATAAACGTAATACTGGAAAAGGGCAAGGACAGCTTCAATATAAGAGACATAATAATGGAGCCCTTCTTCGTGCCCTCTACCAAAAAGGCAGACTCACTCTTTGAGGAAATGCAGAAGAAAAAGGTGCATATGGCAGTAGTAGCCGACGAATACGGCGGTACTGCAGGTATCATAACAATGGAGGACCTTATAGAAGAGGTCATGGGCGATATACAGGACGAATACGACGGTGAGGAGCAGCCCGATATAACCGAGCTTACTGAAAAGGTAACAATAATAGAGGGTTCCACAAGTCTTGACGACGTAGCCGAAAAGCTGGAGATAGATATGCCTGTAGATGAATACGACACGCTGGCAGGCTTTCTTGTAGGGCTTATGGACAGAATACCCGATGAAAGCGATACAGATACAATACTGGAATACAAGGGCTATACCTTCAGGCTGGACAAAATAGAGAACAAGCGAATAGCTCTTGTAACAGTCATAAAGAAAGAGGAAGAGCAGGAAGAAGAGGAAGGTAAAGACATCTGAGTCGGTTGAATAGTCGCGCACAATGTGTGAGGAAAGTCCGGGCTCCACAGAGCAGGGTGCCTGATAACGTCAGGTGGAGGCGACTCTAAGGAAAGTGCAACAGAAATAAACCGCCTGCCTTGCAGGTAAGGATGGAAAGGCAGAGTAAGAGACTACCGCATATATGGTAACATATATGGCTATGTAAACCCCACCCGGAGCAAGTTCGGATCAAAGCATTGAGGCTGCTCGTCTTGCTTTGAGGTTTGAACGCTGGAGACCGTCGGTGACGGCGGTACAAGATAGATGACTATTTTAAATGACAGAACCCGGCTTATAGACCGACTCAGAGCTTTATTATTGGCAGTACGGACTGCCCTTGATACGGTCAGGAATTATTATATATATTAAAAAGGCTTGGCGGATATTTTTCTGTCAGGCCTTTTTACCTTTTCATTACATTCATTGCCGTTATAATTAACCAAGCCATTTTTCGGATATTTTTTTCATTTTTATAACAATTTTGATCAGTCATTTGTTATATACAAGTGAAAAAGGCTTGACAGAAATTCTGCCAAGCCCTTTTCACGTTCACATAATGTTTATTAAATAATTAGTCCCTTTTAACTTTGTTTTGAAAAGCGCCTTCGGATATCAGTCGTCCAGTATCCAATATGGGTCAATCCATCTTTCATAGGTATAGGACCAAAGTCTCTTATACCTATGTCCGTTTTCATATTTATACTTATATCCCGTCACCTCAGCACGAAGCTGACCGGCGCTGTTATCGGCAGCTATAGCTGCTGCCTGAGTATCGGCGCTTATTTCCTCTGCATAGGCAGCGCCTGAAAATGCAACCATAAACACAGCGGTCATAGCAATACCGCAGGCTGCAAGTCTTTTAAATTTCATTTTAGTTTTCCTTCGCCTTTCTGACCTCAAGATACGAAACACGCTCTTCTATAGGCATATTTTTAGTCTCAAGCTCTTCACCCTCGGCGCTGTATATCGTATATGTGTCCTCACCTGCAACTATATAACAATCGGGAGATATAGTAGGTGCGTCATCATGGTAATCCTCATATGTAGGTTCTCCATAGGGCTGTATTACAAAGGAATATGAAAGTATGAACACAGTGCATAATGCCAGCACTACAAGCACATCGTTAAGGCTGTATCTTTTACTGTAGCACTTTTGGCATATAAGCTTGCATCTTTGCCATACCACATTTTTTTCCAATGAATCAAGTCCCAGAGCCTCACTTAAAAAAGTTGTTTTTACATTTTTATCTGCTACCTTCGTAATGGATCTCAGATATTCACGCTGCTCTCTGTAATTCAGTATCTCAATGAGCTTACTGTCTGCGTGAAATTCCAAAGAATTGTCGATCTCCATCCTGAAAATATGCATAAGGGGATTCCACCAAAACAATATTTCTATTAAGCTTGCCAAGAGTTTTATAAACAGGTGCTTGTGCTTGTAATGCATCAATTCATGAACAAATATCCCTTTTAACTGCTCGTCACTAAAATCATCAATATGAGGCATTACAATTACAATGCGAAAAATACCTGCTATTGCAGGAGAAGGAAATCCTTGATTTACAACGACCTTAATGTCTCTTTTTATACCCAAAGCCTCTGAAATACTTCTGACTATGTCATTGACTCTTGCATCCTTACATATCTGCGACACAGCTATTAAGCTGTTAAAGGCTCTGCTTTCCTTTATCCTCATACATAAGGTCACCAAAGAGCCTGCAGCAGATATTGTGATCAATATCCCGCTCAATGTAATTGCAATGGTATATCCCTTTACGGAAAATTCAAATAAAGGATACACCATTAAGCAGTATATTAAATGCATAAATAATCTTGAATTGATCGCGCGCGTAAAGTGAAGTATTTCTATGGGCACAAACATCCTCAGAAGACACAAAAATATAATGAAAAACAGAATTTTCACAGAGAAGCCCCTGTAAAACAGACCCTTGTGTCTGAAAAAGACTGCAGCCGATATAAAAAGACTTACCCACATAAAGGTTGAGAGTGCCGTAAAACCGGATATTCCCACCTTTTAGTCCTCCTTATATTCGGCGAGCAGCTCCTCTAGCTTTTCTGAAAAAGATAAATCTTCCTTCTTGTTGCTGCCAATAAGCGCAGCAACTACACAGGGAACATTGTTTTTCTTGGTATAGAACTTATTAAACTGTGCCAGAGCGTAGTCCTCTGAAGAAACAGTAGGAGAGAAAAGCCTGCCATAGGTCTTGCCTATCTTTGTGATGTGGGCTATCTTTATGGCTTTCTTTGCCTCTAATGTCCTGATAATGTTCTGTATTGACTTGTATGCCCATTCTTCGTCAATGGCATTGGCAATGTCTGATGCTGATAAAGGCTTTTCTGCCTCCCACAGCGCTTTCATTGCCTGTCCTTCCTTTTCATTAAGGTAAAATGAAACTTTGTTTTTTTGCGACATGATATTCACTCCTGTTAATACTATAGTATTATCTTAAATTATATTTTCTTGTAGCGAAAATGTCAATACTTTTTGTATAAAAATATCGTTATATATATGCAAATTTCTTTATAATTTGCTTTTATTTGATAAATTTCTCAAAATTGATTATTTATTTACCTTTTTTCTCCAGCCATTTTTGTTTTCCTGGCGGCTCCTTGCTATGGCAAGGCTGTCCTCAGGCACATTCTTGGTAATAGTAGAGCCTGCGGCTGTATATGCCCTTGCCTCTATTTCCACAGGAGCTATAAGATTGGTATTGCAGCCTATAAAGGCGCCGTCTCCTATCCTGCATCTGTTCTTTACCTTGCCGTCATAGTTGACTGTGACAGTACCGCAGCCAAAGTTTACGCACTTGCCTACATCGGAGTCGCCTACATAGGTAAGATGACTTACCTTTGTGCCGTCGTCTATTGAAGAATTTTTTATCTCAACAAAGTCGCCTATTCTCACATGCTCGCCTATGGAGCTGTTAGGTCTGAGGTATGCAAAGGGACCCACTGTTGTAAAGCTCTTTACTCTTGAATCCACAAGCACGCTCATCTGTATGGTAACACAGTCATCTATATGGGAGGATGTGATCCTAGAGTTAGGACCTATTATACAGCTTTTGCCTATCTCGGTCCTTCCCTCAAGCATACAGCCGGGATAAATAATGGTATCGGGGCCTATTTTTACATCCTTGCCAATATATGTAGCGGCAGGGTCTGTAATAGTGACGCCCTCTGTCATAAGCTTTGTATTTATCCTGTCTCTCATAGCGGCTATAGCCTGTGACAAATGGAGCTTAGAATTGACTCCCATAAATTCCTTTTCGTCCTCGGCGATCATTATTCCTACCTTGCCGCCCTCGTTCTTTATTATCTCAAGAGTATCTGTAAGGTAGTATTCACCCTGAGAGTTGTTGTTGCCAAGCTTTTTGAAGGCTGCATTAAGAGCCTCTGCCTTAAATATGTACACACCTGTGTTTACTTCCTTTACGGCCTGCTCCTCAGCATTGGCGTCCTTCTGCTCCACAATCCTGCTGAAAGCGTCATTTTCTCTTATTATCCTGCCGTAGCCCGTAGGCTCGTCTACTATCATAGACACGACCGTTACGCTGTTGCCGCTGCTCTCGTGGATATCGGCAAGCTTTACTATAGTATCGGCAGTGATAAGGGGAGTATCTCCGCAGAGTATAAGTATATTTCCGTCCTTTATGAAATCTCCTGCCTGCATTACAGCATGGCCTGTGCCAAGCTGCTCCTTCTGTACGGCAAAGCTTATATTGTCGTACATATCCTTTATGGTATTTTTCACCATGGCGGACTGATGTCCCACAACTACGCATATCTCAGCGGCTCCCGCCTCCTGAGCCGCCTCTATGACATAGCCTACCATAGTTTTATCCAGTACCCTGTGGAGTACCTTAGGCACCTCCGATCTCATTCTGGTACCCTGACCTGCCGCAAGTATAACGACCTTTAAATTTTCCATATTCACACCTCTGTACTTTTATGTATTTTAAGGCTGCTGTGCCTGTGTTGTCTGTGGCTCTGGCTCTGCAGGCTTGCTTAGCTCTGCCTCAGTATCACTTCTGAGCTTGGCAATACGGTCGAGACAGGCAAAATCCTCATCGCCTGCTATAGAACTCATATTGCTTGCATTAAGGAATATTTCCACATTGCCCTGAAGATCAAAGCCTATCCTGTCATGCTCTGCCAGTATATCATCACTGAGCTTATCCATATTGGCATTTATAAGATTGTCAAGAGAGGCAAGCTTTGAGTATGCCATTATAAGCTTATAGCCTGTTTCGGAATATGCCTTGTCTCCGCTGTCCTTATAGTTCTTTTTCCATTCCTCAAGGGTATTGTCTATATCCTTGACATCCTGGGCCTCATTGCCTGCGTTTTCCTTATAGTAGCCCTGAAGCACCTGTCTGTAGCTGTTGCTGGCTTCCTCTCTTACTATACTGCTTACATCCAGGAATATTGCATTACTTACTTCCGCAATAGGAGAGGCTGCGTCTGTCTTTGGCTCTGCGTCCGCTGTGTTCTTGCCTATCTCGGCGCTATTTACCGCCTGGGGCTTTGCAGGTGCAGCCTTCTTTTCAGGAGCCTTAGTTGTAACAACGGTAGTTGTTGTGGTAGCCTTAGTCGTACTCTGAGCAGCCGTAGTAGCTTCTGACTGATCGGTAGTTTCCTCTGTAGTAGTCTCTGTAGTTGAAAGCCTGTTAGGATCAAGAGGCTTTGCCTTCTTTCCGCATGCTGACATACTCATCACCGCTGCCAGCGCCAATGCAAGATATACTTTTTTGCTTTTCATTTCTTTCTTATCCTCCCGCTTAGTATGAACACAGGGTTTTCTGACATAAGCATCGTCAGTCCCCCAACGCCTTTTCCTCTTGCAGCATTTATCTGCTTAAGCTCTGTTTCCGCCGCGTTGTTCTCCCTGAAATACTCCAGAGCCTTATACACAGTTTCAACGGAAACAGCAGTCATTACAATATGAGTATCCCCCTTTTTTGCAATTTTGTCAAGTATTTCATTTAATTTGCCTTTGGTTCCTCCGATAAAAACACAGTCGGGCTTGGGGAGAGAGTCAATAACATCCTCGGCATAGCCGTTTATTATCTCTACATTTCCTCTGCCGAATTTAATACAGTTCTGCCTTATGAGTTCACAGCCCTCCGTGTTACATTCTATGGCATATACCTTATGCACAAAGCCTGCCGCCTCTACTGTGACAGAGCCTGTGCCTGCGCCTATGTCGTATACCGTATAGCCCGATCTCAGCTTAAGGGCGGATATTACGCACGCCCTTACCTCAGACTTTGTCATAGGCACATTTCCTCTTATAAACTCATCATCGTCTATACCTATCTCAAGAGCAGTACCGCAGCTGTCATTTTCTATATACATCGTCGAAAGAGCATCAAAGCTGCCGTTTACAAGGTCCTTTGCATAGCCTGCGGTTATCTTTTCGTCGTAATAGGAAAGTCTTTCGCCTATACACAGCTTTACATTTCCCAGTCCATTGTCCGTAAGCTCCATGCATATCTCCTTTGTATTTCCTCCTGTCAGCACAAACACGCTCCTGTTTTCGCTGACCTCTCTTACAATGTCACATTCTCTGCCGTGCATACTCACTACTCTGCTGTCCGCCCAGCTTATACCCATTTTGGAGGCAAGATATGATACCGAGGATATGCCCTGTATCACCCTTACATCGCAGTTATCAAGAATATCCGTAAGCTCCTTTGCTCCGCTGTACAGACACACATCGCCTGAAAATACAACGGCTATTTTCCTGTAAAAGCGGTTTTCTATAAATTCCTTTATTTCCTCTGCCCTGTATTCATATATCACTTCCTTACCCTTGGGCGCAGCGGCATCGGCTATTCTCTTTGCGCCTATTACCACCTCGCTGCTTTCTATAGCCTCTATAGCCTCGGCTGTCATATTCTGCGGATTTCCCATGCCTATGCCTATTATGTACACCTGCTTTATACTGTCTATATTGTCTATAAGCTCTATTACCTTATCAATGGAATAGCCCTTTTCCTTAGGTCTTTCCACCACTACCATAATGGTATTTGTCTTTTTGCAGGCAGTGTACTTTTCCATAAAGCCTCCGGGGGCTCCCGACTCCTTTGTCACAAGATACTTGATATCGTATTGCTCTATGGCTTCTATATTTTCCTCTTCCGTAAAGGGACCCTCTCCGTCTATTATGTGGTCAAGATGTATACCGCAGGAAAGAGCCTTCCTCAGATTGGCATTCTCAGGCAGCATCCTGACATAGAGCCTTTTCTTGTAATCGCTTACTCTGGTGTAGCTTTCCATTTCCTTGCTGCCCGTTGTCATAAGTATATTGCCCTTGCTCCTGTTCACAATATCTATTGCCTTGTCCATATCCTCTGCATAGAGAGCGTCTACCCTGTCACTTTCCTCTCTTAAGAGCCTTATATACTTGTCCCTGTCTGCAGCAAGCCTTATATTCTCGCTTATCTCCTCGGCATAGGGATGTGTGGCGTCAACTACCATATCAGGCTCAAGCCTTTTATACTCCGCCCTTATGTCCTTGCCGTCAAGCCTGCCTATATGTATTTTTAAATTGTCCGCCTTTGGCAGCAGCTCTGCTCCCTTGTCCGTGGCGACATATACCTCCAGCACCACATCTTTGTCTATGAGCCTTTCGCAAAGCTCTCGCCCTTCCGTAGTGCCGCCGAAAATCATTATTCTGCTCATATCGATATCCTAAAAACCTCTCGGAGTTACCATTTTACCCTTTATGTTCCTTGTTCTGCTGTTTCCTATAAACACTGTCGTAAACATATTTACCTCTGTGTCCTTAAGCGCGTCAATATCCGTTACAACTGCTTTTTCTCCCTCTCTGCCTATGTTCTGCACATAGCCGCACACTACGTTTACATCCCTTGCCTGCCTTATGATATGGCAGGCTCTTTTCAGGTAGTCCCTTCGCTTTCTGCTTGCGGGGTTATAAAGCACTATGACCATATCCCCCTGTGCGGCAAGCCTCAGCCTTTTTTCTATAAGCTCAAAGGGGGTCAGCAGGTCGCTTAGGCTTATGACAGAAAAGTCGTGACCTATAGGCGCTCCCAGAAGTGCCGCTCCGCTTACCGCCGCCGTCATTCCCGCTATTACCTTTATCTCAATATCCCTGTCCGCGCTCATCTCATATATAAGAGAGGCCATACCGTATATACCGCTGTCGCCGCTTGAAACTACGGAAACATTATCCCCCTTTTCCGCCCGTTCTATGGCATAGAGGCACCTTTCTCTTTCGCCCCTCATAGGCGTGGAATAAAACTCCTTATCCTTAATATCCTTTTTTAACATTTCTATGTACAGATCGTAGCCCACAACAAGAGCGCTGTCCTCCAAAGCCAAAACAGCCTCCTTCGTCATTGTTGCAACGCCGCCTGCACCCATTCCCACTACATACAGCATACATCTCACCCTATCTTTTTCGGGGGTCCTGTCACCTTAAAAATTAGTTTTATTTTTTTAATACCGTTTTTCGGGGGTCCTGGATCCCCGAAAAAGCAGCTTTTTATTTTAATACTATTTGTTATAGCTCGTTTACGTTCTCGCCCAAGGCTACGGTAACACCCTTTTCGGAGTATTTTTTTACTATGACCTTGCCGAAATTGGCGGCGCAGGCTCTTTCGCATACGCAGTCTACACCTGTTGTTTCCTCCACAAAGGCAGACTGTGTAAAATCTCCCTTAATGCTGTTAAGCTCCTCGGCGGTGAAGGTGTCGAAATCCACACCCAATTCCTCCGCCAGTTCGACAAGTCCCTTTTCGTTCTTTTTAAGGTCTATGCTGGCTATTTTGTAAACAGAGTTCCTGTTTATGTGATTATCCTTAAGCACCTTGTCTAAAACGGACTTGATAGTGTCCTTATCCGTACCCTTTTTACAGCCTATGCCTGCAACAATGCATCTCGGCACAAGCACAAGCGTCCTGTCAAAGGGCTTTAAATCGTTATAGCCCACATATATGCCATACTTGCCATCGCTGTAAAGACCGTCAGGCGTTTCATAGAGCTTACTGTAAAAGCCTACCGCCTCATTGTTAAGCAAAGCGGCGGATATCTTCTTCACCATTTCCATATCTGTTATATAAAGATTGTTTTCTGTTGCCCATGTGTCTGCGGCAAACTTTTCGTTTACGTCGGTGGCAGTTGTTATGACTGCTCTGCCTCCCGTTTTCTCCGCTATCTTTCTGGCAAGCCTGTTGGCGCCGCCTATATGTCCTGCCACAAGGGATATGACGTTTTCCCCTCTGTCGTCGCACACCACAACGGCAGGGTCTATCTTCTTATCCACTACAAAGGGAGCAATTGCCCTTACCGCTATACCGCAGGCGCCTATAAAAAGAATATACTTGTAATGTCTCCAGCAAACAGGCATTATCTCGCTTATGCCCGTAAAAGAAATATGCTTTCCCGCATACTTGTGAAAGGCATATATCTTGTCGATACCCAGCCCTTCAGCCAACTCAACTCCCGCTCTTGTAAAACAAACAGCACAGATATCCATATACATCTCTCCTTTACCTTCTTTTTCTGTACTCCGTTTCAAAGCTGCTGTCATACAGCTTGGACAGCTCATAGTCACTCTCCAGTATTCTTCCCACAACTATAAGCGCCGTCTTGTTTATATCCTTCATCATAGAGTGAAGGTCCTTTAATTTTCCTCTTACTATCTTCTGATCCTCCCATGTAGCCTTGTACACTGCTGCGCAGGGAGTATTTTCATCCATACCGCCCTCTGTAAGCTCTCTCTGTACCTTCTCCGAAAGAGAGGCGCTGAGGAATATCACCATTGTAGCGTTATGCCCTGCATAATCCCTTATACTCTGACCCTGCGGCACCTTTGTCCTGCCCTCTGCCCTTGTGATTATAACGCTTTGGGAGACCGAAGGCAGCGTGTACTCCGCCTTAAGCGCCGCCGCCGCTCCGCATAAGCTGCTTACACCGGGGCAGCAGTCGTATTCTATACCCTCTTTATCCAATATGTCCATTTGCTCCTTAACGGCGCCGTATATACTCGGATCCCCCGTATGGAGCCTTACTATGTCCTTATCCCTGTTATTTCTGTATATCTCCGCCACATCATTCAAGGTCATAAAGGCGCTGTCATAAAGGGCGCAGTCCTCTCTGCACACCCTCAGAAGCTCCTTATTCACAAGGGAGCCTGCATATATTACAATATCCGCATTTCTCAGAAGCCTGTCGCCCCTTATCGTTATAAGATCAGGTGCGCCGCTGCCCGCTCCGACAAAGTGTACCATTTATTTTTCCTCTTCCGCTCTTATGCTCTCTATTATTTCGTCTGCAAGGGCTGTCTTTCCCAGCAGACCGTACCTGTTGGAAAACACTACCGCCCCTGTCTTAACGCCACAGGAACGTCTTGTGATATAGAAATGTATCTTTTCCATAAGATTATCCATTACCTTCTGCCTTAAGCCAATGCCGTCCAGTATGTCTATTGCCTCGTCTGTAGTGACGCAGTCCACTATTCTCTTGAGATTGTCTACATCGCAGCCTGCTTTTATAGCTGAGGCGCACAGTATCTCAAGTCTGCCGTCGGCATCATGGGAGTGTGTATTCATTATTCCCGCCCCCAGCTTTACCGCCTTGCCTATATGCCCTACTATAAGAAGGCCCTTCATCTCTCTTTCAACGGCAAAGTCTATGGCAGTGCCTATGTAGTTGCTAGTCTTTATTATCCTGTCCGAGGGTATTCCCATTATATCCCTTGCATACATAAGACCGTAATTGCCGGGAACAGCAACGGCATTCTTGTATTTAAGCGAAAGCATATTCATTTCAAGACCTATCGTTTCCTTAAGCGCCCTTCTGCTCATAGGCTCTACTATACCCGTAGTTCCCAGTATGGATATGCCGCCCTCTATACCCAGATCGGGATTAAGGGTTCTCTTTGCAAGGACTTCACCGTCGGGAGCATATATCGTCACCTTAAATCCGCCCTTGTACTCCACCTCCTCAGCCGCAGTACGCACATAGCTTTCTATAGACCTGCGCGGCACAGAATTGATCGCCGCTGCGCCTACAGGCTGATCAAGACCCTCTCTTGTAACTCTGCCTATGCCCTTTCCTCCGTCTATTACAATGCCGCTCGGTATAAGCTCGACCCTACTGTATATAAGGGTGTCCTTTGTAACATCGGGATCGTCGCCGCTGTCCTTTCTCACAGCGCAGCTTACATAGCCCTCGCCCTGCTCTATGTCGCAAAGCTCCAGCTCCAGCTGTGTGCCGTCGGGAGTTACATAGGGCACCTTATTCACTATAGTACCGTTCAGAAGTATCATAGCTGCGCCATAGGATGCAGCCGCCGCACAGGTGCCTGTGGTATAGCCCTTCCTCATAAATCTGTTATTTCTGTATACAGTATTGCTGTCCATACTTTCATCTCCTTACTTTATTTTAAAGCATAGAAAGTATAAAGTCAAATAAAAACCTGCGGCATATTAACATATAAACTTAACTTAATAAATATTTAAGTTGCAATTATTTCATTTTTGTAGTATTATTGATAAGGATAGTATTGAACGGCAAAATACCCTGAAAGGAGAGTGAGATCATGAATAATTTCAGTGAGACTCAGAAGATAAGCGATCTTAAAGAGGCACTCAAGGACGTTAAGATAAGCGACAGCATTGAGGAGAAAAGCCGCATAGGTCAGATAATGAGCGAGGTATATGAGGCTATGCTGGAGAAGGGCTATAACCCTGTCAATCAGATAATAGGCTATATTATGTCAGGCGACCCCACATATATCACCAGTCACAAGGATTCCAGGAAGAAAATGGCAAGGATAAGCCAGGATGAGCTTCTGGAAGAGATAGTAAATTATTATGTCAACAATAATTTATAATTTTGGGAATAAATGCGTATACTAGGTCTTGATTTCGGAATGAAAACCATAGGTGTCGCAGTAAGCGATCCCTTTGGCTGGAGCGCCCAGGGTTTAGAGATAATACGGCGCAGCGAAGAAAATAATTTAAAAAAGAGTATGGAGCGTTTAAAGGCTATCTGTAAGGAATATAGCGTAGAGCAGATAGTACTTGGCTATCCCAAGAATATGAACAATACCCTCGGCGAAAGAGTGGAGAAAACCGAGGCTTTCAAAAGACGGATCGAAAAGGAGCTTAAGCTCCCCGTTATACTGTGGGACGAAAGACTGTCTACAGTTGCCGCCGAAAGAGGGCTGCTGGAGGCTGACCTCTCACGGGCAAAAAGAAAACAGGTCATTGACAAAATGGCGGCTGTTTTCATACTTCAGGGATATCTGGATTCCCTTTCTAAGGAGAAAAATTAATGAGTGACGACAAGCTTAACATTGATGATCTGGATCTGTTTGCAGGTCAGGAAAAGGCATATGAATATGTGTCCATGACAGATGACGAGGGCAATGAAACCGACTTTATAATAATGGACGGTATCGATGTGGATAATGTGAGATATCTTCTTCTTGTAAAGGCAGAGGATTTTGACAGTGAAGAACCCGAAGCGTTTATATTCAAGGAAACGGAAATAAACGATACGGAATGCACCTATGAGCCTGTTACGGAGGATAAGGAATACAATAAAGTACTTCTTCTCCTTCAGGACGAGGACGCTGATTACGAAATGAAATTTTAGTATAATATAAATATTTAAAGCAAGGCCTCATTAGGTCTTGTTGTTGTGTGAAACAATTTTTTTACATAAAATAACCGATATATAATGGCAGAACCGGAAATTGCCTTTTTATATCGGTAGAATTTCGGAGGTGAACTTTTTGTATACAAAAAAACAAAGTGCTGCAGGCAAGGGCAAAAAGTCTACAGCTAATACAAAGGCTGCGCCTAAGCAGAGAAAGGCGTCTAAGGCGGATAACGGTCCGAAGTTAAAGGTTATACCCTTAGGCGGTCTCCACGAGATAGGCAAGAATATCACAGCCTTTGAATATGATGACGAGATCATAATCGTAGACTGCGGCGTTGCCTTTCCCCAGGACGATATGCTTGGCATAGACCTTGTAATACCTGATTTTTCATACCTTATGGGCAATAAGGAAAAGGTAAAGGGTATTTTCATAACCCACGGTCACGAGGATCACATAGGCTCTTTGCCCTATTTCCTAAAGGAGCTGAACGTACCCGTATACGGCACAAGGCTTACTATAGGACTTATAGAGGCAAAGCTGAGAGAGCATAATATTCTGAACAGCGTAGAACGTAACAATGTGGAGGCAGGCACAGTTGTAAAGATAGGAAAGCACTTTAAGGTAGAGTTCATACACTCCAACCACTCTATTGCAGACAGCGTTGCCTTTGCCATAACCACTCCCGTAGGCGTAATTGTACACACAGGCGATTTCAAAATAGACTTCACGCCCATACAGGGTGAAATGATAGACCTGCAAAGACTTGCGGAGCTTGGCAGAAAGGGTGTTCTTTTGCTTATGTGCGAAAGCACAAATGTAGAACGTCCCGGGCATACTATGAGCGAACGCTCCGTAGGTGCCATTATAGACAAGATATTTGACGACAGCAGGGACAGGATAATGGTCGCTACGTTTTCCTCAAATATAGACAGGATACAGCAGATAGTAAACTCTGCCGTATCCCACAAGAGGAAGGTCACATTCATAGGCAGGAGTATGACAAATGTAGTAAGAACGGCCTGTGAATTAGGTTATCTGGATATACCTAAAAACACCATTGTTGAAACAGGCGAAATGAAGAACTACAGCGACAGCGAGCTTGTTGTCATAATGACGGGCTCACAGGGCGAAACAATGGCAGCGCTTTCCAGGATCGCCTTAGGCGAACACAGGCAGATAGAGGTCAAGCCTACGGACAAAATAGTTATATCCGCCTCACCTATACCCGGCAACGAAAAAAATGTGTACAAGGTAATAAACGAGCTTTTGAAGAAGGGCGCCGACGTTATATACGAGGGTCTTATGGACGTTCACGTTTCAGGCCATGCGCGTCAGGAGGAAATAAAGATGATGCACGCTCTTGTAAAGCCAAAGTATTTTATGCCTATACACGGCGAATACAAAATGCTCATATGCCACAAGAACCTTGCCCTTGACCTTGGTATGAACAAGGACAATATTTTCGTAATGGCTAACGGCGACTGCCTTGAGCTTGGCAAAAACAGCGCAAAGCTCATACCTTCTGCCGTACCGAGCGGTCAGATATTTGTAGACGGTCTTGGCGTAGGCGATGTAGGAAATATAGTTCTCCGTGACAGACGTCATCTTGCCGAGGACGGACTTATGATAGTCGTAGTTGCCATGGAAAAATACTCAGGCGAGATATTAAGCGGCCCCGACATTATTTCAAGAGGTTTCGTATATGTAAGGGAGTCCGAAGAGCTTATGGACGAGGCAAGAGCCGTTGTAAATGCCGCTCTTGACAAATGCGAAAGAAAGAATATAACGGAGTGGTCCTATATAAAAACTCTTATAAAGGACACCCTGAGAGATTATCTGTGGCAGAAGACAAAGAGAAGTCCTATGATACTTCCCATAGTTATGGACATAGAATAATTGCAAACCGTATGTTACAGTTTTTAAATTTACAGAATTGAGGAAATAAAATGCTTTTTATAGAATATCCCCGCTGCTCTACCTGTCAGAAGGCTAAAAAATGGCTGGAGGACAGAGGTATAGAGTTTACGGACAGAAATATAGTTGAACAGAATCCCACAAAGGAAGAGCTTAAAGCATGGTATGATAAAAGCGATCTGGATATAAAGAGGTTTTTCAACACAAGCGGTATGAAATACAGAGAAATGGGCTTAAAGGATAAGCTTTCCTCCATGAGTACCGATGAAATGCTTGATCTCCTCTCAACAGACGGTATGCTTGTGAAAAGACCTGTGCTTGTAAGCGATAACTTTGTCATAACAGGCTTCAGGGAAAAGGAATGGGAAAACGTTCTTAAATAAACAATAGGCGCTGCATCTGAATTGCGGCGCCTTCTGTTTTGTTGCAATTATAATATATATTTATAAAAATAAACTGCCGCAATAAGCATTAAGGAAAATAACTATTGCAGCAGTTTCTTATTTTTGGTAAATTTGTGTTTATAGCAATAGGTTCGACCTCTCAGTCAGCCCCGCTCACAGCTATTTTTATATAAGCTTTTGCCGCGGCTGACAGCTCCCCTTGCGAATGGGGAGCTTTAGGTATATGCCTTTCAAAAGCGCTAATTTACTTAGAATAAACAACGATTAAACTGTGGTCACAACCTTGAGGTAAATAACCTCCCCTTCGCAAGGGGAGGGGGACCATGCGCAGCATGGTGGAAGGGTCGTTTTTCTACGTTAAACAAAAATTTAACACAACAGCCCCTCTATCAAGCCTTAGACGGCTTAACCTTTTCGGTAAGGGCCTTCAAGCCGCTTATAGAAACAATTATGCCAAGAATGAACAGAGCAACAGCAAAAGCAAGCTGTAAAATATCTCCGCCAACATTATTGGTAGTCATAGCTATAACGCCTGTAAACTTAGTATAGATAGTGATAGCAAGCATTGAAAGCGTAACTATAAGCATCATTATCATAGGAATCCAAAGCATCCAGCCCTTTCTGTCCGTTTTCTTAAAGAATACGGCGCAGGCAATAAGAGCAAGAGCTGAAAGAAGCTGGTTAGCAGAACCAAATAATGGCCATATATCCTTGTAGCCTACCTTAGCGAGAGCAAAGGCAACTGCAAGAGTTGCTATAGTTGAGAAATACTTATTTGTGCAGACCTTAGCAACAGGACCTAAATTCTCTTCGTCTGTATCTGCGTCTACGAAAAATTCCTCAAAAGCAAGTCTGCCTATTCTGGCAACAGAGTCAAGAGAGGTAAGAGCAAAGGCTGATACAGAAAGAGTGATAAGGGTCATACTTATATCTTCCGGAATACCAAGCTTAACAAGGAAGCTTGCAACACCTGTAGCGAATATAATAGGCTGAGTAGCGTCGGGGATAACTCCACCCTTAGCAACTGCGCCTACGGCTATAAGAGCTATGATAGCAAGCATACTTTCCATAAGCATTGCGCCGAAAGCAACAGGAAGCATATTCTTTTCATTCTTTATCTGCTTTGATGCGGTACCTGATGAAACCAATGAATGGAAGCCTGATACGGCGCCGCAGGCTATAGTTACGAAAAGATATGGGAACAATGTCTGTCCGCCTACATTCCAGCCGTTGAAGGCTGCAAGCTCCATGCTTGGATTAGCTACAAGCACACCTAAAACAGACGCAACTATCATAGCAACAAGAAGGTAGCTGTTAAGATAATCTCTTGGCTGAAGGAGTATCCACACAGGAGCAATAGATGCAACTGCAATATATAAGAAAACTATTATGTGCCATGAGCCTGCGCTTATGTAAATAGGAAATGCAAGTCCCAAAGCTATACATACCACAAGAATTATAATAGCAACTGCGGTATTTATCCACTTGTTCAATTTGCTCTTTCTCAGGAAAACACCGAGAGCAACGGCAGCTGCTATGAAAAGACAGCTTGTTGTGGCAACCTGACCGTTTGCCTTGACAGTTTCAAGACCGTCGGCAGCAAAGCCGTTGAAGGTCTGGCATACAACGTCTGCAAAGGCAGCAATTACCAGAATAGAAAACAGCCATGTAAATATCATAAAGAGCTTTTTACCGATTTTACCGATATATAGCTCAATGATATAGCCTATTGTTCTGCCCTTATTCTTGACTGATGCATACATGGATGCAAAGTCCTGAACAGCGCCGAAGAACACACCGCCTATTAATATCCACAGCATTACGGGAAGCCATCCGAATACGGCAGCCTGTATAGGTCCGTTAATGGGACCTGCGCCTGCTATAGATGCAAACTGGTGACCGAAAACTACATTTGTATCGGCAGGCACATAGTCTACACCGTCCTCCATCTCATAAGCCGGAGTTTTGGCATTTTCATCAATACCCCAGAGGTTAGCGAGGTATCTTCCATAAATGACATAGGCACCGACCAATACAATAATTGCAATGATCATCATAATTAAACCATTCAAAACGATTCCTCCTTATTCAAGGTGCTTCTGCACCTTGTTTCATATTTATATTTATACTTAATTCTACAACTTTTTTTAAAGAATTACAACATAAAATTAAGTAAAGATTGTAAAAAATTTTTTTTGTGTACTTTGCAAAAAAATAAGAAGTATAAACTATGCAATTTTTCATTATTTATAACGTGATTTAGCGCATTTTTGCCCCGTATACGATATTTTTTTACCCCATACTGAAAATATGCCAAACCGCAGATGCATATGAACCTTATTTTTATTTATTTTTTTATCGCTATAAGATTTTCGGGGGTCCAGGACCCCCGAAAATCGGTGTTTTTTATTTGATACGAATTGTGTATATAAGTAGGGATTGTTGCATTAAATTTTTGTTTAGCTGAATAAAATAGACCTCTCCACCGCCTAACGGCGGTCCCCCTCCCCTGGTTAGGGGAGGCTGTATACCGGAAAGCTATGACAGTAGATTAGGTATTGCTTTTTCTAAGTAAATAAGGGCTTTTGCAAAGCACCCACCTAAAGCTCCCCTTCGCAAGGGGAGCTGTCAGCCGCGGCAAAAGATTATATGAAAATAACTGTGAGCGGGGCTGACTGAGAGGTCGAACCTATTCATATAAACAAAAATTTATCAAATTCTATTCCACCTACATAATCAAATAATTTTTCCTTAGCGAGCTTACAGGCTGCGCGCACCTCAACTCCACTTCGTTACGTTTCGGTCGCGGCTCAACATTTTACCAAGCGAATTTATACAGGCTGCGCGCACCTCAACTCCACTTCGTTACGTTTCGGTCGCGGCGCGGCCGCGCCGCGCAGATATAGCAACAGGCAGATTTGTTTGTAAGCAAGCTGCTACACAGGCTGCGGCGCACCTCAACTCCACTTCGTTACGTTTCGGTCGCGGCGCGGCCGCGCCGCACACATACAGAAATAGGCAGATTTGTTTGTAAGCAAGCTGCTACACAGGCTGCGCGCACCTCAACTCCACTTCGTTACGTTTCGGTCGCGGCGCGGCCGCGCCGCGCACATACAACAACAGGCAGATTTGTTTGTAAGCAAGCTGTTATACAGGCTGCGCGCACCTCAACTCCACTTCGTTACGTTTCGGTCGCGGCGCGCAGATTTGTACAAGCTGCTACACAGGCTGCGGCGAACCTCAACTCCACTTCGTTACGTTTCGGTCGCGGCGCGGCTGCGCCGCGCAGATACAGCAACAGGCAGCCTTGTTTGTAAGCAAGCTGCTACACAGGCTGCGCGCACCTCAACTCCACTTCGTTACGTTTCGGTCGCGGCGCGGCCGCGCCGCGCAGATACAGAAATAGGCAGATTTGTTTGTAAGCAAGCTTACAACAAATCTGCCTATTTCTGTATTGCCGCAGCCTTATTAACGAAAATAAGAGGCCTCGGAACGTGATCGGTCCAAAGCCCCTTATTATATAAAGAAACAAAAATGGAAAACAATATTTATGCGGCTTACTTATCCATTTCAGCCTTTCTTGCAGCTATAACCTTATCCTGCACATCCTTAGGAGCCTCCTCATAGCGTGCAAATTCCATAGTGAACTCGCCTCTGCCCTGAGTCATACTTCTTAAGTCAGTAGCATAGCTCATCATTTCGCCTAAAGGCGCCTCAGCCTGTATAGTCTGCTTGCCGTGTTTAGCCTCCATACCTAAGATACGGCCTCTTCTCTTGTTAAGGTCGCCCATAACATCACCTGTATAGCTATCCGGAACGATAACCTGAACAGTCTCGATAGGCTCAAGTATAGCTGTCTTGCCCTTTGCAAAGGCATCCTTGAATGCCATACTCGTAGCAACCTTAAATGCCATTTCTGAAGAGTCAACTGCGTGGTAGGAGCCGTCTACAAGCGTAGCCTTTATGCCGACTACAGGATAGCCTGCAAGGGGACCTGACTTAATGGATTCCTGAATACCCTTTTCAACAGCGGGGAAGTACTGCTTTGGTACAGAGCCGCCGAATATCTGCTCTTCAAACACATAGCCGCCGCTCAGATCGCCGCTTGGCTCGAATATGATCTCAACATCACCGTACTGTCCTGAACCGCCTGACTGCTTCTTATACTTACTTCTTATCCTCTCCTGGCTCTTTATCATTTCTCTGTAAGGAATGGTAGGCTCGGAAAGCTCTATATCGATCTTATACTTGCTCTTAAGCTTATTTACGAATACGTCAATATGGGTATCGCCTACAGCATAAATAACTGACTGCTTAGTTTCCTTGTCAAACTTATAGTCAAGAGTTTTATCCTCTTCACGGAGCTTGGCAATAGCGCCTGCCAGTTTATCCTCGTCGCCCTTTGTCTTAGGAGTGATAGCCTTTGACAGAAGAGGAGTAGGATATTCGATAGCAGGTATCATAACAGGTCTGTCATTAGATGTAAGAGTATCGCTTGTAGAAGTATTCTGCAGCTTTGCAACAGCGCCTATATCGCCTGCCTTAAGCATATCCACCTCTATCTGCTCCTTGCCTCTTAATACATAGACCTTGCCTATTTTCTCGTTGATATTCTTATTTACATTCCTGAGCATAGCGTCCTTTGTAATAGTACCGCTGTATACCTTAAATATGCTAAGACGGCCTACATAGGGGTCGGCAATAGTCTTGAATACAAATGCGCAGACAGGGTCCTTCTCATCGCAGTTTATCTCAACTGTATCTTCGGTCTTAGGATTGATAGCCTCGGCAACAGGATGTACCTCGCTTGTAGGCGGAAGGTACTTGTTTATGGAGTTCATCATAACTCTTATGCCTATAGTAGTAATGGCAGCGCCGCAAATAACGGGAGTAACGGAACCGTCTATTATACCAACACGGAGGCCCTTATTTATTTCCTCCTCGGTAAAGCTTTCCTCGGCAAAGAACTTCTCCATAAGATCATCGTCTGTCTCGGCAACAGCCTCTTCTATCATAAGACGCATTTCCTCGACCTCGTCCTCAACGCCTGAAGGCATATCGCAAGGCTCTACAAGGCCGTTTTCAAACTTACGCGCCTCTTTCTTTACAGCGTTTACAAAGCCTACGAATTTGCCGTTCTCATAGAAAGGCACCTGCAAAGGAGCAATGCTCTTGCCAAAGGTATTCTTAAGCTGCTCAATTACCTTTTCCATATCGGCATTTTCATCGTCCATACCGTTTACAAATATCATCTTGGGGATATCCATTTCAGAAGCCATTTCCCAAGCCTTTTCAGTGCCAACCTCAACGCCTGACTTAGCATCTACCACTATAAGAGCCAGATCGGCAACGCTGAGAGCCTGCTTTACCTCGCCAACGAAATCGAAATAACCGGGAGTATCAATGAAATTTATCTTTTCATCAAGCCACTCTACCGGAATAATAGATGAACTTATGGATACCTTTCTTCTTATTTCCTCGGGATCGTAGTCGCTTACGGTATTTCCCTCTTCTACACGTCCAAATCTCTTGGAAACACCGCTTACATGAAGACAAGCCTCAACTATAGTTGTCTTACCGCAGCCGCTGTGACCCAATACTGCGACATTTCTGATCTCCTTTGCTGAATAACTTTTCATAGAATAACCCAACTCCTTTGTCTTTCTGATTTGTGCAATATTTACGATATGTATCTATTGTCATTTTTTTCATATTATACTTTGCACAAGGGTATGTGCCTTATAAAATATAATATTCCACAAATAAACCAAATTTCCTTTATTTTTTCTGTAAATTTATACATTTTGGTAAATTTGTATAGAAGTATAAAATTTTCGGGGTACAATGTACCCCGAAAAAATATATCATTCACTTTCCCTGAGAAGATTTTCCCATCTTCTGTCTACCTCTGCCTGTATATCGTCTACTATATATTTATACTCGTCCTTAGCAAGATGCTTTGTCCTGCCCATAGCGGAAAGAAATTCTATAACACCTATTTTCTCCTTTGGCTTGTAGGTAATGCGTGTCCTTCCGTTCTCTATCTCAAAGAGGGGATGATAGCAGCTTTCCACAGCCTTTGCTATAACTGCTCTTTCGTGTCTTGGAGGATCGTTCCAGTTAAGAGGGCAGGCGGAAAGAGCCTTTACATAGGCAAGGCCGTGGTTGTCTGCATAGTACTGCGCCTTTTTTGCCTTCTTTATGAAGTCCATAGGCTGATTTTCCGCAACCGTGGCAACATATGGTATTCCCGCAGCCTTGAAAAGCATAGGCGTATCCTTGTGTATGAAGGGCTTTCCGCTTTCGGCCTTGCCCACATGACTTGTAGCGGAGCGTGCTCCCATAGGCGTTGTATAGCTGTACTGATAGCCTGTGTTCATATAGCCGCCGTTGTCGTACTCGAATATTATCATATTGTGATTTCTTGCGGCAGTACCCAAAGCAGAGCCTAAGCCTATATCCATACCGCCGTCGCCGCATACCATTATGAATGTTATTTTGCCTTTGGGTATTTCACCTCTTCTCTGTCTTTCCTTATAGCCCTCTACGACGCCGCTTAATGTTGCCGCCGTATTCTGGAAAAGGTTGTGTATATAGTTTACTCTGAAGGATGTCGTAGGGTAGCCTGTCGTTACTACCATACCGCAGCCCGTGTTGAATATAAGCACAACATTTCCCTCTATGCCCTTTAGGAGCAGGTTTACATTTACGGGGATGCCGCAGCCTGCACAGGCGCTGTGACCTGCCACAAGCCTTTTAGGCATTTCCGTAGCCCTTTTGAGATTGATGTTCTTCACTGCTATACTTCCGTCTTTTTCCTCCACCTTGTAATCCAAAAGAGAATTTTTATCGGTCACAGGCTCAAAATATTTCTTGTTTTCATAGCCCTCGCCTCTGTAAGCGCCGTAGTAGTCAAACTTGTATATATCCTTAAATTCAAGGGATTCTATGCCCAGCCACAGCATATTTTCCGCGTCCTCGGTATAGAAGTCCTTGCCGCCCAGACCAAATACCCTTGTTATGACCTTGGCGCTTACATTGTGGTCGTAAAAGGCGGATTTCACTTCCTTGGACAGATTTCCACCGTTACTGCCGTAGCTGTCCTGTCTTTCGCCTACTACTATTACCTTGGCATTCCTGCAAGCGCCCGAAAGCTCCCGTGCAAAGAAGGGTCTTAAAAGCTGTAGTGTCATTACGCCTACCTTATATCCCTTTTTCCGCATATTGTCCACAGCGTCCTTGCTTGTGTCAAATGCCGAACCAAGCACTATAAATATGACCTCGGCATCATCTGTCATATATTTGTGTATAATATTGTAGTCCCTGCCGGTCAGCTCGTTGTAACGGTCAAACTCACAGGCTATAACTCCCTTAGCCTCCTCCATGGCAATGTTAAGCTGATACTTGTTGTTTATAATATCCGGCTCATTCATATAGGAGCCTATAGTTATGGGAGCATCACAGTCTATACAGGTATAGTCGGGCTTGTACTCGCCTATATAGTTCTTTACATCGCTGTCATTTTCAAACATATGCAGCTTCTTCTTTTGGTGGCTTGTGAAAAAGCCGTCATAGGCCACTATAACGGGGAGCTTTACCTTTTCGGCAACCTTAAGACCTATTATATTAAAATCGTATACCTCCTGATTGTCCTTTGCAAAGAATATTATCCAGCCGCAGTTGAGAGCATACATAATGTCACTGTGATCGCCCTTTATACAAAGAGGAGCAGACACGGTCCTGCACGCCACATTCATTACCATAGGCATTCTTGTGCCGGACTGTACGGGCAGCTGTTCAAGAGCGTACAGCAGACCGTTGGCGGATGTGGCATTTAGCACCCTTGCACCTGTAAGTGAGCTGCCGTAGCATATGCCTGCCGCCGAATGCTCTCCCTCTGCCGCTATCATTACCGTATTTACATCGCCCTTGCTCTTAAGCAGGTCAAGACCCTCTGCCACCTGTGTTGAAGGAGTAATGGGATAATAGCCCATTACGTGATAATCTATTTGCTTTGCGGCATATACCGCCGCCTCGTTTCCGCTTGCAAAAACCATTTTCTGTGAAAGCATAACTATACCTCCTGATTGTTTGTACTCTCGCTGTTTATCCAGCTGTTCTCGCCTATATCCGTAAACAGGAAGTGCTTGTTTATAAGGTCGATACAGCCTATATTATCGTCGTATTTTCCTTCCTCCGTCTCTACAAGAGCCTTTGTGGGGCAAATTTCAACACAGCGCATACAGCCCTTGCAGTGATACAGGTCCATACCCTTGTTCACACCCTTTTCAAACTGGAAAACCATATCCGGACAGGTGCTGTCACACAGACCGCAGTCTATACACTTTTCTCTTATGAAATGGGGAACATAGCCTTCCCGACAGCCTATAAGACTGTTTGTGACAGAATTTCCGAACTCAGGATTTATGCCGCCTATTTCTCCTGTTTTCCAGCCCTTTACCCTCTGGGGCTCCTTATACTTTTCATAGGGATATCTGTCGTCGGTATACTCCTTGCACACTGCCCTTGAATACCCCATTTTAAGCGCCATTATATTTGCAGTGGTCTTTTCGGGATATTTGCTGCCAAGGACATCCTTTACTACCTCCTCGGCAAACTCAAGGGGAATAAAGCCGCTTGCTCTCACACAGGCGCCCATCATTACCATATTGAGCCTGCTCCTGCACTCTAAGGCTATGTCAAGAGCGTCTACTACCCACAGTCTGCCCTTGTGCATTTTAAGTCTGTTCCTTACCTTGTCGTGATCCTCATGGGAGTTTACAACTACATCAGTATTTTCGTCTACTCCCGCCATTAAATTTTCCTTGCCCGCAAGACTCATTACAAATATAGCCAGCAGATCGGGTCTGCGCACAGGTTCGTTTATACGGATATCCCTGTTGGAATAGCGTACATATGCCTTTACGGGGGAGCCTCTTTTCTCAGAGCCATAAGAAGCAAAGCTCTGAGCCTCCACTCCCATATGACCCGCTCCTATTTCGCCCAGCAGCTTGCCCGTAAGATTTGCGCCAAAGCCGCCTATACTTTCAAGTCTTATTTCATACATATCCTTTTTCAAGTACATATTAGCCCTCCTTAAATGGTATTGCTGTTAGTATGTGCCAAAAAAGAAAATATATACGAAAAAAGGGAAGCCTTAGCTTCCCGTAGCCTGTCAAAAAACAAAATTTGACCGAAAATATGAATTATCAGTGTGAACAGCTTGCAAAAAAAGCGTCGCAGACTTTAATCCGCAGGAGGAATTCACTTCCTCCGAGGACAGGAACTTTTCTGTAATTTTGGTGATTAACACCAAAATTGCGGAAAACACGGCTGGTTCCTACCTTAATTAACCTGAAAGAAATGTAAGCATTTCTTTCAAGCGTGTCGATTTCATCGACACGCTAAAAAGGGAAGCCTTAGCTTCCCATTACATTCTTATTTTTCCATTTAGCCGCCGTTGCCCTGCCGCCCAGTATGTGCCTCTGCGCCTTGTGATAAGCAAGTATCACCTTGACATTTTCCGCCAGAACAGGGTCTATTTTAGGCAGTCTGTCCACAAGGTCCTTATGGCAGGTGGATTTTGAAATACCCCATACCTTGGCTGCTGCCCTTATTGTCTTTTTCGTTTCGCATATATATTTCCCTATTTCAAGGGAGCGTTCGGCTATATCGGCTCTCATAAAAGCCCTCCTTGTTCATACCTATTTGATTATATGAACAAGAAAAGCCGTTTAGACTAATTACTTGCCGTTTAGCCTATCAAGTACCTCTGTAAGGGCATTTGACACCTGATCTGGACAGGAGGTGGAACGAAAGCCGCATTTTATACCCCTCATCCTCTCTATGGCGTCCTCCGCCTTCATACCTACAAGAAGTGAAGAAATTCCCTGTGTATTTCCCATACAGCCGCCTACTATCTCGCAGCTTTTTATAATGTGTGTATTGTCGTCTACATCAAGTATTGTCTGAGTAGAGCATACGCCCTTGTTTGAATATTTCATCTGCATGATACAAGTCTCCTTACATATAGCATAAAAGGGCTTCTCTTTGAGAAGCCCCAGGAAAGCGCGAGACGGGATTTGAACCCGCGGCCCTCGCCTTGGCAAGGCGATGCTCTACCACTGAGCCACTCGCGCATACAGCGGCTGAAAGAATCGAACTCTCAATTTTCGCTTTGGAGGCGAACGTTATACCACTTAACCAAGCCGCTATAATCAACAGAAATATGATAACA
>CANQBJ010000023.1 GCA_947589665.1 uncultured Clostridia bacterium
GCGTTAGCGTCGGAGGGGAGGGGGACCAACCGAAGGTTGGTGGAAGGGTCGTTTTTCTACGTTAAACACAAATTTATTTCGTCAACCTTATTACCTCTAAAACAGCAATAAAAAAGACAGCCTTTATTATATGGCTGTCATAAAAAGAGTTGGCGCATAGTCGTTTGAAAAAGTGTTCGACTTCGCGCCGTAGACTGGAGATGACGAGAGTCGAACTCGTGTCCGAAGATCTGTCGGCAGGAACTTCTCCCATTACAGTTTGTCTATTGTTATTTCCCTCTGACCGCTGCCGGCAAACAGGCTGTGGTCGTCAGTAGCTTCATAGTGTCTTTCCGCTGCTCAAAGCTTTGCAGTGAAAGTGCCCCGCTAAGGTCGACGCCGGATACTCAGGCTGCGGGAAGTCTGAGGCCGACGAGCAGCGCAAAATTAGGCTGCTAAAGCAACGTTAGATTCGTCGTTTATTTTTTAAAAGTTTTGGGCTTTTAAGGAGTCTCCCGCCTCCAATGGCTATTCCCGATTTCAAAATCCCCGTCGAAACCGTTGCATCCCCATATATATAATGCGTAATATTATTATATTCTATTCCCGAAAAAAGTCAAGACACTAACTCTTACATTTTAATTACAAAATAATGCAGCATTGTAGAAAAAAGTAAAAATTTAACTTTAAATATATTAGCAAGATGATTAGCTTGCAAAAAGCGTCGCAGACTTTAATCCGCAGGAGGAATTCACTTCCTCCGAGGACAGGAACTTTTCTGTAATTTTGGTGTTTAACACCAAAATTACGGAAAACACGGCTGGTTCCTACCTTGATTGAACTGAAAGAAATGCAAGCATTTCTTTCAAGCGTGTCGATTTTATCGACACGCAAAAAAAAGGTTTATTTTATACGGGATATGGTGTATAATAAGGTAATTGAAATACAGTAAAATCGGAGGCATAGGGCTATGTCTGAGAAAAAGGAAAAAAACCGACATATAAAATATACGGTGCTGATGGCAGAGGCGGCAGTTGTGTTTTTAATGGCGCTTTCTCTTGAGATACTGCCTAAAATATTTTTTGAGGGTATGGGACCTGCGGCATCTTTTATAAGCGTTATGACCTCGCCGTATTTTATACTGAGCATAGCTATGACAGCCGCAGTGTATATAACGCTGAGAGGATTTCTGGGAAATGTATTTGGAAGAGCGGCTGCGGTAATAGTTTATATGTTTTTCTTCATAGGCAACTTTGTCAAGCTGAAATATCATGACGGTATATTCAAGCCTATGGATGTATTCCAGATACAGGATTTTATGGAGATAGTTGTTATATATGTTCCCATATGGGCGCTGTATATATTGGCGGCAGCTATAATTGTGCCTGTTGTATATATTATCATTAAAAAAAGAAGGTATTTTGCAGAGCATAAGCCCCGATTTGCATATGGCATCGTAGGAGTGATAATGGTAGCGGCTTTGTCTGTTATGCTCAATGGCAATGTCTTTAAGATATTTGGCTTTGAATTGCCTAAGCCCTCTGCGGACACAAAGACATTTACAAGACAGATAGGTCTTGTACCCTACAGCTATATGAATTTCGGAAAGCTTTCGGAGATAATTCCAAAGCCTGACGAAAATTACGGCGGTGCGTATATGGAAAGGCTGCGCAGTGAATTTGACAGCCTGCATAAGAGTAAGGCTTCGGATACAAAGCCCGATGTTATATTTATTATGGATGAGTCTATGTTTGATGTTACAAAAGTCGGGGATGTAGACTTTTCAATGGATGTATGCGCCAATATGAAGAAATATAAAAAGGGCGATATTATATCCCCGCGGTACGGCGGCGGCACAGGTTCGGTGGAATTTGAGGCTCTTACCGGTATGAGCAACTTTTTCTTTCTTGATAATTCCGCTCCCTATGTTACCTACTGGAAGGACAAGAACAGCAGTATACCGGGGCTTGCCTATGAGTTTTCCAAAAACGGCTATGAAACAACGGCGATACATCCCAATTCGGCAAAGATGTACAACAGAGAGAGCATATATTCATATATGGGCTTTGATAATTTTATCAATACGGATAACACAGAATTTTCGGAAAGGGCAGACGACGGCTACGTCAAGGACATTGTCCTTGCCGATGTTATAGAAGAGCAGCTTGACTCCTCGGAGGAGCCTCAGTTTATATTTGCGGTGACTATTGAAAACCACACGCTGTATAACAGTAAATATAAAGAAACAGAGGTAAAGCTTTCCTCGGACAAGCTTGACAAGGGACAGCTTCATCAGCTTGAACAGTACAGTCAGGGAGTGCTGGGCGCCGACAGGCTCATAGAAAAAATGGTTGAGTATACAAATCGTGCAGACAGACCTACGCTTTTGTACATATGGGGCGACCACCTGCCTGCATTGTCTGCATTCAACAGGCTTGGCTTTATAAGGGATAAGTACAGTAAATATTCGACGCCTGTTATCGCCTGTTCAAACTACAGGGATATAGCCATACCACAGGAGTATATCACTACCAATCAGCTTGCGCCTCAGATTTTGCGGGATGCGGAAATAGACTACAGCTCCTATTTTGACTACATATATTCCCTCAGAGAAGGTTATCCCGTTATACAAAGGGAATTTAGCATAGACCCTGAGGACGAAAAAATAAAGCTGTACGGCGAGGTACAGTATGATGTTCTTTTCGGAGAAAAATATCTTGTGAAATAGAGTATATTGAGGAACGATGGATATGAAAAGGG
Organism: uncultured Clostridia bacterium; assembly: GCA_947589665.1. Lineage (GTDB taxonomy): Bacteria > Bacillota > Clostridia > Lachnospirales > CAG-274 > CANPXH01. Next base: position 2,740 of record CANQBJ010000023.1, read on the forward strand.
TAAGCCTTATTACCCAAACAGCAGAAAAATACAGCACTGCGGAGTCATAAATATTTCCAATGGTCTGAAAGGGGCTTGTATAATATAGCTGCAACGAAGTGTTATTGTATCACTACGAATCCATGTCAAGGGACAATGACCTTGCCGACAGGAAAAAAATGAAAAGGCTTGTGTTATAAATCCCTTTATCTCATTATATATTATAATGAGGTGATGTTATGAACGAGATCATATCTGTACAGCTGCTCCATTGGGGAGTATTTTCTGCCGTACTTTTAGTACTCTGCCTTTATTTTTCGAAAAGGGCGGAGCTTATAGGAAGGCTATGCTTTAAGGGAGTTATGGGGACCTCGCTTATATTCATATGCAATTGCTTTATGTACAGGATAGGCATATTTCTAGGGCTTAACTGCGTTACTGTACTGGTTTCCGCAGTGCTTGGAATTCCGGGTATAGCCCTTATGTACGGTCTTTTGCTTTTACCATAGGAGGGAAAAATATGGCATTTATAAAAAATATGGCTGAAAACCTTATTGCCAACGAATTCAGACCTATTAACAACTTCTACAGCAGTCCCGGTATAGGAGAGGACACGGAATATATAGGCTTTGTAAGGCAGATAGGCAATATAACATATGGCATTGTCATTATAAATGCCGACAAAAAATATGACTACAAAGGCTTTTTCGCAGATACGCTCAGCTTTTTTTCACAGCTTGAAAGGGTAATGGTGCTTGGCATATTTGCAAGCGACAGCCCCGATGAGGAGCTTACAGCATACTGCACACAGGATATAGAGGACTATCAGGCGGAGCTTATAAGCATAAAATGGATAGCCGATACGGGAAATAATAAGCTTAGGGTAAAGGGCAGTCAACCAGATGAGCTTCTTAATATACACAGCCTTGTTTACGATTCCTTCGGCAGCGGAGAATATTCGCCCTCTGTGGATATAGGTACCTTAAGGGAAAAGCAGAGAGATATGCACAGAGCGGATATAAAAAGCTCAAAAACGCCTCTGACCTGGGGGCTTATTACCATAAACGGCATAGTACTTATACTTATGGAGGTCATGGGCGGCTCGGATAGTACAGAGGTGCTGCTGAGATTTGGCGCCATAGACCCCGACCTTATATTTAAAGGTATGCAGTTTTACAGAGTATTTACCTCTATGTTCCTGCACATAGGACTTATGCACTATCTTGCAAACAGCCTTTCACTTTATATACTGGGCAGCAGGGTCGAAAGATATTTCGGCAGTCTTAAAATGCTTGTGATATATATTTTTTCCGGTATAGTATGCGGCTTTGCAAGCGCTCTTTTCAGCCGTTCCATATCGGCGGGAGCGTCGGGAGCCATATTCGGACTTATGGCGGCTATATTTATATATACCCGTATAAAAAAGCGTTCTATGGACGGCTTTGACAATTATTTTATAATACTCTTTGCAATAATAGGCATAGGCAGCGGTATGCTTATGCCCAATGTAGATAATATAGGACATATAGGCGGCTTTATAGGCGGACTTATAATAAGCAGACTATTACTGGGTGATAAAAATGAATGACTTTAACAAAAGAATGGAAGAAGAAAGCAGGAAAAAATTCGGGGACAGGCCCGTAGTTTTCGGCGACGGCAGGCTTAATGCGGAAATTATGCTTATAGGAGAGGCGCCCGGCGGCGAGGAGGAAAAGCAGGGCAGACCCTTTGTAGGCAAGGCAGGTAAAAACCTTGACGAATTTCTGGAGATAGTAGGGCTTGACAGAGGGGATATCTATATATCCAATGTGTGCAAGCTCAGACCCTTTAAGCTCAGTCCCAAAACGGGCAAGCCCATAAACAGGGCGCCAAACAGAGAGGAGCTTGACTTTTTTGTGCCTCTTCTTCACGAGGAAATAAAAATAGTAAGACCGAAGCTTATAGTCACACTGGGCAATTTTGCCCTTAACTATGTGCTTATGGACAAGTCTGTTACAATAGGTCAGTGTCACGGGCAGCTTATAGAAAGGGACGATATGAAAATATTCCCGCTCTATCACCCTGCGTCCGTTATATATGACAGGGCAAAGGGTCCCGTGTACATAGAGGACCTGCACAGGCTTAAGGAGATATTATGAGAAGGCTTGTAATCATAGGTGTGCCTGTTATCGTACTGGCATCCTTTGTGTTTTTGTATTTTACGGCGGAGGACATAGCGGCAAAACTGCCTCAATGCCTGTTTCTGAAATATACAGGTATGTATTGTCCCGGCTGCGGCTCTACAAGAGCAGTGCTTTCCGTACTTCACGGCAGATTTATAATGGCGCTTAGGTACAATTTAGGACTTTGCGCTCTGGCAGTTATATGTGTTCTTTGTTATTTTGAATATGTCCTGAACAAAAAAATACTACCCAGAAGCCCTTGGTTCTGGATAGTATTCGGTATAATACTTGTTTTGTACTATGTGTTTAGAAATTTTATAAGTTTTTTTTAAAAATGAACTCTATAGTTGAGAATTCCAGATAGGGCAGAGCCTATTATTCCGATCAGCCCTGTGAGTGCGCCTATTACAAGACCTATGGCAGAGAATATGATGCCTGCCGTAGCAAGGGACTTTCCGCCGTAGTTGTTCCTTATAGAGATTATACCAAGTATAAGACCTATTACGGCTGAGGTCACTGCAGGGATCACCGTGCAGCAGCACACTACCGAGAATATGCCGAGGGCAAGAGAGGCTATAGCCATAACGGAGCTTGGCTCTGCTTCGCCGGTCGTGCTGTATGCTGTTGAGGATGTGTTTTCTCCGCCGATAGTCTGAGCGCTTTCGGGTATGCTGTCCACAACGCTGTCGGGATCGGGCTTCTGTGTATTTGTTTCGGGAATTACATCGTCATTTATATTGTTATCCATAATTAACACCTCCTGTTCCTATACTAACACAACAGGATATAAATTACAATAAAAAAGGAGAGATTTTGTATGAAAAAATTATTAATTGCCCTTATCCTTGTATGTATTTTATTTACTGCCTGCGGCAAGAAAAATGAAGAGACGGGCAGCGATGGGGAGGACACCTCCTATTCACAGCTTTTAAGCATAACCTACAGCTTTGACTCGGATTTCGGAGATATGCTCGTAAGGCTGATGAACACCACATCAATAAAGCAGAAAATAGGCATAGAGCCTGAGGACACAGGCAAGATAACCGTTGAAAGAGTAAAGGATATGGAAAAGGCAGCCGAGGACGGCAGATACAACAATGTTATAAGAATAACTGTAGACGCAGGGGATAAGGCTCTTTCCGAAAAGCTTTTCAATACCTTTTACGATAAGGCGGAAAAGGGCATATCTTCTATTGTAAAGGATAATAAGGTGACTATAGAAAAGGTAGATTAGTATGAAATTGACAACTCTTTGCTATATAGAGCGGGACGGCAGATATCTTATGCTCCACAGGATATCCAAGGAAAACGATATAAATAAGGATAAGTGGATAGGTGTAGGCGGTCACTTTGAGGAAAGGGAAAGTCCCGAGGAATGTCTTTTAAGAGAGGTCAGAGAAGAAACGGGGCTTACTCTTATTGACTACAAATTCAGGGGCATTGTCACATTTCTTGCCGATAATTACGAAACGGAATATATGTGCCTTTATACGGCGGATAAATTTAAGGGCAGCATTACGGACTGCGACGAGGGAAAGCTGGAATGGATAGAAAAGGACAAGCTCTATGCTCTTGACCTTTGGGAAGGCGATAAAATATTTCTTCACCTGCTTATGGAGGATGCGCCCTTCTTTTCTCTTAAGCTGAGGTATGAAGGAGACTGTCTTAAGGAGGCTGTATTGGACGGAAAAACCCTTGTTTAAAATTACCTCGATATGGGTATAAATCTATTGAGGTGATTTTATGAGAATACCAAGGCATATAGGAATTATACCTGACGGCAACAGGAGATGGGCGGTCTCAAATTCCATGACTAAGGACAAGGGCTATGCGAAAGGCCTTATGCCGGGGCTTTCAGCCTTTAAGTATTGTCAGAGGCTGGGAGTAGAGGAGCTGAGTATATACGGCTTTACCGCAGACAACACAAAGCGCCCTGCGGCACAGCGCCTTGCCTTTACAAAGGCTTGTGTTGAAATGGTGGATATCATCAGGAAAGAGGACGCGGAGATACTTGTTGTAGGCAACACAGGTTCCGATATGTTCCCCCGTGAGCTTATGGATCTAACAACAAGACAGAAATTCAACAAGGGCGGAACAAGAGTAAATTTTCTTATTAACTACAGCTGGGAATGGGACCTTAAAACGCAGAACAAGTCGGTCTCCTATTACAACAGCGCCGATATTTCCCGTATAGACCTTATAATTCGCTGGGGCGGTATGCGAAGGCTTTCGGGCTTTCTGCCTGTGCAGAGCGTATATGCCGATTTCTATGTGGTAGACGCTATGTGGCCTGAGTATAAGGATGAGCATATAGATATGGCACTAAATTGGTATCAGAGCCAGGACGTAACATTAGGCGGCTGATATCTTGCAGATATGTATTTAGAAAAATTTGACTAATAAATTTCTAAGGTAAACAGCTTACAAAAAAGCGCTGGTCCAAACCTTAGCTATCTGAAAGAAATGTCTTTGGGCATTTCTTTCAAGGTGTCGATTTTATCGACATGCTAAAAACTGCCGTAAGCACGGCAGTTTTTATTGATATTGTTCCTCGGCATCAATATATTCGTCCTCGGAAACTTTATTCTCTCTTTCATTGAACGCCTTGTAAAAGCTTGTTGAAAAGTCTATGCAGTAAAGCGCCAGCACAGCTACGGCAACGACCTTGCCATACTGAGCGTAATATATATTTACAAGCTTTTCAACAAAGGGCTGGAAAAACAGGAATGTAAGCGTAGTCATAACGCCCCAGCATATTGTGCTTTCAAGACAGATAACACCCTTGTAGTTAAAGGGCTTATTGTTATAATCCCACCAGAAATATCCGAAAAGCTTTGTCATAAGCCAAGCCACAAGCATTTCAAACACAGTGGCAAGCACTGCGCCTGCAAGGAATAAAAGCACCTTGTGTTCCGCTATAGGCTGTAATAGGAAGTATACGCCCAATGCCCCTGCGCCGTATATGGTACAGAGAGGGCCGCGGATAAAGCCTCTGTTTACAGGTCTTTTCTCCTCATAGCTCATAACTATGCATTCAAATATCCATCCGAAAAAGCTGTATATGAAAAAACAGTTTAAAAAGAAGTATATATCCATACCAAATGTTTTATAGAAAAACACTGACATAATTTCCACCTCTGATTACATTTTTACACAAATAACATTTTACTCCCTATTTCATTAAATTTCAAGGTTATTTTTGTTACATTTTTGTTTCAGCTCTTCCATAACAAGAGGTATATTTTCTGTAATATCCGTGGCAAGTATGCCGTACTCTCCCTTTTTATGCGCCGCTTTTTCCCCTGCAAGACCGTTTATATATGCGCCGAGGCAGGCTGCGTCAAATACCTCCGTATCCTGGGCTATAAGCCCTGCAATAAGTCCTGTAAGGCAGTCTCCTGTACCGCCCTTGCTCATGGCAGGAGTACCCGTTGTGTTTATGCACACCTTACCTTCAGGCGATGCTATAACGCTGTGGGCGTCCTTAAGCAGCACAACTGTATTATATTCCCTTGCAAAATCCACTGCGGTCTTTATCATATTGCCCTTTATATACTCGGTATCAAGACCTGTAAGCCTGCTCATTTCCTTAATGTGGGGAGTTATAACACCTTTGAATTCAATAAGGCTTTTGTCCTCTGCCATAATATTGAGAGCATCGGCATCGGCAACTATAGTATGCCCAGTATTTCCGATCACAGCTTTAACAAGCTGACGGCTTTTATCGCTTATGCCTATGCCTGAGCCTATGGCAGTAACATTGCCGTAGTTATAATCTATGCTGTCAAGCCTTGATGTAACAGCCTCAGGCAGTGTGTTGTGAACTACGTCAATAACATGGTCCGAAGAGCATATATTCACAAGACCCGCTCCTGACCTGTATGCGGCTCTTCCGTTTATTACGGCTGCTCCTGCCATAGTATCACAGCCCGATACAAGGAGTACTCTGCCGTAGGTACCCTTATTGGAATCCTTCCTTCTGGCAGGCAGGCGAACATCGTCAAGCGTAAAGCAGTTAAATTCTGAGGTCTGCGGTATGCCTATGTGCTTTACCTTAAGCTTTCCTATATGGGAATATGCCGGATAGAGCAGAAGTCCCCTCTTAGGCAGATGAAATGTAACCGTTATGTCTGCATTTACGGCTATGCCATAGTCCTCTCCGGTATCACAGTTTATGCCTGTGGGACAGTCTACAGAAAGCACTGTCTTTGCCTTTTCGTTTATTCTGTTCACTATATCTATATATTTGCCGTTTAGCTTACTTTTCAGCCCTGTACCTACAAGAGCGTCTATCACTATGTCATAATGCCCTATGGGACAGCTTATGTCATTATAAACTATATCCGCACTATAGCTTTCCAGTATCTCAAGGTTTTTAAGGCAGTCGGGTGTTGCCCTTTCCCTTTCGCCTATAAATATGACCTTTACTCTTATGCTGTTTGCCATAAGGAGCCTGGCTATTGCCAGTCCGTCGCCGCCGTTATTTCCCTTTCCAGCAAAAATAAGGGCGGAGCTTACATTGAGCTTAAGTATTTCCTCTGTCACGCCTCTTGCGGCATTTTCCATAAGCAGAAGAGAGGGTATGCCCTTATCCTCTATGGCTTTCCTTTCTTCTTCTCTCATTTCATCGGTCGTCAGTATATACATATGTACACCTCTATTCGATAACTGCAAAGGCAACGGCATTTTCATTGCTGTGGGATATGGACACGGCTATGCTTTTGCCTCCCATATATTCAAATATACCCTTTGCATTTCCGTATAAATTAACATAGGGCTTTCCGTTTTCATCCCTCAGTATCTCTATTTCCACAGGAGAGCAGCCCTTGAAGCCTGTACCCAATGCCTTGGCAACAGCCTCCTTTGCGGCAAAATTGCCTGCTAAGGTCTGATAGTTATGACCGTGGAAAAGGCTCTGCTCCTTTTTTGTATATATCCTGTCGGAAAAGCTCTGTTTTTCCGCGGACTTCTTTATTCTCTCTATTTCTATTATATCTGTTCCTATTCCTTTTATCATAAAAATCACACTCCTTTTATTTTAGTATACAATATTATTTTAATATTTGCAAATTTTGTTATTATGGAATGCAACAAAAAAATGAGAAACCGTAATAGCTTCTCACTTTCAAAAGTTTAACGAATATAATTATGTCCAGGACAATTTAAGTTCTCTCTTGTTTTCGGAACAATCTGCAAGATATAAATTTATAAGGGTCTGATAAGGGATGCCCGATGCCTGTGCCTGTGCCTTAAAATAGTCTATTATATCACTGTCAATGTTTATTGTAATTTGTTTTTTCAGCTTTTTTGCATAAGGATTTTTCCTTGCTTCTGTAAAATCATACTCATCTTTCATAATACTCACCTCTAATATAATATTGTTCTGACTCTGATTTTTATTGTCCCATTCAAATTTTATTGTATCCATAATTATATTATAATTATAAAATAATTATATGTCAATAGGTAAAATTTACTTTGTATGTATTTAACACTTGTAAAAATAAATTATTAATATTTGCAAATTTTGTTATTATAGAGTACAATAAATTAAGGTGATAGCTATGAGATATGATATTCTGAATATACTAAGAGCAAAAAACGACTACGTGTCCGGCGAGGAGCTTGGCAATATGCTGGGAGTATCGCGGGCTGCCATATGGAAGAGCATAACAAGGCTTAAGGAAGAGGGCTACAACATAAGCTCTGTCAGCAAGCGGGGCTACCGCCTTATAGACAACAGAGATGTACTCAACGAAAATGAAGTGCGCTACAGCAACATTATTTGCTTTAAGGAAGTAGACTCTACAAACGAGGAGGGCAAAAGACAGGCTGAAAGGGGCTGTACCGACGGGCTTGTAATAGTGAGCGACTATCAGAGCGGCGGCAAGGGCAGGCTTGGAAGAAGCTGGAGTTCAGACAGGGCAAAGGACCTTTATATGAGCATAGTGCTTAAGCCCGACATAAGCCCTATGGAGGCGCCTCAGCTTACGCTTATAGCAGGCATTGCCGTGGCTAAGGCGGTAAAGAGCATTACAGGCCTTGACGCAGGCATAAAATGGCCCAATGATGTTATAGTAAACGGCAAAAAGCTGTGCGGCATACTTACGGAAATGAGCGCCGAGATAGAGCGTATAAGATATGTAGTCACAGGCATAGGCGTAAACATAAACAGGGAGAGCTTTGAGGGAGAGCTTAAGGACAAGGCTGCCTCTATATATACGGAAACAGGGCAAAAATACAGAAGAAGCATTTTTATAGACGAAATAGTTTCCGAGCTTATGAAATACTACAGACTTTACTGTAAAAGCGGCTTTTCCGCAGTTAAGGAGGACTACAACAGCCTTTGCATTAACATAGGCAGGATTGTGCGCACAACGGGGAATAAAGCTATAAAGGGGAAGGCTCTTGGCGTAAATGACAACGGCGAGCTTCTTATAGAGACCGAAACAAGCATAGTGCCTGTACTATCGGGCGAGGTATCTTTAAGACTTGAGGACAATAAATACATTTAGGAGAAAAACATATGGAAAACAAGGACATATTATGCTCTGCCAGTTATTACAAGCAGGGATATTTTTTAAATGATAAATTTGCGAGACTGCCCGAGGAGGTAAAAAAGGACCTGAGAGTAATAACCGTATGCCTTGCAGAAAAAACAAGAGGCATTGCGATCATAGGCTTTTATAAGGAAACTGCCGATGTGTATATAGAGGTAAGCTCTCAGCCCGATGATTTTCTCTATGACGAGATAGGCGCTAAAATGGAAGTAGGCTATGTAGAGCGTGAGAACGAAAAGCTTTTTCATTCTCTTTCGCTGTGGTACAGAACCTTTATAAAGGGTGATTTCAATGAAAATAGGTAATGTGGCTCCCGACAACAATGTATTTCTGGCGCCCATGGCAGGCATAACAGACAAGGTGTTCAGGACCATATGCAGGGAAATGGGCTGCGGTCTTGCGTATTCCGAAATGGTAAGCGCAAAGGGTATGCACTACAACAGTAAAAACACAGTTCGTCTGCTGGAGGTAGAGCAGACCGAAAGACCCTGCGCAGTACAGATATTCGGTCATGAACCCGATATAATGGCGGATATGGCAAGGCGCCTTAATGACTATGAGGACATAGATATTATAGACATAAATATGGGCTGTCCTGCCCCCAAGATAGTTAAAAACGGCGAAGGCTCCGCTCTTACTCTCGATCCTGAGCTTGCGGGAAGAATTATAAACGCTGTTGCGTCTGCATCGCGCAAGCCTGTTACCGTAAAGTTCAGAAAGGGCTTTGACAACAGCCATTTAAACGCTCTTGAAATAGCTTGTATTGCCGAGGAAAACGGCGCTGCCGCCATAACGGTACACGGCAGAACAAGGGAGCAGTATTATTCCGGCAAGGCCGACTGGGACATTATTAAGGCTGTAAAGGAAAGCGTAAATATCCCCGTTATAGGCAACGGCGATATCTTCACACCCTTAGATGCAAAAAAAATGCTTGAATACACAGGCTGCGACGCTGTTATGATAGGAAGAGGCGCCCAGGGAAATCCTTTTTTATTCGAACGGACTGTTCACTATCTGGAAACAGGTATACTTTTGCCTGAGCCTTCCTGGGAGGACAGGCTTAATATGGCAGAGCGGCATATGGATATGCTTGCGGACTATAAGGGCGAGGTCATAGGCATAAGAGAAATGCGCAAGCACATGGGCTGGTATATAAAGGGTCTGCCCCACAGCGCCGAAATGCGTGTGAAAATAAATGCAGCCTCCAAGAGAGAAGCTATGCGCAGTCTTATTGAATATATGCGCGATATAATAAGGGACGGTGTTTAAACCGCCCCTTCAGACTGTCGAAAAAACAATATTTCGATATTGCAAATAAAAACCCCGACGATAATCGTCGGGGAGTTTTATTATTGATCAGTCTACATTAACTATTGACTTTTTGTTGTAAGAACCACAATTCTTGCAAACTCTGTGAGGCATCATTAATTCGCCGCACTTACTGCAGGCTACCAATGTAGGAGTAGCTATCTTCCAGCTCTGAGCCTTTCTCTTATCTCTCTTTGACTTAGACATTCTGCCCTTTGGACAAATTGACATTGCAATACACCTCCTTGATTTTACTCATCGTTAAAAAGCTTTAATAAACCTTCAAATTGTGGATTAACGTAACCCCTGTCACAGCCACAATCTCCATCATTTAAGTTATGTCCGCACTTAGGACACAGACCCTTACATTGTTCGGAACACAGAACCTGCATAGGCAATGACAGCATAATGTTTGCTATAACAGCAGGCTTTAAATCAATGGTCTTATCCGAAAGCTCCCAAAGCTCCTTATCGGGATCGGGTGTTTCGCTGTACACCTCATTAAGATCCATATCAAGCTCGGATTTAAAGGAGGTAAGACATAGATCACAACTCAAATTTAAAACCGCTTTGATACTGCCTTCTGTGATATAATCGCCATTTGCCTTGTATACCTGACCCGTAACAGCTACGGTACAGGGAATATCAATACCACTGCGGGAAAGGGTTAAATCCTCATTAAAGGAAAAATCCTTCCGTCTGTCGGCAATATCTCTCACATCGATAAGCATAATTACACTCCTGTTCCGCTTATCGGGGCATATACCCCAATAACACATCACCGTATATTATACTATTTCTTTATTTGTTTGTCAAGAATTATTTCTCAAGTAATTCCTTAGTATCCTGAGCTATCATAAGCTCCTCGTTTGTGGGGATAAGAAGCGCTCTTATCTTGGAATTCTTGGTAGCAAAGTCGATCTCTTTGCCTCTCTGGGCATTGAGTTCGGGGTCTATCTCAAGGCCTAAGCACTTGCAGTATTCGCATATAGCTGCCCTGTGGCCTGAGTTATTCTCACCGATTCCTGCCGTAAATACAACAGCGTCACAGCCGCCGAGAGCTACATAGTAAGCGCCTATGAATTTAGCTATCTGATATCTGAACATATCAAGGGCAAGTCTGCATCTCTCATCACCGTTGTCAGCAGCCTCCTCAGCATCTCTGAAATCGCTTGAACGACCTGAAACACCAAGTAAGCCTGATTTCTTGTTCATAACATTGTCTATCTCATCGGGAGTAAGGTTTTCCTTCTTCATTATGAAAGGAACGATAGCGGGATCGATGTCGCCGCAGCGAGTACCCATTTCAAAGCCTGCGAGGGGAGTAAGACCCATAGTAGTATCTATGACCTTGCCGTCCTTTACAGCCGCAATGGAAGAGCCGTTGCCTAAGTGACAGGTGATTATCCTAGTACCTTCAGCCTTGCCGCCTAACATAGCTATGGCTCTCTGAGTAACGTACTTATGGCTTGTGCCGTGGAAGCCGTATCTTCTTACGCCGTACTTCTCATAGTATTCATAGGGCAGAGCGTACATATAAGCCTCTGCAGGCATAGTCTGATGGAAAGCCGTGTCGAATACCGCTACATTGGGAGTACCGGGCATGATCTTCTCGCAAGCCTCAATACCCATAAGGTTCGGCGGATTGTGAAGAGGAGCTAAGTCGAATATGCTCTTAATAGCATCCTTTACATTGTCATCTACTATAACTGAGCTTGCAAACTTATCGCCGCCGTGTACAACTCTGTGACCTACACCGCCGATCTCGTCAACGCTCTTAATAACACCGTACTCAGGTGATACAAGGGTCTCCATAACAAGCTGTATAGCCTCGTTATGAGTAGGCATAGGCTGATTGAATGTAACCTTTTCCTTGCCTGCAGCCGTGTGCTGGAGGTTAGAACCCTCTATACCTATTCTTTCGCATAAGCCCTTTGCAAGAACTTCGTTTGTGTCCATATCGAACAGCTGATACTTTAATGATGAGCTGCCGCAGTTTATAACTAAAATCTTCATTTATTTTCTCCTTTATACTGAATATTAATCTGCTAACTGAGCCTGAACCGCCGTCATTGTTACAACGCCTACAATATCATCTGCAAAGCAGCCTCTTGAAAGGTCGTTGACAGGCATTGAAAGGCCCTGTAATACGGGACCATAGGCCTCAGCCTTTGCAAGTCTCTGAACAAGCTTATAACCGATATTGCCTGCCTCAAGGCTAGGGAATACAAGAGTGTTTGCCTTGCCTGCAACAGGGCTGCCGGGAGCCTTTGAAGCGCCTACGTTGGGAACGATAGCCGCGTCAAGCTGTAATTCGCCATCGATATTGTACTGAGGAAATCTCTCCTGAGCCATCTTTACAGCGTCTGCTACCATAGTTACGCTGTCGCTCTTGGCGCTGCCCTTAGATGAGAAGGAAAGCATGGCAACTATAGGCTCGCCGCCTGTAAATGCCTTGAAGGACTGGGCTGAAAGACCTGCTATCTCAGCCAGCTTGGGAGCGTCGATATCGGGATTTACGGCACAGTCAGCAAATACGAAAATACCGTTGTCGCCAAATTCACAATCAGGTACCTCCATAAGGAAAAAGCCTGAAACTGAGCTTATGCCGGGCTTAGTCTTAAGTAGCTGCAAAGCGGGACGGATAGTGTTGCCTGTAGAGTGGCACGCACCTGAAACAGCGCCGTCGGCATCGCCGCACTTACACATAAGGCAAGCATAGTACATATAGTCCTCTTCCATCATTTTCTGAGCCATTTCAGCAGTAACGCCCTTCTTGCTTCTGAGCTCAACGAACTTGTCAATATATTTCTGCTTGTTAGGGTCATTGAAAGGATCGACGATAGTTGCGCCTGAGATGTCATAACCCTTGCCGTTTTCTGCTATTTCCTCAGGAGTGCCGATAATTACAAGATTTGCAATGCCCTCCTTTAAAATCTTTTCAGCCGCCTCATAGGTCCTCTTGTCCATAGACTCGGGCAGCACGATAGTTTTCTTGTCAGCTTTAGCCTTAGCCTTAAGGCTGTCTAAAATACTCATAAAAATTTTCTCCTTTCATATTTAATATTGGGCAATCACCCATAGCTAACATTATTATAAACCTTATGCCACAATTTCACAACAATTTTTTTAAAAATTTATGGTAAAATTTTTCATTATGTATTATACTGGATATATAGACTACAGGGAGGGGATAATTTGAATACGGCGATAGTAGCGGAATACAATCCTTTTCATAAGGGACATAAATACCACATAGACGAAACAAGGAAAATAACAGGCTGTGACAACATAATAGCAGTAATGAGCGGCAATTTTGTACAGAGGGGAGAGCCTGCCTTTGCGGACAAGCTGACCAGAACAAAATGCGCTCTTTTAAACGGCGTCGATATGGTGGTCGAATTGCCTGTGGAGTATGCCACAAGCTCTGCGGATATATTTGCCAAGGGCGCAGTGGGTATAATAAAGGCTATGGGCATAGCGGACAGTATATCCTTCGGCAGCGAGGCAGGAAATACAGATGTCTTTGCAAGGCTTATGGATATTCTTCACGATGAGCCAAAGGGCTATAAAAATGAACTCAGGCATTATCTTGACGAGGGCTTGTCATATCCCTTGGCAAGACAGCATGCTCTTGCAGCATTTCTGGCAATACCCTTTGAAAATCTGAATTATTTAAGTCTGTCCAACAACATACTTGCCCTTGAATATATGCTTGCGCTTAAGGGCAGCGACATAGTACCCTATACTGTAGAGAGAAAGACCTCTCAGTACAACAGTACAATACTTACAGGCGAGATATCCTCATCAGCCGCCATAAGGAAGGCGGCGGAAAGAAAGCAAATAGAAACTGCCCTTGACTCTGTTCCCGATAACTGCAAGGACATTATAAGAGGTATAAAAAAGCCGCCGAGCATAGACGACTACTCATCTATACTCCACTATATACTGAGGACAAGGTCCTGCGAAGAGCTTTCAGAGATCGCCGATATCACAGAGGGTATAGAAAACAGAATAACATCAGAGGCAGAGGGCGAAAGGATAAGCCGTCTTGTAAACAAGATAAAGACAAAGAGATATACTCATACAAAGATACAAAGAGGACTTTTACATATACTCTTAGGCATTACCAAAGAGCAGCAGAAAAAAGCTCCTTCATACATACGGGTGCTGGGCATAAGGAAGGACAGCACACATCTTTTAAGCGAGCTTACCCAAAAAGCAAGCCTGCCCGTTATCACAAATGTAAAGGAAAATGAAGACCTGCTCAGTCAGGAGATAAGGGCAACGGATATATACAATATACCCCTTGGCATAGGCAAGGGCGCAGAATACAGAGAGGGCATACTTGTGGTATAAAAAATATCAGACTTTTCTCTTGACAAAATTATCCCTACTGTGTTATACTCTATATGTTATGCCGCACGAATAGGTTTTTAAGTTGATTTTATCACACCAAACTCGGCGAGTTTTGTTTAAGGAGGTGTACCCGAATGTACGCAATCATTGAAACAGGCGGAAAGCAGTATAAGGTAGCTGAAGGCGATGTTATCACCGTTGAGAAATTAGGCGTTGAGGCAGACAGCAAATATACCTTTGATAAGGTAATAGCTGTATGTGACGGTGACAGCTGCAAGTTTGGCGCAGATGCTTCTGCTGCAACTGTAGACGCAACTGTTATAGGCGACGGTAAGGCTAAGAAGGTCATCGTTTACAAGTACAAGCCTAAGAAGGGCTTCCACAAGAAGAACGGACACAGACAGCCCTTCACTAAGTTAAAGATAGACAAGATCAACGGCTAATTTATGATCGAGATCAGAATAAAAAGAGATACCCAAAACAAGATATCCTCAGTCAGTGTGAAAAATCACGGTGATCCCGTTGTATGCTCGGCAGTGTCCATACTTCTGCTCAATGCAGTCAACAGTATAGAAAGCCTTACATCAGCGCTTTTCAGCTTTGACTGTGCGGAAAGCGGCGGCGATGCCGTACTTGACATAGTTGAGTACGACAATGAGGGCAAAGCTCAGCTTCTTATGGAAAGCCTTGTTCTTGGGTACAGATCTATTGAAGAAAGTTATAGTAATGAAATTGTTGTAATTGATTAGGAGGTGCAGTGATGCTTAGAATTAACCTTCAGTTATTTGCTCATAAAAAGGGTGTTGGTTCTACCAAGAACGGCCGTGACTCAGAGTCCAAGAGATTAGGCGCTAAGAGAGCCGACGGTCAGGTCGTAAGAGCCGGCAATATTCTTTACACTCAGAGAGGTACTAAGATACATCCGGGTCTCAACGTAGGCAAGGGCGGCAACGATACACTTTTTGCTCTTGTTGACGGCAGAGTTAAGTACGAAAGACTGGGCAGGGCTAAGAAACAGGTTTCCGTATACCCTGTAGCTGAGTAATATATGTGATTTTGGGGATGTTGTATTGACATCCCCTTATTTTTATAAGTGTAAACAGAGGAAAGTTGTATAGAATATTAAGAGTTGAAAGGAAGTGATAATATGTTTGTAGACAGAGCCAAGATACACATTAAGGGCGGAAACGGCGGCAACGGTGCAGTAAGCTTTTACAGAGCCAAGTATATAACCCACGGCGGACCCGACGGCGGTGACGGCGGCAAGGGCGGTGATGTTATATTTGTAGCCGACGAGGATATGAATACCCTTATGGATTTCAGATACAAAAGAATGTTCAAGGCATCTCCCGGCGGTGACGGAGGCAAAAGGAACTGCACAGGCGCCGATGGTGAAAGCGTTGTAATAAAGGTGCCTGTAGGCACAGTCATAAGAGAGGCAAACAGCAACAAGATAATGGCAGACCTTACGGTAAACGGTCAGACAAAGACCCTTATAAAAGGCGGTAAGGGCGGCAAGGGCAATCAGCACTTTGCCACACCTACAAGACAGGCGCCCAGATATGCCGAGAGAGGCAGGCTTTCCAAGGAATATGACATTATACTGGAGCTTAAGCTTATAGCGGATGTAGGGCTTATAGGCTTTCCGAATGTAGGCAAATCCACAATACTGTCTATGGTGACAAATGCCAATCCCAAAATAGCCAATTATCACTTTACAACACTTTCTCCCAATCTGGGTGTTGTAAGGAGCCGCTGGGGTGAGGACTTTGTAATGGCGGATATACCGGGACTTATAGAAGGCGCCAGCGAAGGTGTAGGCTTAGGCCATGAGTTTTTAAGGCACGTTGAGAGGACTAAGGTATTTATACACGTTGTAGACGGCGCTGCTCTTGAGGGCACCGACCCCATAGACAATATAGAAAAGATAAATGACGAGCTTGAAAAGTACAAGGAGGGACTTTCAAAGCGCCCTACTGTAATAGCCGTCAACAAAATGGATATACCCGACGCCGAAGAAAACTACGAAAAAATAAAAGCAAGGTACGAGTCCGATACTATAAAGGTCTTTCCCATATCGGCAGCCACCAATACAGGTCTTGACGAAATGCTTGCTGCCGTAGCGGCTCTTCTTAAGGACTACCCCGATGACATCGTTTTCGATGAGGACTACGAGGAGTATGACGAGGTAGTCGAGGACACAGCACCCTTTACTATTGAGCAGTACGGCGATCACTACTTTGTTGTAGAGGGAACAGGTGTTGAAAAAATGATGGGTTATACCAACATAGACACAGAAAAGGGCTTTGCCTTTTTCCAGAAGTATTTAAGGGAAAAGGGTATTATAGCTGCCCTTGAGGAAAAGGGTATACAGGAAGGCGATACCGTCAAGATATACGACCTTGAATTTGAATTCTATCACTAAGGAGGCAGCACTATGACAAGCAAGCAAAGAGCGTTTTTGAGAAAAATGGCAAGTAAGATAACACCTGTTGTTTCCATAGGCAAGGGCAGTGTTACCCCTGAGGTGGTCGCAAGCGTATCTGAGGCCCTTGAGGCAAGAGAGCTTATAAAGGTAAACGTACTTGACAACTGCCTTGACGATGTGAGATATGTAGCCGAAACTACAGGCGCAAGAGCAAGAGCGGAGGTAGTGCAGGTCATAGGCAGAAAATTTGTGCTGTATAGACCAAAGAAGGATAAGCCCGTTATAGAATTGCCGAAATAATATGGGGTATGAATAGCTTTTTCAACTTAATATGCATTTTCCTGTGATCTGGTTACAGAAATAAACTCCTAAATTTTTGTTTATGTTAGTATCGACCTCTCAGTCAGCCCCGTTCACAGTTATTTTTATATAAGCTTTTGCCGCGGCTGACAGCTCCCCTGATTAGGGGAGCTTTAGGTAGGTGCTTTGCAAAATCCCTTATTTACTTAAAAAAATTGACAACTAAGTACTGCCTTTGCGTTGCATAGCCTCCCCTAATCAGGGGAGGGGGACCGCCGTTAGGCGGTGGAGAGGTCATTAAGGGGAGGGGGACATTGCACCGAAAGATTTATCGGAATTGAATCGGAAAGATTTATCCGACGATACGAAGTATCGCTTTTACCGAAGGTAAAAGTTCTGATAAACCGTAGGTCGGCTTTCGGCGAAGCCGAAAGTGCTGACGCCGAAGGTTGGTGGAAGGGTCGTTCTATTTCACAGGAAAAAATCCGCACATCAAAAGAGCCGAGGAAAATTTCCTCGGCTCTTGGCAATTTAGAATTATTTATGTATTGCACTATATTGAATTGTAACATTTGCGGCAGCTTCCGGACTGTTGTTGAAGTTAAGTATATTGCTCTGACCAATCTGAACAACATCAGGAGTAGAATAATTAACTATCTCTGCCTTTGGACTTGTGTATAACTTTTTCATTTCTTATTCCCTCCTTTATTCAGTTGCACTTGCCGGATTAATTTCCGCAACAGGACCATAAATTGTTTTTCCATCTGTCGTCTTTACATATGGAACCGCATAGAACAATGCTTGATCAACAGCACCTGTGATTTTTGCTGCTGCATAGTACTTCTCTCCGCCACTGGCAATAGTTGTTTCACCATTTTTAATTTCAGAGAATACCGTATCCATATCTATATGAGAATTAGTTGTATCCTGATCGTCTGCCAATGTACCGCCCTGAGTTTTGGCTACATTAAAGCCTACTTCTGTTACATCATCTTTATTGGCAGTAGGTATTTCGCCTATTATATAAATGTCACTACCTATCTTCTTGATAGTTTCAGAAGTAGTAAACTTAGGTTCGTCACCCTCCTTTGTAAAGGCTATGAATGTATACTGAAGCTTTGTTCCTGTACCCATGAAGTAGTATGTGTTTCCTGCTTCTACTTCAACATTACTTACCTTGTATACATTTTCACTAACACCAGAATCCGTTGTTTGTATATCCTTCTTTGTAGTTGTTGTACCTGTGCTGCCTGTATCTGTAAGATAGAATACATTTTTATTGCCGCCTGCCCTCCAACCAACAGTCCATGTTCCGTTTACAGCCGGAACAAGCTTCATATATGAGCCTCCCGGAATTCCACCATCATTATATGAACCGTTATCATTTGGATTTTGAACAAAGTTTGCTGTATCACTAGTATTATATGGCATATCTACACTTGCATATAAACCATTACCAAGATCACCTGCTTTTACACCACTGCCATCATTTTTCAAATCCCAAACCTTGGTTTCTGTAGTAGTTGATGGCGGTATTTCTTCTGTAAACTGAGCCGTATATAATCTTAAGTTAGCATTAGTATCGGCAACACCCTTATTGAGTATCTGATAAGTATGACCGCCTTCAAGACCCGTAAATGTTACATATCCATCTTCAGCATCTGTTGGAACTGTAAATGTTTCGGGAGAAGCTGCCCTCGTTGTTTGGTCTTCAAGTCCTATAATAGCTGTTTTTTCTTCGTCAGCTGAACTTACCTTAAGCTTTAATGAAAGGGCTTTTTCTATACTATCGTCAACAGTAAATTCAAGACCTGTGTTTGCAGTAAATTCGAGAGCATCTACATTACTGCCCATCTGTGGGTCTGCGTAGTCATCAGTTCTTACAAGGAAAACATCATCTTCATTTGCAGCACCCACTACTTTAAAAGCATTTGCTATAATAGTACCTGTCATAAGCGGTTCTTTGTCTGCTGCTGTAAGTGCCTTAAAATCTGCAAGATCCTTTTCCTCTGAATCATTTGCTTTTATATTGTCTTGTACATCTTCTGCAAATGTTGCTTTTATTATTTCTCCGTCACTTTGGATTTTCAGTTCTGTGTCACCTATTTTACCTGTCGTTCCCTCATCAAGCGTTATATTGCCGCCTGCCATTGTTACTAAAAAAGTATCTTCATGAATTCCGGGAAGTGTTAATTGACCGTTATCTGTTTTTACTTCTGTAATTCCTGTTTCCGGATTAACAACAAGCATACCTTTTGCTGATGCGTAATTATCTTCGCCTGCAGTATCAGCCATCTTTATGGAATAAACAACATGGTGTTGTTCACACTGTAAATGAAGTATTCTGCCTGCGCCATTCTTAACCTTTACATTATCAAGAGGTAAGGATTGTGTTGCTATAAACATTTCCTTTTTTAATTTAACGCTGACCTTCTTACTTTCGTCTACACTTAAATATCCATCTACTCCTGTTTGCGTTTCATCTTCTGCATCTAAGTATCTGTAAGCTGAATTAACAATGTATTTTACACCTGTGTAAATTAAAACATTTGAAGAAAGATTTCTGGGATCATACTTAAGCTTTATTTGGTTTGTATCTATTCCGGGGCAGTCATTGACAATGGTTTCAAGTGAAGAAGGATCTATTTCCCAGCTGTAAGAATTATCCTCACCTGAATATGAACCTTCTGTTAATGTTACTTCAATAGTTTTTATTCTGTAATTTGAACCAGCTGCTTGGAATACTAAGTAAGTCTGACCATTCATTGTTGTAATTTCTGTTGTTTTTGGTTCTGTACCATATATTTTTTCTCCAAAATTATAGGTAATTCCATCAGTGTTATTCATACCTATGATTCCTTTACCATCTTGAACAGCACCACCTACGACTATGTAGAGATATTTACTACTACTTGTGCTATTGCCAACTACTTTAATCGTACCCTTTGAATCTGCCGGAACAGGAACAGCAACTTTTTTGCCTTTGGTTATTTCTACACCTGTACGATCATTTTTCAAACTTGCAGCGTCTATAAACACAATGCCTTCAGCAACACCATTTGTAGATGTGGATTTATTACTGGTTACTTGATGATCTGGGTCTGCAAAGTCCCATTTAGCTGATTTTCCATCGCTTCCTACGGTATATGCAACATACTGATCATAGTTCGTTCCATCCGGATCATCTTTGGCACTTACACTAACAACATTTACCATTACAAGTGAACTGAAAAGCATAACAAATGCCAGAACAGAACTCATAATTCTTTTGAAATCTAATTTCATTTTTTAATTCCTCCCTTTCAATAAAGTTTTAGATTTCCTTGTTTTGAAAAGCCTTTATATAAGCGGGTTTAAGAGGAGTAGAAACAAATATACGTCAAATTTCAGTTTTGCGCATAGATATTGGAAAATTCAGGAAAATCTTACAATTTTTTTTACAAAAAAAAGAACAGGCGCTGTTTTCCATAAATCCTTGAAGTGTAGTATTTTACGACATTTTAAAAGCAGCCCATATACACATTACACAAATTTATGGCATTAAATTTGTGCAAATGATAAAAATTATATTTTGAAATGTAAAATTTTTTTGTAACTATTGAAAAAACCGGTGCAAAATGATATTATAAGTAATAATCGTAAAAATAGGGGCTTTATACCTGTTTTGAGATTATAATCGTGGTCAGACGCAGTATTTAAGCGTATTTCGTATAAATTCGGCTCATTAGTATCCTCTGAGCCTTGTCATGTTCTCACAATACGATTTATGTAAAATGCAGCTTCTGACATATCAGAAAACGGCAATTCTGAATAAAAGTAGGGGGAAATAAATTATTCATTTTTTCCGATTTAGGGGGAATTGTTGATTTTTTCAAGTGAAAATGCCTGTTATAG
Source organism: uncultured Clostridia bacterium (assembly GCA_947589665.1). GTDB lineage: Bacteria > Bacillota > Clostridia > Lachnospirales > CAG-274 > CANPXH01. The sequence goes on from CANQBJ010000023.1 coordinate 23,730, forward strand.
AGCGAAGAGGCTTATCCGATATAAGCCTATATAATAGGAAGAAACAGGAGAAATTTTGTAAAATTTCGTTGTCATATTTCGACAGGAACGCCAAAAATTTCTCATCTATGCGCAAAACTGAAATTTGACGTATATTTGTTTCTACTCCTCTTAAACCCGCTTATATAAAGGCTTTTCAAAACAAGGAAATCTAAAACTTTATTGAAAGGGAGGAATTAAAAAATGAAATTAGATTTCAAAAGAGCTTTAAGCTCTATTATGGCACTCGTAATGACGCTCTCTTGTGTTAGTCTGATGAGCATGGGAGTAATGGCGGCGACAACAACTACAACATGGAATTTTGCTAATGTCGCTACTCACAATGAAGGAACTGAAATAGCTGCATCAGAGGGAGACGGAAAACTTTATGTTAAGACAAAGAACATATCTTCTGATTCAGACAATGGTCTTGCAATGAAAAGTAGCCTTGTATATATGCCGATAAAAGACACTACAAAGTGGATAAAGGTTACTGCAACAACTCCTGCAAATCATACTGATAGAGCTCTTAACGTAGGTTCAGACGCGTATAATCTTATAATGAACGGCAGTGATACTTCTGTGACAATAAAGGATCTGACAGGTCTTTATGTATCAGAAAGCGTAGCAGGGCATGAAAGTCAGAAATATATTGCGCTTACACCTGTTGGCGATTATAAGGTAACAAAAATTGTATTAGAAGAACACGACGAAACATATCCATTCCAGTCAGGTAAAGTCACAATTACAAAGGCAGGAGAAGAAAATGGTACAATATCTGTTACAAAGGAAGATGGCGGAGATCCAGTTAATTCAGACGAAACTTTGGCAGGTGGTACAAAAATCAAAATAACTGCAAAAGCAACAGATGAAAGTAATTATTTTGCTTCTGTTAAAATCAATGGTAATGAAATGACTCTTGACGGTGAAGGAAGCTGCACATGGATAGTAGATAGTGATGTAACTATTGATATTAAAATAAGCGCTTTAGGTAAAATGTTAGATATTGATTCTACCTATGCATGGAAGACAGGTATGGATACTGATGTTTTAGCAAGTGATACGAAAGCAACATCAGATTATCATTTTGCTCTTACACCAAGCGCAAGTGTAAATTCAAGCGATGGTATATCACTTAGCAAAGGCAGTGATACTCAAAAATCTGTTATGTTTAAGATTGGCACTATACCCGAAGGAAAAACAGCAAAGCTTATTGTTTGTGCTGCAAGCGGTGGTAGTAATGCAAGAACACTTAAAATAGCTGAAAAATCCACAGGTAGTGAAAAATTCGGCAATGCAGGTGATCTTGGAACTACTCTTGCTGGCAAGGCATCAGGATATATGGAGCCATATAATTTAAATTCAGGTTCAGAGTATTACATTACAACAGGAGGCGATACTGTACATATTAGTCAAATCGTTATCCTTGTTACAGATACATCAAAATTTACTTTTAAGAAAGCTGAAACAGTCGGAAATGATGTCTATGTAATAGGTGAAATTTCTGATACAAATGCGAAAGATACTACAAATATTGGATTTGCTGCTGCAAAAAGCGCAGCCGGTGTAGCTGTTAACAGCACAGATGTAGATATTGATACCGTTTATGAGCAGATAAATAATAATGGCGCAAGTATAGCCGAAAAAACATCCGGAACATATTATGGAGCGATCAAAGTTGAAGGTGCTGCAGGCAAATCATTTTTAGTTTCTGCTTATTCTGAAACAGATGGATCAAAGTCTTATGACAATATTACAGAAGTAACAACTGCTGGCACACCTGCAGCTTAATAAAGGAGGGAATAAGAAATGAGAAAGTTATACACAAGTCCAAAGGCAGAGATAGTTAATTATTCTACTCCTGATGTTGTTCAGGTCGCAACAAGTAATGTAACTTTTGATCTTAAAAATGACACAGGAATTAATAGTGTTACATTTAATAATTTAAATAGCTAATCAAGCCATATATAGGGGCAAGCAAAGAGCCGAGGATTTCCTCGGCTCTTTTGATGTGCGGATTTTTTCCTGTGACCAGGTCACGGGAAAATGTATATTTACCCCCTCAATGCACAAAAATAATTGTCATAACATACATTTTCTGATACAATTAAATCAGAAATGTTAAGGAGGGTATTTTATGAAGCTTATGTTTGCATCGGATATACACGGTTCGCTGTACTATGGGGAGAAAACAGTGGAGAAATACAGAGAAGAAAAGGCGGACAAGCTCATACTTTTAGGTGATCTGCTCTATCACGGACCGAGGAACGACCTGCCGAAAGGATACGAGCCTAAAGGCGTCATATCACTTCTCAACGGCATCAAAAATGAGATACTTGCCGTAAGAGGCAACTGTGAGGCAGAAGTGGATCAGATGGTGCTTGAATTCCCCGTTATGGCAGAGTATATGATAATGTATATTAAAAACAGAATGCTTTTTATTACACACGGCCATATTTTCAATACTTCAAATCCGCCTATGCTTAAAAGCGGAGATATTCTCATACACGGACATACCCACATTCAAGCTATGGAGGATTTTGGAAATAATAATATCTATATCAATCCCGGCTCTGTCGCTATTCCCAAAAACGGCAACAAGCCAAGCTATATGATATACGAAAACGGTATTTTTACTATAAAGGACTTTGACGGAAGCTGCATTATGGAAAGGGAAATTCTATGAGTACATTGATTTTTTCACTTGAAGCCGTTCTGCCTATTATGCTTGTGATACTGGCAGGCTACGGCATACAGAAAACAAAAATTCTGACGGAGGATTTTTTTAAGCAGGCAAATACCTTTGTGTTCAAATTTGCTCTGCCCTTGTATCTTTTTTACAGCGTCTACGGTATTGAAGATGTTCAGGATATCAATGTAAAGCTGCTTGTTACGGCAGTTGCCCTTGTACTTGCTGTGTTCTTTCTTGCTCTTGTTACAATTCTTATATACACTAAGGACGCAGGCAAAAGAGGCGCACTTATACAGGCGTCCTTTCGCTCTAATTATGCCATTATAGGTCTGCCTTTGGCTAAGGCTATGGGCGGAGATGCCGCCTTGGCAAATGCGGCTCTTATTTCTGCCGTAGGCATACCGCTTTTCAATATTCTTGCCGTTGTTACACTTACGATATTCAGCTATGACAACGAGGGCAAAAAAATATCCGTGCCCTCCATACTCAAGTCAATTGTCACAAATCCCCTTATTATAGGTGTGTTCTGCGGTGTTGTGCTTGTGTTTATGAGAAGATTTACGGATTTCAGAATAAAGGATGATATGCCTGCTCTTTATACCGCTATCGATAATATAGGCAAAATCGCGTCTCCCCTTGCGCTTATAGTGTTAGGCGGCAGATTTAAGGTATCCGCCGTTAAGGAGCTTGCTCCCGATATTGCCGTAGGTGTGGTATGGCGTCTTGTGCTTACGCCTATTATCGGTCTTGGTATTGCCGTTCTTTTGGCGGCAAAGGGTATCGTAAACATTGACAATACTGTCTATCCCGCCCTTATTGCCTTCTTCTGCTCTCCCACAGCCGTAAGCTCCGCTATTATGGCAGAGTCTATGCACAGCCATGGGGAGCTTGCAAGACAGCTTGTTATATGGACTAATATTGTTTCTGTTTTTACGCTTTTTGTCACTATCGCTCTTTTCCGCTCACTTGGAATGCTTTAGATTAATGCCTATTATACCTCCAAGTCCTCCTGCTGCGGCGGCAAGTACTGACATTATTATAAACCGTGTCGTAGCCATAAATTCCGGAATGAGCAGAAAGCCTGTTATAAGCAGCATTACTACATACAATACCCCCGATATTATGCCCCATATCAAGCCTCTGCTGTCCGCAGAGCGTGCCGTTATAAAGCCGCATATTATACAGACTGCCGCTGTGGTTATAAGAGCAGCCGTGGATATGTGATCCTCGGTCACGTCGGTGTAGGTTATGAGCAGCGCATATATCAGAAATACTGCCGCCGTAAGTATGTAGCTTATTATGAGTCCTTTTAGCATGGATATTATGGGCGAGCCTTTTACTGCTGTCATTGTATCACTCTCCTTTGTACAATATATGTAAATGTCTACAACAAATATACCCGATATCATTATCTCTGTGCTAATTCAACACTCTGCATAAGGGCTATGTTGTCCGGCATATCCCAGGCGGCAGGCTGCTGTAATGGGTGAAATTTTTGTTTATAGGAATAGGTTCGACCTCTCAGTCAGCCCCGTTCACAATTATTTTTGTATAAGCTTTTG